>CABXTT010000041.1 GCA_902515155.1 uncultured SAR86 cluster bacterium | reverse complement strand
AATCCAAAATACTCCGGAATAGGAGTTTGGATCTCTTCCGTCCAAAGAATACCTATCATTTAGAGTAATCATGTAGGAAAGAGCTAACTGTGGATTTGGTGTCCATTCAAGTATTTTCTTACCCCAAAGCATTCTTAAATAATTCTGAATTATTCCTTCTGTTCGCAATTGATTCTGAGCTGCGTTCCAAATCTCATCATGTGTTTGAGAATATGTGAGTTCATCTAGAGAATATATATGTTCTCTTTCATCAGATGAATGTTCATGTAGGGTTTTGATTGCCCACTCAGGCAAGCTTGAGTATTGGTTGTAATTAGCTCTTCTTACACATGTATGGTAACCAAGCTCTCTCCAAGTTATTAATTCATCCATGAAGCTTTCAAAATTTTCTGTACTTCCCCACCATCCTTCTCTTCTTCCTACCATTTTTGGATCAACTGTTTCTAGAGACCATGACTCCAAATTAGATATTTTTTCGAATACTTCATATGTTGATATCTGTCCAAAATGAAAATAAGGTGACAATTGACTACTAGCTTCTTTAGATGGATCACTTCTATACTTTGCGTAATCTTGATATCCAATTTCAATAAATTTTTGCAGTTGCTTAACAGCCTGTGAGTATCCACCATTTATTGGGCTGACCTCTACCGTTTTATCAATATTTAGATCTTCTAGAAAGTCATCAATACTTAGCTTTTTAAAATTATATGGTTTCCATTTTTCTTGAATGGTTTTTATTTCAGATTGTTCAAATTTTTTATTTAGCAACTCTAATGGATTCTCAAGTGGTGTTTCTATAATAAAGTCTTCCAAGTTTTTGTGTAAATATCTTCTAAAATCATGAGCTCTAACATATTCTTTTTCTGAAATTCTGATAGGAACAATGCCATTGGAATCTACGAGTTCATATCTTGTATTGATTTCACCAGAGGCTTTTGCAGTCATTTGAGGAACAAAATATGTTGGGTAATCATCTGTAATAACAACAGATGCATTCTTGGAAATTTCATTCAAAAGTCCTTCTGATTCTTGTGCCGTCTGCTCAACGAAAGGATAATAATGCGCTTTTGTACCATAGATCATTTCATCTACTTCCTTCATCCCTTCAAGAATAAATTTATGCAAACGGATACTAGACATTGGATAATCAAGAATTAATGGTTCTAAAATTAGTAATGGTTGAGATAGTTGATTAGCCCATTCAACAGCACGTTGTAATGCAAAGTTATATCCTACTCTTTTAAAAGCAATCATCCAATAAACCACATATTTTGAATCAGTTAGTGATTCCGGTTTAATGTCTTTAAGAGTCGTTACACGAGAAAGGGGTACTTGTACCATATATAAATATTTTAAATTCAATATTGAAATAGTACAAAATAATAATAAGACGTAATTTAATTTTAAAATCAAAAAATTTTAGCTACACTTAAAAGGTTTAAATTATGGGTGCAATAAAAATTTCAAGCGTTGGAAAAATTTATCCAAATGGTACTCGCGCTTTAGAAGATGTAAATATAGAAATTAATGACGGCGAGTTTGTAGTTTTAGTTGGTCCTTCTGGTTGTGGTAAAACTACTTTACTAAGAATGGTTGCTGGATTGGAAGATATCACTGAGGGTGAGATTTCAATAGCTGACAAAATTGTAAATGAAGTTGCACCAAAAGATAGAGACATAGCAATGGTTTTTCAAAACTATGCGTTATATCCTCATATGTCTGTATATGACAATATGGCTTTCTCTCTTAAACTACGAAAGCTTCCTAAGGATGAGATTGACAATAAGGTAAAAGAAGCTGCAAAAACATTAGAGATTGATGAATTGCTTGAGAGAAAACCAAAAGCTCTTTCTGGTGGTCAAAGACAAAGAGTTGCAATGGGTAGGGCAATTGTAAGGAGTCCACAGGCATTTTTAATGGATGAACCACTATCTAATCTAGATGCTAAATTAAGAGTCCAGATGAGAGCTGAACTAGGACAACTTCATGCTCAATTAGAAACTACAACTCTATATGTAACACACGATCAGGTTGAAGCTATGACTATGGGTGATCGAGTTGCTGTCATCAGAAAAGGAGTTCTTCAACAGATTGACACACCAAGAGAAATTTACTTGTATCCAAAAAATATTTTTGTTGCTGGATTTATTGGTAGCCCGTCCATGAACTTTGTTTACGGAACTCCCACAAAATCTGGAAAAAAAACTGTAATAAAATTTGGAGACAATGAAATTAATGTAAGCAATGCTCCCGAAGCATTGACTGGTTTTAATGGAAAAGAGATTGTTATAGGAATTAGACCAGAGGCATTTGAAGATTCTGTCTATGCAAATGAAAAAGAATTCAGCGAACGAGTAAGTATAGAAGTCTCCCTTCTTGAGCAGTTAGGTTCTGATACATACGTCCATTTTTATAAAGATATTAATCCAGTGCAAACAGAAGCAATTGAAGAGATACTTGCTGATGAAGGCGAGGATATTTCCGTCCTCGGTAATGAAACTAAATTTATTGCTAGAAT
>CABXTT010000040.1 GCA_902515155.1 uncultured SAR86 cluster bacterium | reverse complement strand
TTATACCATTTACTCCTGAAACAGGGCTAGGGTTTAAAGCCAACCTTGGGGTTGTTTCATCTGTAGCATTTTTGACTGAATAGGCAATTTCCCATGAATCATTTCTCCAGCCAATTTTTGCATTAACATTTTTTTGATCACGATCTTGAAGAAACTCTGGGTATCCAGGAACTGCAGGAAAAGCTGGAGAACCAACGTATGCAGAAGTCCATTCATAAGGCCCATCATAACTATAATTCAATCTGGTGAATACCATTCCACCTGCTAATGGATATTGATGACTTAAGCCGACTGTATACGCATCATTTGGTGTAAGTCTTGCAGCAGCATTTGATGCGATATCTGGTTCATTATCATCGATAGTATAAAAGCTTGCGTTTAAAGTTAGGCTTGGACTAATCTTTGCAATTAAATTCATATCAAAACCTAATCTTTCTGCAGGGACAGTTGCATTACCAACTATAGTTCCACCGCCTGATGCAGCCTGAGTGATATAGTGCTGCCCTTCTGTTTCAGCACTAAAAATGGCGGCATTTAATTGAACTCTGTTATCAAATAATCGAGATTTGATTCCAAGCTCAAAGCTTTCTGTTTCAGTTTTATCAAAAGCTCTAGAAAGATTATCCAGCCCAGATGTTGAATTAAATCCTCCAGATTTATAGCCTGTTGCAGCGCTAACATAAAGCATAATGTCATCTCGTAAATCTTTTTCCATACTCAAAGACCATGTAATAGCAGTGTCTCCTCTTGTAAAGATTTGATCTACATCTTGAAGTACGCCATTTAGAAAATGAGAATCATTTAAAAGCGCTTGTCTTGAAGCAGTTACTCCAGCAAGCTCTGGTCGGTCAAACGCGGTTGCCATAGCAGCAGAAACAGTCATAGTTCCATCTAGAACAGTATTGGCATAAAGATCAGCTTCTTTTTCTTCATCGGTATATCTCAATCCTAAGGTTACCCTTGTGGTATCTGAAAAATGATTAGTCACTCTTCCAAATACAGCCGAAGTACTATCATCCCAAGTCATATCTTGAGCAGCCCCATCACCTTGGGTGGTTGTTGCTACAAAACCTCCAAGAGCTGTAGCTTGTGCTCCCAATGCTGGCAACTGTGCAAGTTGAGCAGGAGTTGCAACCCCCATTGACTGAGCAGTTCTAATTGCAATAATTGAATCAGTTAAGTTACTTACCATTTGGTTAAAGATTGGGACTAAATCTTCGCCAATTGTAATAGCTCTCATAGCTTCTCCACCACCATACTCACCATAAGTGGACTCACTAAAATATACACCTACAGTGTATTGAAGATTTCCTATCATATTTGAGCTAAACCTTAGCTCGTTTGTAAGAGAGTCACCAGGTAGAATTCTATGTAGGTTCCAGAATTCTGCAGCACTAAAATCAGCATCCCATTTTCTATCAACAGTGTAGTCATTTCTGGCTAAAACATATGTCAATACTCCATTTTCTCTTTCTTTATCTATTCTCATAGAAGTTAATGTTGAATCTAAATTAAAAGTTGGCATGCCAGGTGTAGCCTGGAACCTGTAATTATCATATCTTCCATCAGCTGGAGCATATGCACCAAAGGCACCTGCTGCACCCATAGCATTAGCAGCGAGAGTTTGGTTGGATGTATCAACACTATCAACTGCACAACAAGTTGATTTTTTTGTAATATCAGTATGGTTAAAGAAAACTCTTAAATCATCTTCTTCAAAATATAATTTTATTGCGAGAGTTTGATTATCGTCTCCATTTGCAGAACTGCCATCAACACTGTTAGTCATCCATCCGTCAGATTCAGTAGTATTAGCAGTCAATCTCAAAGCAATATTATCAGAGATACCAAATGTCATGGCCGAACTAACAGATGACTTATTATAATCACCATTTTCATACTTGATAAAAGCATCTGCATCGCCAGGAGTTGGTTTTTTAGTTGTTATGTTTACAACACCTGCATTTGAATTTTTACCATACAAAGTACCCTGAGGACCTTGCAATACTTCAATCCTTTCGATATCAACTAGATCATTAAGTCCTAGTCCAGTTTTATTTAGATATACTCCGTCCACTACAAAAGATACATCAGACTCAAGAGAAGCATCACTTTGACTGGTTCCAATTCCACGTATACTCATACGAGCATTCATAGGATCTACGTTATAAGCAACAATTAATGATGGAATTAAATTACCAATATCTTCAGTAGTATTAATGTTTAAGTCATTTATTTGTGATTCTGTGAATACATCAACAACCATTGGAATATCTTGAACATTAGATTCTGTTTTTGTAGCTGTAACAATAACCTCTTCAATGCCAGCAGATTCTTGAGCAAAAATACTTATAGGCATTAGAATCAATACAAATAAATAGAATGAATAGATGGATAAATTTTTCATAAATAACTCCCCTTCGTTAAATATTTAACAAGATTAATAATAAGAGTAAAACTTACTCAAATAACTTTAAAAGCAGTATATATGAGTAAAAATGAATGAGAATATTAACAGAAAAAAAACATATATAGAATATGTA
>CABXTT010000039.1 GCA_902515155.1 uncultured SAR86 cluster bacterium | reverse complement strand
ATTTCAATCCAGCCAGTTCGGTTAAGGATAGGTTGGCTTTAAATATAATAGAAACTGCAGAAAAAGATGGGTCATTAAAACAAGGGCAAACGGTGGTTGAAGCTACAAGCGGTAATACTGGTATAGGGCTTGCATTTATATGTGCATCTAAAAATTATCCATGTGTTATTACAATGCCTGAAAGTGCATCTATAGAAAGAAGGAAAATGATGAGATTTTTAGGAGCAAAAGTTATTCTCACTCCAGCGGAAGAAGCAGGCTCAGGAGCATACAATAAAGCTAAAGAACTTTCAGATAAAAATGATTGGTTCTATGCGCGACAATTTGAAACAAAGGCTAATGCTGATATTCATGAAATTACTACTGGAATAGAGATAGTCAATGATTTTATAGATGAAGGTCTTAATTATTGGGTTTCAGGTTATGGAACTGGAGGAACGTTCTCAGGTGTAGCACGAACCCTTAGAAGTAAGATGCCAGGGACTAAATTGATAATAGCCGAACCCGACGTTGCGCCTTTATTGAAAAATAGTGAAAAACAACAAAGAACATCAGATGGCGCTCCTGCTCAATCTCATCCTGACTGGAATCCTCATCCAATACAAGGATGGACAACTGATTTTATTCCCTTAGTTCTTCAAGAATCAATTGACATGAAGTTTATTGACGAAGTAATACCAGTTAATGGAAACGATGGAATAAGGTGGTCACAAAAATTAGCTGCAAAAGAAGGAATTCTTACAGGTATATCAGGTGGCTCGACATTTGCGGTTGCTATAGAAGTAGCAAATAAAGCTCCAGCAGGTTCTAAAATTTTATGCATGCTTGCAGATACTGCTGAAAGATATCTTTCATCTCTATTATTTGAAGATATAAATGCTGAAATGAATGATGAAGAACTATCTATCCTAAATTCATAGATTAAATTTATATATAAAATATTTTTACAGTATTTATAAATACCCATTATACTGACTAGATGAATAATGAGACTAATATCTGGCAAAAATTTATTTGGTTATCAGAACGTATCATATTAATGATTATTGCTATAGCTACCCTTTTTGCTACTGGTATAGAAATTTATAGATTAATTGAAGAGCAAACCGTTAATCTTAGTGATTTATTCCTTCTATTTATTTATGCAGAAGTACTTGGTATGGTTGGTGCCTTTTATGTAAATAATAGATTGCCAGTCACTTTGCCAATAATTATTGCAATGACCGCACTAACAAGAATGATAATTTTACAAAGCAAAGATCTAGATTCTATTAATATTATTTATGAAGCATCAGGTATATTAATTCTTGCTGGAGCTGCATATATTATGAGCCTTAAAGATCAAATAAGTTTAAGTAAAATTAAGCTACGAGAAGATATTCAAGAACAATCAGATAAATAATTTCTAACTAATATAAGATCTCATTAATTCATAAATCGGCATTGCTTGATCAATAATTCTTTTTTCTTTGTCTGAAAAGTTATATTCTTTTTTATTAGTTAGTGGTTTGAAAAATTCTGAATTTTTTACTGATGGATACCAATGTTCTGCCCATACTCCGTCGTATTCTTTAATTCCAGAACTCCACTTAAGCATTTTTGAATCCCATTCAATTTTTATTGATTTACAAAGTTTTTTTAGTGAATCCTCTGGATTCATTCGTAAAAGTGATGCATCTACAACTGTTGGGTTGTTACTATTTTTTTGTGAAATATAGTTAAAAAGTTCTAGTTGTTGACTAAATCCCATATCAACATAGTCTCCATCAGGCCATGATTTTAAAAAACTTGGCACAACATCTTTTGGATCTCTAATTAAAAAACAATTACATAAATTAGCAGTCCATGAAAAATCGTTATCTAGAAGGTGTTGAGTCATATGTTTTTGATAAGTAATTCCATCTTGATCTGAAGATCTACAAATGTCTATTACTTCATCCCAGATTGAGCATTGACTACTTATTACAACCTCTTTCATTGGATGATCTTTTTTAGTTCTTGTTAAATAAGCTCCATAAAAAGGTTCATCTAATACCTTTGTTACGTCAGTTCTATTGGCAAAACTTCTCATTAAAGCAGTCGATAGATTTCTTGGTCCAGACCACATTGCAATAATTAGGTTGCTAGACATTTAAAGAAGTTTTTTATAGTAGTTTCGTAATTTATCTGATATTGGATTATTATCTTTTCCAATATTTCTATTATCGATAGAAGTAACATTAGTTAGTGAGCCCAAGGTTCCTGTTATGAATGCCTCATCTGCAGAATAGACGTCAACTAATGAAAAGTTTTTTTCATAAATAGGTATATCATTTTCTTTACATAGATTAATTATATTTTGTCTCGTAACACCATTCATACAATAATCACCAGTACTGGTCCAGACTTGATTATTTTTTACTATAAAAAAATTACAAGAATTAGTGGTATTTACAAAACCAAGTGGATCAAGCATCAGTGCCTCGTCAGCACCGAGTTTATTAGCCTGAATACAGGCCAAAATGCAATTAAGTTTTGAATGACTGTTTAATTTAGGATCTTGACTCATTGGCATCCCTCTTACTTGGGGAACGGTTGCCATTGTGATATTTTTCTCATCAATACTAGGTTTTGAATGCTCCATTATAATAACAATATTTATGCCACTTTTAGATAGGTGTGGCTGCTGAAATGGCTTTGACTTGTTACCCCTAGTTATCATCAGTCTTGCATGAACTTCATTAGACATATTATTGATTGCTTTTGTTTCATCCAAAGCATTAACAATATCTTCTTTTGTCATTTTGATATCTAGATCAATAGCTTTGCAACCTTCAAACAATCTATCAATATGCTCGTCTATAAATATCCACTTATTATTAACTAATCTAAGACCTTCCCAAATTCCATCTCCCATTAAAAAGCCGCTATCGTAGACAGATATCTTTGCTTCATCTCTATGGTAAAAAGAACCGTTAATATATATTTGTATATTTTTATTTCTAGAGTCTATCTCATGGTCTACTGGCATAGAAATATATTAATCTATTTGTGCTGATTTTTCGTCTCTATAATGCAGAAAGAAAAAGTAGGTTGCTAGAGCTGAGAGCAGGTGCCAAATTGAATGAG
>CABXTT010000038.1 GCA_902515155.1 uncultured SAR86 cluster bacterium | reverse complement strand
AATGCTACACCTGAAGAAACTGCAGAATGGAATGAAAACGATTACTTTATGGCTATGAAATTTGATCCATTGGTTTTATTCGTTGTAATACCTGGATTAATACAGGTTGTTGTTTTAGCTTTTATGCTTGCTTCTATGTATGTTAATGGCTTAATTTTTGGTTAAGATATTTAAATTATTAGTTGGGGTCGGCTCTGCTGAAAATAATTTTTACCCTTCACCATTTAAAATCTTTTTAATCGCTACTTTATTAGGTTTTTTATTTCTTTCAATTGTTACTCTTCTAATAATTTTTACAGGTTTATATTTATGAAAAAACTACTACTTTTATCTATTATATTAATTAATACAACTATCGAAAGCGCTGATCATATTGTCAAAATGCTTAATCAAGGAGCAGAGGGCTATATGGTATTTGAGCCTTCTGTTTTAAATATAGATGTTGGTGATTCAGTAACTTTCCAATCAACAGATCCAGCGCATAACTCAGCTTCAATGGCAGGAATGATTCCAGCAGGTGCAACGCCTTGGAATAGTGATCTCAGCAAGGATATCACAGTGACTTTTAATATTAAGGGTGTTTATGGATATCAATGTACACCTCACTCTATGATGGCGATGGTGGGTGTTATTAATGTTGGTGGAGATTACTCTAACTTAGACCAAGTTAAAACAGCAGCTGCTGCAAAAAAAGCATCTTTCGTAATGAATCAAGATAGATTAGATAATTATATAAATCAATTATAAAGTACTGGTAGACCCGAATGGACTCGAACCATCGACCTCCGCAATGTCAATGCGGCGCTCTAACCAAAACTGAGCTACGGGTCTATAAGAAAAAGTATTATACAGATATTTTAATTAAGTAAGTTTGTTAATTTATATATAAAAAAAATATATAAATAGCTCTTACGATTGATAGAATAAGTATTATATAAAATATTGATAATATATTATAAGTATATATACTAATGATAATTGTCAGTCATCCTCTCCCCCTATTAGAATTTCTGACATCTTAATGGAGGGTTCGCCCTCCATTTCTCTTAAAGGGATTTCATAGATTGAATCTTGCTTTTTGTAGCTTTTAATATTGTCTGACTTTCATCATCTGTTCTTTCATCTAATAACTTATCCACTTGAGCTAGTGCCTTGTCTACAGAGCCCCATACTCCATCAGTATTATTTCGTTCAGATATTAATTCTTGATATCTTTTACTAATATCTTCTGGCACTTCAGTTATATGTTGATAACAAATTATTCTTTCAGCGAATAGCCTCAACCTCTCATCTTCAAAGTTCCTTGATATTTTTACTAAATGTGATGGATCATCAGACATATGGAATTCTTGCATTAGGTCTTTGTCTCTATTTGAAGGAAAGCCACCTGAATAAATTGTTCCTTCTATATGCTCAGATTGAGGAAAATTCATCATTCTATCTTCCATTGCTTGGGAGACTTTTTGTTGAAAATCTTTATCAGATCTAACTATTTCTGCCCTCCTTTGAAGTTCTGAGAACTCTATATCAAAAGCCTCAACATTATTTAAGTGCTTATGAGAGCATATAGGTATTGTTTTGTTAATCTTATATTTTTTTAAAGGTCCATCTCTTCCTTTTGATTGAACAAGTTTATTTATCTCAGCAAAGTCCAATTCTAAAATATCATCAGGATCATAGCTCAAATCAAAAAATACTATCTCATTAGGTCTGCTAGCATCACTACCACACATGACTACTGGATATCTAAATGTATGTCTTCGATGTATTTCACCAAGAGCCAAGAAATCTTCTGAATAAAGTAATTCTTTAACACCAGGTTTCGTTGATATATTTATAAAGGACTGAAACACTTCAGGAAGTCTCTCTTTTATAATTCTGCACATTTCTATCATTAAATTGCAATCAGCAATGGCATCATGTGCATCTCCAGCATCTATGCCATGTTCAATAGCCAAATGTTCTAACTTATAGCTAATTCCAGGACCTCCTTCAAATAAAGGCATAGATATTTCATCAGAAAAAAATGCAGCTAAGTTATGAATCATCAGCATTAAATCTAGTCGTCCATTTCCGTTAGTATTGGTTGTATATGGTTCTAATAAGTTCCAAAAAAATTGTCTTCTTACCAATTCTTCATCAAAGGCATGACCATTGTAAGTTATAAATATTGCTGGATTTTCAGCTGACCATTGCTTCCATTGCATTTGAAGATCTTTCATCATTTGATAATGAGAAATATTTGATTTAAACAGATCTATCTTTTTGTTAGTGATCATGGCCATGGGTTGGGGTATTACCCATGGCAAAGGTGCACAACCTATATTTTGTTCACCTAAAGTATTAAGGCCTTCATCTGTTAGCACAGAGCCACATTGAAGAATCTGACTGAAATCCTTCAGGATTCCAGTTGTTTCTGTGTCGTAAAATATTAAGTTTTTTTCAGACAACTTATGGTGATACGTACTTACCAAGCTCTTGTCTAGCAACAGCTCTTCTATGCACTTCATCTGGGCCGTCAGCTAGTCTAAGAGTTCTCATATGCGCATACATTGCTGCAAGTGGATATACTTGTGACACCCCTGCTCCACCATGCATTTGAATAGCTCTATCTAAGACATCACAACAAACGTTCGGAGCAACTACTTTAATTTGAGCAATTTCACTTGCGGCAACTTTATTGCCAACCGTATCCATCATATGAGCTGCTTTAAGTGTTAAAAGCCTAGCTTGGTCTATTTCTATTCTAGAATTAGCAATAATATCCATATTTCCACCAAGCTGTACAAGAGGTTTGCCAAAGGCAATTTTTTCCATACCATGCTTACACATCATTTCTAGGGCTCTTTCTGCTAGTCCAATAGCTCTCATGCAATGATGTATTCTTCCTGGACCTAATCTGCCCTGTGCAATTTCAAAACCTCTACCCTCACCTAATAACAAATTTTCTTTTGGAACTCTTACGTTTGTAAACTTAATGTGTGCATGGCCATGAGGAGCATCATCATATCCAAAGACATGCATCATTTTTTGTATTTCTATACCTTCAGAATTCATGGGCACTAAAATTTGAGATTGACGTTGGTGTCTATGGTTATCAGGGTTTGTAACACACATGAAAATAAGAACCTCACATCTAGGATCTCCCGCTCCTGAGGTCCACCATTTTTCTCCATTTATAACGTATTCGTCCCCATCAAGGACTGCTGATGAAGCAATATTAGTTGCATCTGATGAAGCAACACCTGGCTCAGTCATCGCAAATGCCGAACGAATGTCACCATTAAGCAATGGCTTGAGATACATTTCTTTATGCT
>CABXTT010000037.1 GCA_902515155.1 uncultured SAR86 cluster bacterium | reverse complement strand
TCTTTGTCTTTGAAAAGGTTCTAAGAAATTATTCCATAGAAAAGGAAGTGAAAGTACAAATATTCCAAAAGATATGCTTATAAATCTCCAACCTAATCCTGCTAAAAATAGAATATATATCCCTGCCATGAAAACTACTAGACTCGTTCCCAGATCTGGTTGTCTTGCTATTAATATAAATATAAACCCTATTAAGATTAATGTTATGAAAGTATGTTTTGGACTAATTGGTAGCGATTTGTTACATAAATAAGAAGATATAAAAATTGGGAGAGAAATTTTTATTATTTCTGAAGACTGCAGAGTAAAAAATCCTAAATTTAGCCACCTTTGTGCTCCATTTATTTCTTTGCCAAAAATTATAGTAGCAAAAATTAATAACAAAGAGACAATCAGGAATATGCCTGAAAAGGTATTATAAAAGTCTGGGTCTGGCTGACTCATTGCAAACATGAGAGCAAGACCAAAGACAACAAAGATTGACTGTTTAATAATTGTTGATGAATCGCCTTGTGATGCGCTGTATAAAAAAAATAAACCCATGACAGATAAAAGAGTTATGGATATAAAAAGATACTGATCAAAATAAATACTAAATCTTTTAAAAGTTAATTTTTTTTTCATTCTGTTATTAGTTTATTCAAGACTGCTATTGCTACAGGACCGGCTACTGAACCACCACTTTCGCCATTTTCAATTACTACACTTACTGCATATTTTGGATTTGGCATTGGACCAAAAGCTATAATGATTGCATGATCTCTGTTGCCCTTATTTTCTCTGATAATTTTATAATCTTCCTTAGTTTCCGTGCTTACCAACTCTACGGTGCCTGACTTAGCCGCAACAACATATGATTTGAGTGATTTTAGTCTTTTTGCAGTACCTCTTGGATCTTCAATTACGCCAATCATGCTTTTATGAATTTTATCCCAGTCAGTTTTTTGTATCTTTGAAGCTGAATTAGATACATCAACTTTTTTATTTTCATGCTGTATAAAAGATAACTTATTCATAATTCCTTTATTGGCTAAGAAAGCAGAGTAATATGCCAACTGAATTGGAGTTGCGCTCATATAACCTTGTCCAACTCCAAGATTTACCGTATCCCCTTTAAACCATCCAAAATTTAAATTATTCATTTTCCATTCTGGTGAAGGTAACAGTCCAATATCAGGATTAAAACAATCAGAGCATATATTTCTTCCAAAACCATAGTCCGATAAGTGGTTGGTCAATTTATTAATATCTGATTTGTAAGCAAGCGAAAAGAAATAAGTGTTAGAGCTTTGGATAATTGCTTGACTCAGATTGATTGTTCCATGGCCACCCTCTTTCCATCCTCTATAAACTCTTTGATCTTCAGGAAGAATAAAATAACCAGGGTCATCAATCGAGAATTCCCAATCTATTAATTGTTCCTTAATGCCATAAAGAGCTATGGCTGGTTTGATTGTTGATGCTGGCGAATATCTCCCTTGAGCAGCTCTATCAAAAAAAGGTTTATTTTCATCTTCTAATAAGGAATTAAATTCACTTGTAGACATCCCATTTGCAATGCTGTTAACTGAAAAACTTGGAGTACTTAAGTAAGTGACAATAGAACCTGATTCTAATTCCAAAGCAACAACTGCGCCCCTTCTATTATCCATTTGATTATATGCTTCTTTTTGAGCCGCTAGATCTAATGAAGTAAACAGGTTGATACCATTCTTTGGCTTAATAAATTCAATCTCTTCTAGGAATCTTCCACTAGCATCTACTTCATATGATTTTTTCCCAAATTTTCCTCTTAAAGATTTGTCATAAATATTTTCAAGGCCTGTTTTTCCAATCAAAAACCCACCTGAATATTTAAATAAGGTTTCTTTTTGTTCCTTTTCTTGATTGATCAGTATTTCATTCAGTTGCTCATTGCTAACACCACCTACGTAACCTATAGCATGGGAAAAAAGATAGGGATATTTATTTTGCCTGCTATATCTAACGTCAATAAATGCATTTGGATATCTGAAATTTCTTACTTCAAACCTTGCAATCTCATCAGTTGTTAAATTTCTTTTTATAGTGAGCTCTCTGTTATATAAAGCTTTTTTATTAAAATTTTCGTCTATATAATCTATTTCTTTTTTATCCAAAGAGATTATTTCCGATATCTTTTCAATAAAATTATCTAAATTCTCTATCTTCCAAGGCTTTATTATTAAGTCATATGAAGGAACATTGTTAACTAGGATATTTCCCTTTCTATCATATATGACTCCTCTGGTTGGCTGAACGAGAACCTCTCTTGTTCTATTTTTAAGTGATGCAATTTCATAATCTGAAAAGCTTGATACTTGAAGCGAATAAGTTTTGTACAAAAGTATTGAAAAAAGAATACCAAATAATAAATAGATGAAAACTAATCTATTAAAAAAACTTTTTTTCTCTAGTATTCTTTCTTCTAAATCAATCATTTATGGTACGGCAATTTTTTTATTATAGAAAAGGCTCGATATATTTGTTCAATCAAAATAATTCTAAATAATCTATGAGGAAAAGTGAGGCTAGATGCAGAAATTACACGGTCAGACTTTTCAATAATTTCTCTAGATAGTCCAAAAGATCCTCCAATAATAAAACAAATTTTTATATTATTTGTCATAGCCCATTCAAAGAATTGGCTTAACTCAATGCTATTTAATTTTTCCCCATTCGAATTCCAAGAAATTATAAAGTTTTCAGTTGGAGTCTTAGAAACTATCATTTCTGATTCTGATTTAAGTATCTCATTTTTTGATTTTTTAGGATGTTGCTGACCTTTGATATTAATAAAATTAATATCAACTGTTTTTGGTAATTGTTTTAAATAATAACTGATTCCTGCAGACTCCCATTCTGATAATTTATTACCAACACTTAAAATGTTTAAGAGCATTTAATTTGAAGAATTAAGGAGTGTATTTTCACCCCATAACCCTTCCAAATCGTAGAAATCTCTTACATCATTTTTCATAATATTGATTACAACATCTCCACAGTCGACTAAAACCCAACCAGATTCAATTTTTCCTTCGACGCCCAAAACACTCATTTTATTATTCTTTATAGATTCTATAAGCTTTTCAGATAAAGACTTTGCATGCCTATTAGAATTGGCTGTGGCAATTATTATATTGTCAGCAAAAGAAGAGATTCCCTTTATATCGAGTGATAGGATGTCCTCAGCTTTGTTGTCACTTAGTGTTTGAACACAAATATCATTGAGATTTTTATAAGGCAATTTAAATTAGTAGTAAAGGTTTTTTATAACTAAATAATTAATTATTAGTCCTTGTTATACTAAATCATTATTTAAGAAAAAGGTAAGTAATTTTGGAAATTTCTATTATAAATTCTCTTTTGGAGCTATTTAGCTCATACAAGAATCTAATAGTATGGTTTGGCTCTGTCTCGATATTTATTTTTATATTCAGTTTATTAAGTATAAAGTGGTTAGTCGGACTAATACCCGTCGACTATTTCATCAATAAAGCTCCCTCAAAGACGAAATTAAC
>CABXTT010000036.1 GCA_902515155.1 uncultured SAR86 cluster bacterium | reverse complement strand
AGAAATACATAAAATTTTTGGTAAAATTATTATTGTTGATAGAAATATAGCTGGGATAGTTGCAATGACCATTGTTACTTCGTTTGCTACATTTCTAATTTTATCGTCATAGGGGAGATTTTATGATTACAAATCCTGGAGAAATTAGTTTAGAAGATTCATTAAAAATATGTCAAGAATGTATAAAAAAAGCTAGAGAAGAAGAATTTATGCCCATTACTGTGACTGTAGTTGATGTAGCAGGGGTTATTAGGACTACTTTAGCTGAAAATGGCTCAGCTTCTATTAGAGCTGATATAGCATTTGCTAAAGCTTGGTCATGCATTCAGGCCGGCATGTCAACAACTCTCTTAAGAGATGTTATAGAAGAACAACCAAGACTAAGCAATGCCTTTAGGGGTATGCAAATCATAGCTAATGGTAAATTGATACCTACACCAGGTGGATTATTGATTCAAAAAGATGGAAAAAATATTGGCGCTATAGGAGTCTCCGGTGATAGGTCAGATGAGGATGATATATGTGCAATTGCAGCTATTGAAGCCGTGGGTTTAAAGGTAGGTCATAAAGCTATTTAAATTAATTAGACTTTTAAAACTTTTATAAACTCTTTAATTTGAAACGTAATTTCTTCTGGTGAATCTTCTTGAATAAAATGATTACCTTTGACAGTAACTTCAGTAAGATTATTCCAACGTCTCACCTTATCTCTTTGGCTTCCAACTAATAAAAATCCAGGATCTGCATTTATAAATAATTTTGGTATTTTAGATGACGAATGAAATTCATTTAGTTTTATTTCTTTATATGTATCAATTGGTTCTTTATCAAGTGGTATATTCCTTGGGAATGTAAGAGTAGGGCGCCTATCTTCACCCTTTTCAATAAAAGGCCTCATATATTCTGCTTTTGTTTCTTCAGACATTGGTTTTAATGGATCATTTAATAGTATTCTTTCAACAAAAAAATTTTTATTTAATATTAGTTCTTCGCCTGCTTCTGACCTAAATAATTTAAAAATTTTTGTTCCAGAAATGGGCCATTCTTCCCAGGTGAGTGGAACTGCTACACCTTCCATAAAAGTTATAGATTTAATTGTATTGGAATTTAATCTTGCGTACTTAAGTCCTAATCCACAACCCCAGTCATGAATTACAAGATGTATATTTTTTTTAATAGATATGGACAAAAGGAACTCACATAAAAATTTATAATGCCCATTAAAATTATAATTCTTATTATCAATTCCATCTAATTTTTCAGAATCACCCATGCCAATTAAATCTGGAACAATGACTCTATTGGATTGAAAAAAATTTGGAGCTATATTTCTCCATAGGTATGAAGAGCTTGGATTACCATGAAGAAATACAATCGGATCACCTTTACCTTCATCGTAATAAGCCATCTTTTTTGAAAAGATAGTAATATTCTTTTTGCTAACGCCTATAAACAAGGGAAGAAACTTTCAACCTGATTTTTCATAAAATACCTGCTCTTAGGGTAATAATCTTTCATTACCTTCTTTATATCAGCTTGATTTTCTATACTTTGAATTGAATTATTAAAGCCATTATCAGCCAACATATGCCTAAATTGAATGATAGCAACATCCTCATCAAAAACTCCATCACCATCTTCAGCAATAGGCAGCCAGGCATAACCACATTCTTTTATTGCATTTCTTGGCTTATCTTTAAGTTTGCTGATAAAAATGGTGAAATAACCATCTTCATCAACAGGAACTTCTTCATCAAATAAGCAATCATTTACTCGCGTGTTTCCAAAACTTTGATTTGAACATAGGGACCAGTACCTAAGATCATTATTTATAAATTTATTATTCGAATTGAATGTATTTGGTGTAAGAGGGGCCTTGCCTCTAATCATTAAAACATGCCCATACTTTCTATTAATAATAGTTCTTAAATAATGATTATCTAAATTTGGAAAAAAGCCACCAGTACTTCTAGATGCATTTTTATTAAATTCTCCGGTATATATACCTATTAAACTTTGCCTATCCATTTGTATATACCATTTTGGTGGATTTTGGGCTGGCCAAGTTCTTGGTTTATTTGGTTGAGATGCTAGTTTCCTATATTGCATAGCAGGAAGTCCTGCAGCATCTATGGTTATTGCTAATTTTTGATTTGAATTCAAAACACCACACGCATCCTCACCGGTATACGACTTCCCATTTAATAAAACTGTTGGCTTTGGAAGATCGACACCACCAAGAGGTCCGGTATTATTATCAGGTAAATAAACTCTATAAATTATTAATTGTTGCTTTGGTCCATAAGATGGGGCATTTAGTATGTTATTCGAGGATATTGCTGAAATTTTACCCGTTTCTCTGTTTGTTACTGGTTCTTTATCTAAAATTTGTATATTGTAATCTCTCTTGTTATTTAAACGTTTATTGCCATCAATAAATGGATTGATCGATGCTCCTAATGGCTTAATAAGATAATCTGCTAAAGACTCTAATGGCTTACCACGAGCGTTATAACTAATAATTGACATATACCTTGAATATGGATATTCGCCATCAATATAAAGTTCTGACCCTTCTGGCATAGTAAATATAGATGCCCAGTAGTAAACATTAGAATCTGGGTATGCTAAATTTATATATGGATCACCGCTATGTGGACCCAATGACCAAAAGCAGTCTCTTGGTCCAGGAACACCAACGTCTGTTGCTGTTATGTTAATAGACAATATTAATACAAAAACAAAAGATAGATTTTTCATTTTTTGATTATATAGTTAAATTTATTAGAAAAAACTATATGATTTTTAAAAATAGCAATTATTATAAATATATGTATTTTGTTGAAGCCCAAGCTAATTTTAATAAACCAAAAAAAATCATTGAAGAAGCAATAAAGAAACCTGGTTGTTTAGAGGATTTTCATCCTTTTTGTAAATCAAATAATGCTATTACATGGCCAGGAAATGAATCAATTGATGAGTTGATCTATCTTAACGGCGTGAAATATACAAGAAAGTTCTATAACTGGACTGAAAATGGATATGATTTAAGTATTGGGGGTTCTAGAAGGCAATCAACAGTCAACTGGGTTATAACTGGAGATAATTACAAATCATCATTAAGAATAAAGATCAATCCTGACATTCAATATAAAAATCCAGTTATTAAGTGGCTTATGTGGAATTTATATATAAAACATATGATTCAGTCCTATATAAACCATGTTGTTAAAGGCTTTAAGTTTCATATAGATACAGGACAAAAGGTTAAATCAAACCAGTTTGGTAAACATACTTGGTTCTCAGTATAAATTATTGAACATAATATATATTATGCGAAGTACTATATATCAATTGTTTATATATAGGTCTCCTACTACTCTTTAACTGAGTTAAAATGTGATTAATGTTTAAACATATTTTCCTAGTATTAATTCTTATAACCTCTTGTAATATGAAAGATAATCAAATTCCTAGTCCAAATAAAGACCCTTATAAACTAAGTCAACATGGCGATGAAAGAGTTGATAATTATTATTGGTTAAGAGATGACACAAGAACAGATGAGACAGTATTAAATTATCTTAAAGAT
>CABXTT010000035.1 GCA_902515155.1 uncultured SAR86 cluster bacterium | reverse complement strand
AACTTGTCTATCTGTTGCTATTCTTTCTGGCAAAATACAATTTATTGTAATATTGTCTTTAGCAAATTCTTTTGAAAGCGCCTTTGATAAGCCATGTAAACCAGTTCTAGCTGATGTAGATAAACCCATCATTAAATGTGGATTTTTTACCATTGCAGAGGTCATGTTAATTATTCGCCCAAATTTATTTTTTTGCATTCCTGGTATCACAGATTGCATAAGCAGTGCTGACTGAGTGAAATTAGACTTAATTGCGCCTAGAAAATCTTCTTCAGTCCATTCAAAAAATTTTCCTGGAGGAGGGCCGCCACTATTATTTATTAGAATATCTGGATTAGGACAAATATTTAGCAATTCTTCTCGTGTTGAAGAATTTTCCATTTCACCTAATACTGATTTAACTTTATAGTTCTTTTTAATAAATTCAGATACAGTTTTTTCCAGATTTTCCTTATTTGTCCCATTTATAACAATTTCTACACCTTCTTTGGCAAGCTGTTCAGCAATGCCCTTACCGAGTCCTCTACTTGAAGCACAAATAATAGCTTTTTTGCCTTTAATACCTAAATCCATAAAATTCTAAAAAACATATTTTTAAAGTGTATTGATTTAGTTTAGTCACGTGGTTAGGATAGTCAATATATAATTAATTACTATTTATTTAATGAATGCATCTGATGCTTTAATTAAGACTTTTATATCAAACGGTGCTGAAGTTGTTTTTGCTAATCCCGGGACCTCTGAAATGCATCTTGTTGCAGCAATTGACAGTCATCCTGAAATCAAACCTATTTTAGGTCTTTTCGAGGGTGTTGTAAGCGGTGCTGCAGATGGATATGCAAGAATGTCAGGCAAATCAGCAATTAATCTTTTACACTTAGGGCCAGGATTAGGTAATGCCTTTGCCAATATTCATAATGCTAAAAAAGCTTATTCACCTATGATTAATATAGTTGGTGACCATGCAACTTATCATCTTAAATATAATGCTCCTTTGACTTCTGATTTGGATACTTTGGCTAAATCATCATCTGACTGGGTAGGAAGATCTAAAACTGTTGAGGACATATGTGATTTAGGTAATGAGGCTTGGCACACAGCTAATCAAGAGCCAGGTCAAATTACAACTTTGATTGTTCCTGCTGATTGTGCCTGGAGTGACTTTAAAGGAAATATACCTTCTCCATTAAAAAAAATAGAGCCTGCAAAAATTGACGGTTCATTGGTTCCTAAATCTATTGATATTCTTAAAAAAGAAAACTCAATTTTATTTATTGGAGGTAAGTTTCTTACAGAGGAATGTATTAAATTAGCTGGGATTATATCTTCTGCAACTGGGTGTCGTATTGTAACTGATACTTTCGTTTCAAGAATAAGAAGGGGAGCAGGATTGCCAATGGTCGAACAAGTTCCCTATTTTTCTGAAGTAGCTGAAGAGTTTTTAAAAAATACTAGTGGTGCAATATTTATTGGATCTAATCCACCTGTTTCATTTTTTGCATATCCAAATAAAAAAAGTTATTTACTTCCAGATGAAACAACAATTCTTAATCTATGCTCTCCTGAGCAAGATGGCTTTTTAGCATTGCAAGCTTTATCAGATGAATGTGGGAACTCTACAATCAATAAAAACTTAATTCAAAATGGCATTATTGAAATCCCAAAAACTGGAAAATTAGATTCAATATCTATTGGCCCCCTTATAAGCGGTCTAATGCCCGAAAATGCAATTGTTTCTGATGAAGCTGCAACTTCAAGTCTTTTTGTGACACCACACACACTTATGGCAAAGCCTCATGATTGGCTTGCATTAACTGGGGGCTCTATTGGCCAAGGGCTGCCATTGGCAGTTGGTGCTGCTATAGCAAAGCCAGATCGCCCTGTTATAACTCTTCACGGTGATGGGGGAGCAATGTATACCATTCAAGCTCTATGGACTCAGGCAAGAGAGAGCTTAAATATAACAAATATTATTTTTGCTAATAACTCATATGAAATATTAAAAATTGAACTTGATAGAGTAGGAGCTGTTAAAACAGGCGAAAGAGCTGAATCAATGCTTTCTCTTGAAGATCCAACTATCGATTGGATTCAATTATCAAAATCTATGGGTGTGCCAAGTTTTGCGCCATCTTCAGTTGAAGAATTCACTAAAGTTTTTTTACATTCTGTTAAAGAGTCAGGACCTTCCTTGATTGTTATTAATCTTTAAATTTGGGATATTTAATTAGTTGCATCTAAAAGATTAATTATAAAACTATACTCTTCTGCAATTTCTTCAAATTGATTAATCTTTCCACTCATGCCTCCATGACCTCCGATCAAATTCATTTTCATTAAAATTGGGTTATTTGATTGATTGAACTCTCTTAATTTAGCAGTGTATTTTGCTGGTTCAAAATATTGGACTTGTGAGTCGTAAAGGCTTGAAGTAATAAATACAGCGGGGTAATTCTGTTTCGAGATATTGTCATAAGGTGAATATTGTTTCATATAAAAATATTCATCTTTATTTTCTGGATTACCCCATTCATCATATTCGAATGTTGTAAGTGGAATAGACGGATCAGACATTGTTGTTAAGACATCCACAAATGGAACTCCATTTAATATTCCTGTGTACAATTCAGGCTCCATATTAATAATGCCGCCCATTAAAAGACCTCCAGCACTACCTCCCCGAGCAAAAACGTTATTTGAATCACCAATATCTTTACTTAATACTGCTCTCACACCATCATTAAAGTCATAGAAAGTATTTAGTTTATTCAACATTCGTCCTTCTTCATACCAATACTTACCCATTTCACCACCACCTCTAATATTTATGATAGAAAAAATAAATCCTCTATCAAGAAGAGGTATAAGTGATGATCTAAATGAGGCATCAATGTTTATTCCATATGAACCATAACCATAAAAAAGTATAGGTGCCGCTTTAAGGTTTGTGCTTTTATGTGCAATTGTAATGATAGGTATTTGAGTTCCATCTCTTGATTCAATAAAAAATCTATCATCTACATAATCATTTCTATTAAATGAGACAATGTCCTTGGACCATAACTCTTGTGTTATTGATGTCTCTAGATCATAACTAAGTACTCTAGGTGGGGTAGTTAGGCTTGAATAATAGTAATTAAATGAATTTCCATCTAATTCATTGTTATAGGCCAATGAAACATCATAAGCATTATCGTCAAATTCAATATTAATTTCCTTATTTGATTTTAGATTATAGATACGAATCTCAGGCAACCCATTTTCTCTAATTTCTAAAACCAAATTATCCTTTATAAAAAGAATGTCATTAATAAAAGTAGAATTACTGTGACTTATAACAGTATCAAAATTTGCTAAATCAATATTATTAAGAGACTTAATTTTAGTTACCTTAAAATTCGGGGCATCAAGGTTTGTTCTAACAAAAAAATTTTCTTCTTCAATGTGCTCAAGGTAATACAAATGATTTTCCATTCTACTTATAAAAACTAAAGGTTTATTTATAGGATTATGCGTATCAATCAGTCTAATTTCATTTGAGTTAGTTGATTCTATGTTTATGTATATATATTTTTTTGTTCTAGATAATGAGAGTGATAAATTGAACTCATTATCATTTTCTTTGTAAAGAAGGATATCACTAGAGGAGGGTGATCCAATCTTATGAAGATAAACAGAATCAGCAATAAGAGTAATTGGGTCTTTTTTAAGATATATAATGTGATCATTATCATAAGACCAAATAAATTTTCCTGTTGTTCTCTCTATAACATCATTTAATTCCTTCATAGAGACAGGATTAAGGATTTTTATTGTATATTCTCTTCTGCCATTGTTATCTTCTGTATAACCAATTAAACCATTATCATTGGAGGGTGATAATGATCCAATAGAATAATAATCTTGTGATTTTAATTTAAGATTAGCATCTAAAAAC
>CABXTT010000034.1 GCA_902515155.1 uncultured SAR86 cluster bacterium | reverse complement strand
GACCCCGTCTTAAACTGTCATCATCCATACATGGAAGATCATCATGAATAAGCGAATAGGTATGCATTAATTCTACTGCAGCTGCTAACGAAACAACACTTTCTTGAGATAGGTTCTTATTAATTTCCGAGGATGCAAATATTAATCCTGCTCTTATCATCTTGCTATCACTGAGAGCAGAATATCTCATAGATTTTTCAATAATATTCGTATCCTTAATAGATACACTGATTTTATTTTTTACAAGTTCTTTAACTTGAAATAAGAACTCCTCAGACATTTTAAATTAGGTATTATCTAACTCTTGCGCAGACCCATCATCAAGCAACTCTTTAACCTTGAGCTCTGCATCTTCAAGTTGTTTTTGACATTCTTTAACTAGATTTATTCCAGCTTCAAATGACTTAACTGAATCTTCTAAGTTAATGTTTTCATCTTCAAGTTTCGCAACAATTAATTCAAGTTCTTTTAATGAAGACTCGAAATCAATTTTTTTATTTGAATTGGCCATGGTTTATTGTAATTTATTAATTAGTTGTTTTATAAAATTTGTCAAAATCTTTTCTTAATGCATAAGGTAAAGCGAGTACTGCAGGAGTTAAAATTAAGGTGATAAATGTACTAAAACCTAATCCAAAAACTATTGAGACTGCCAAGTTAGACCACCAATCAACAATTCTGCTCCCAACTAATATATCTCTTGAAACAATATCTAAACTTATTCCCATAGCCAAGGGCAGTAAACCAAAAATAGTAGTTAAAGATGTTAACAAAATAGGCCTGAGTCTTTGTTTGCATGCATTTATTACGTGTATCGATTTTTCAAAGTGAGGAGACTCCTCTTTTAATTTATTAAAGGTATCTATTAAAACAATATTGTTGTTAACAACTATTCCAGCTAGGGTGACTATAGATAAACCAGTCATAGTTGTACTAAAAGGTTTACCAGTTATGAGAAGGCCCAAAAGAACTCCAACAAATGAGATAGTAACCGATGACAATATAATAAATGATTGATAGAAACTATTAAATTGGGTTAAAAGCATTATTAACATTATAAAAATTGCAGTTATTCCAGCACTTACCATAAATTTATTTACATCCTCAGTTTCTTCAGCCATTCCAGTAAAGCCATAGGAAATATTTTTTCCTAAATCTGCTGTTTTTATCCAATCTTCAAGCTCTTGCACTTTCTCTGAAACCTTTGATTCATCTATTGTAGCTGCACCAACTTCCTGGAAATATTTCCCATTTTTTCTATTAACAGTAAGTCTATTTTCTTTCGGAATAACTTTAATGAACGAACTTACTGGGACCAAGCCTTTTAGAGTCGTTACGTTAAGATCATTAATGCCTGTTATAGTTCTATCAGACTCAGGAAACCTTGCTCTGATCTCAACTTCATCTTTAGCATCATCAGGTCTATATTCACCAACTTTAAAACCATTGGTAAGCATTTGTACAAGAGCTCCAACATCTCCAACGCTTACGCCAAGTTGAGCAGCCTTTTGTTTATCAACTTCAACACTCCATTCTACAGATGGATACGATTTTGATGATGAGATATTTGTTAATCCATCCATTTGATTTCGTATATAACTTTCAACAATATCTATAGCATCATTAACACTCTCTTCAGTGTCTCCATATACCGACAACTCAATCGGAACATCGAATGATGGTCCACCAAGATCAGCCTGTACATCAACAAATATACCTGGAAGATCATCAGTAGAATTTGACAATAATGACATTACTTCTAACCCAGATATTGTTCTTTCAGATGGAAGAGCAACCTCTACGTATCCTCCACCAATTTTATCTGCTCCTGAGTTCCACCATTCTGTGCCTGCTCTTAGATAAACACTTCCAACACCTTCGGTTTCTAAAAATTTCTTTTCAATATTCTCAATTATTTCTTTTGTCTCAAGTGCAGAATAGTTTCCTCTTGCTTTAATAGAAATATCAGCTTTTACAGGATCAACTATTGCAAAATAAACTGTACCTTTTCCAAAATAGGAATAGCTAAGTATTATTAAAAATAAAATAGAAACAACTGCAATAATAGTTTCAATAGGATTTTTAACAAAATTTTCTATTCTTTTGCCATAGGACTCAGTTAATCTTTTAAATACAGATTCTCTATTTTCATCTTTATTTAAAGACGATTCTCTTTGACCAAAGTAAGAACCCAAAACTGGAATCACCACTAGTGAATAAAAAAGGGAGGACAAAAGCACAAAAAAAACAGTTATAGGTAGGTATCTCATAAACTGTCCAGTGAAACCCGGCCAAAAAATTATAGGAATAAAAGCAGCCATCGTAGTTCCGGTAGAGGCCAAAATGGGATAAAACATTCTTTTTGCGGCTAGTGTGTATCCCTCTATTCGCGATAATCCTTCTGCAATTTTTTTATCTGCATACTCTGTAATTACAATAGCTCCATCAATCAACATACCCATACCTAAAAGCAATCCCATCATGACTAAAAAATTAACTTCCATATCAAGCATATACAAAATTAAATAAGTCATAAGAAAACAGAAAGGTATAGATAAGCCAACCAGCATTGAAACTCTTATTCCCATACTCGCTATTACAAGAACCATAATTAAAATAACCGCAGCAATTATATTTCCATTGAGCTCGGTAACCATTTCACTTGCCCAAATAGTATCATCATCAGTAATAACAATTCGTAAGTTTTCAGGTAGATCTTTTTTAAATTCAACTAATTTTGCTCTTATTGCATTTGAGGCATCTATAGCATTAGCACTTTCTCTTAGAGTTAATTCTAAAGTAACAGCATCCTCACCATTAACTCTTGCATAAGATGTAAAATCTTTAAAAGTTCTTTTAACAGTAGCAATGTCTCCTAAAGTGACAATGGCATCTTTGGTAACTTTAATAGGAATCGAATATACATCTTGAGCAGTTTCAATAATGCTTGGCACCTCTATATTAAAACTTCCTTTGCCGGTATCTTGAGTGCCTCCAGGAATAATTAAATTATTATTTGCAACAGAGTAATAAATATCAGACAAAGTTACTCCGTATGATTCCATCTTAGATTTATTTATAACACCCTCAAGAACCTCATCTGGTGCTCCAGCTAAGTTGGCCTGTAAAATTTCTTCTATGGCTTCTACTTGATCTTTCAGCTCTTTTGCATAAAAGACTTTTTGCCGAATTGAGCTACTGCCAACAATGCTTATATTCATTATTGGAAAACTAGCTTCACTATATTCTGATATTTGAGGGTCTTCAGCCTCTAAAGGTAGCTCATATTTGGTTTCTTCAACCCCCTGTTTGATATCAACAAGTGCTTGATCCATATCAAAACCAACTTCAAACTCAAGGAATATTCTTGCGAAGCTTAAAGAGCTTGTTGACCTTATATTCTTAACACCAGTGATTGTTTTAAGTCTATTTTCTAAAGGCCTTGCTATTAATCTTGACGTATCACTTGGCGAGGCTCCATCAAGAAATACTGAGACTGAAATGAAAGGTAATTGAACATTAGGTGCTGCTGCTACTGGTATTTCTTGACGGGCATATGAACCAGCAACAATTACCATAAGCGCAATCATTATTGTTGTTTTTGCTTTTGATAAAGCAAAATCTATAATTTTTGTCATAGATTGTTAGTTATAACCTCTTGACCATCTTCAACAAAACCCTGGCCCTGAGAAATAATATTTAGTGATTCTGGAATTCCTGTAACCCATAAACCAGCTTCTGAATCTTCAAGAATTTCGATTTCATGAAAACGCACGATATTATTATTTACTGATCTTATGCCTAACTTTCCATCATCATTTAAAAGAAGTATCGAAGGAGAAATTTGATGAGCTAATACTTTTTCAATTTTGATTACCATGTCTGCTGTAACACCGTCTCTAATATTTCCATCCTTATTAGCAACTTGAGATTCTATTTTAAAAGTTCGAGTTGATACTGAGGCACTCTTAGAAACGAAAGTTAGTTTGCCATTAACTCTTTCACCAGTTATTAAATTAAGCATGACGTCTTGTCCTGACTCGACCTTATTGATACTAAGTTCTGGAATCTCTGCAATAAATGTAATAGGGTCAAGTTGAATAATTGTTGCACAAACCTGGCCTCTTTCAAGAAAGTTTCCTGGCTTTACTATTTGCTCAAGATATCCAGAGAAAGGTGCCTTGACTTCAGTTCTATTTAATTCAACAACACCAAGACTACATAAAACAAAGTCCTTATTAACAAACTCTCCTTGTTTTGCTCCAATTTTAACAACTTCCCCAGATGTTTTTGCCTTTATATTAACCCTTGCCTCAG
>CABXTT010000033.1 GCA_902515155.1 uncultured SAR86 cluster bacterium | reverse complement strand
CTGGAGATGGAATTATTCATTCTTGGCTCAATAGAATGCTAATACCAGACACTGTTGGGACTGGTGGAGATAGTCATACTAGATTTCCTATGGGAATAAGCTTTCCTGCCGGCTCTGGTTTAGTTGCTTTTGCTGCAACGCTTGGTGTTATGCCTTTGGATATGCCTGAATCAGTGCTTGTTAGATTTAAAGGTGAGATGCAACCAGGAATTACTTTAAGAGACTTGGTAAATGCTATTCCTTATGCAGCTATTCAAAAAGGATTACTAACAGTTGCTAAAGAAGGTAAGAAAAATATTTTCTCTGGCAAATGTCTTGAGATTGAAGGTCTTCCTGATTTAAAAGTTGAACAGGCGTTTGAGCTTTCGGATGCATCTGCTGAACGATCAGCATCTGGGTGTACTGTTCGCCTAAACAAAGAACCTATTATCGAATATCTTGAATCTAATATCATTATGCTCAGATGGATGATATCTAGTGGCTACGGTGATACCAAAACTATAGAAAGAAGAGCTCAAGCTATGGAAGAATGGATCAAAAATCCAGAATTACTAGAGCCTGATTCAGATGCAGAGTATGCAGAAATTATAGAAATTGATCTTAATGAAATTACTGAACCTTTATTGGCATGCCCTAATGATCCTGACGATATAAAACCTTTATCAGAAGTATGCGGTGAAAAAATAGATGAAGTATTTATTGGATCATGTATGACGAATATTGGTCACTTTAGAGCAGCAAGTCATTTATTAAAAAAGTATGACGGTACTAAAGCAAAACTTTGGATCTCTCCTCCAACTAAGATGGATGAAAAACAATTAAAAGAAGAAGGTATCTTTGAAACTTTTGTGACATCAGGTGCAAGAACCGAATTACCAGGATGTTCTTTATGTATGGGAAATCAGGCTAGGGTTTTAGCTGGAGCAACTGTTGTATCTACATCAACTAGAAACTTTCCGAATAGATTAGGTGATGGAGCTAACGTATATTTGGCCTCTGCAGAACTCTCTGCAATTGCATCTATCATTGGAAAACTGCCAACTCCAGAAGAATATTTGAAGTATATGAATGAGATAAATCCTTTTTCAAATGAAATATATAAATATCTGAATTTTGATGAAATACCAACATATGTAGCAAGCGCCAACTCAGCAGATATTCCAACTATTAATATTGTAAATCCTACTTAAGCTTTAGCTTTTTCTCTTTGGGCTTTAACTTCATCTTGTCTTGAGATTTCAAGATCCTTAAGATAGTTTTCACCAAGAGGAGTAATATATTCTCCAGTGAAAATTGAGGTTTCAAATTCTTTAATCTCAGGGTTGCCTACTTTTACTGTATCTATCAAATCATCCAGAGACTGATATATTAACCAATCGGCACCAATCTCATTTGCTACTTCTTCATCTGTCCTATTGGAGGCTATAAGCTCGTTGGTAGCAGGCATATCAATTCCATACAAGTTTTGATATTTAATTGCTGGAGCGGCTGATGCAAAATAAACTTTTTTTTGCTCCAGAATCTTTTGCCATTTCAATAATCTTTTTACTTGTGGTACCTCTTACAATTGAGTCATCAACTAGTAAAACATTTTTACCTTGAAACTCTAGATCAAGAATATTTAGCTTTCTTCTAACTGATTTTTTACGTTCTTCTTGATAAGGCATAATAAATGTTCTTCCTATGTATCTATTTTTTACAAATCCTTCTCTATAGGGCACATTAAGATCAACAGCAAGTTGAAGAGCTGCAGTAGTTGAGCTGTCGGGTATGGGAATGACTACATCTATGTCATGGTCTGGTCTTATAGATTTAATTGATTCAGCTAACTTTGAACCCATTCTCATTCTTGCTTTATAAACAGAAATTTCATCAATTTTAGAGTCTGGTCTAGAAAAATATACATACTCAAAAATACATGGTCTTTTCATAGGCTCCTCAGCACATTGTTGAAAGAAAAGATTTCCATTTTTATCAATAAAAACAGCCTCTCCAGGATCTACATCCCTTAATTTAGTGAAGCCTTGTGATGAAAATAAAGCATCCTCTGAAGCTACAATATATTCATCTCTATCATTTCCTTTTCTAATGCCAATTGATAAAGGGCGTATTCCGTTAGTATCTCTAAAAGCTAAAATTCCGTGTCCAGTTATTAATGCAATTACAGCATAGGCTCCATCACATCTCCTATGAGTTTTCGAGACTGCTTTAAAAATATGTTCTGCAGATGGATAAATTTCTCTCTGCTTTGCTAACTCATGTGCAAAAATATTCAATAAAACTTCAGAGTCTGAATCCGTGTTTAAGTGCCTCATCTCAGCATGAAATAATTGATTTGCTAATTCTTTAGCGTTAGTGAGATTTCCATTATGGGCAATGCTAATTCCATAGGGTGAATTTACATACATAGGTTGTGCAAACTCTTTTCCTGTTCCACCAGCAGTTGGATACCTCACGTGGCCTATTCCATAACTTCCTATGAGCTTTTCCATATGATTTTGTTGAAACACGTCTCGAACATATCCCATAGATTTTCTACTTTTTAGCTTTCCATCAAGATCGCATACAACCATGCCAGCAGCATCCTGACCTCTATGTTGAAGCATTAAGAGTGAGTCATATATTTCTGCAGCTACGTTTGTTTCAGCAGAAATTCCAACTATTCCACACATTAGGATTCCTCTTGAATAGAATTTGAGTCTTCGGAATCAGGAGTTAAGCTTTCCTTGATTGGCTCGATAACATCCATGGCTTCTTCGACAATATCTTTATTATCTATTAAATCTCTTAAATAAGCTTCTATTTGCGGAGCATATTTTTCAATTAATGGTGTTATTTTTGACTTGTCTATTAAATCTGTGGACTTTACGCTCGAAGGAAGAAGAAGGAATATAACAAATAAAACAATTAAGCCTCTGCCTAGACCAAATAGAACTCCAAGAAATCTGTCAAATCCAGAAGCTCCAGACCATTTAATTAACTTACTAATAAACTTAATAACCATTCCTCCAAGAATGATACAAATCATAAACACAACAATGTATGAAAGAATTTTAGATATCTCTTCGTTACCAACATATTCATTTATTGATGGGGTTGCTAAGGATTCAAGACTCACTGCAGCAACAAAAGCGACAATCCATAAAAATAACGAAAGGAATTCTTTAGTAAAACCTCTTGCTAAGGAAATTAGCCCAGACGCAGTTAAGACAATTAAAATAAACCAATCAGCAATATTTAGACCTAAAGCTTCCATCTAGATATTTCCCCATTTTTTGATTCGGATACTTCCTGAATTAAATCTATATTACTATTTATATCATCTTCTGTTAGAAAAGGGCCAACATAAACTGCATATAAATTATTATTAGATCCAAAAATTTCGGCAAAAGCTGGTAATCCACTTTCATTAAGTTTTTCTACCATTTTTGAAGCATTATCTTTAGAAGATAAGACGTGAACTCTAATAACAAATAAGTCGAAATCAGATGCATCTATTTTTGTAATATCTGAATTTATTTTTTTTGATATTGGTTTATTTGTTTTTTCAATTACCTTAATTTCATTAGTGTCATTTTCTAATGGTTTTTCGATTTCATTCTGTATGGCTTCTTTAACCACGAATTCTTGTTGATAATCTATCTGCGGGGTAAGAACTAGAAATAATATAACGAGCAATAATGAAATGCTGAAAAACAAACCAATAATTCTTTCTTTACTCATTAGTTCTTATATTTTTTAAAGGTTTGAAAGCTTCTGTTTGAGTATTCTGTTTAAGAACACAAATCCTTTTCATGATATTGCAGCTTTCATTTCCTTAAGATAATTACTTATTCTATCAAATTCTTTTGAGTTAGACTCTTCGTTAATCATTTCTACAATTGAAGAGCCAATGACAATACCTTCTGAGCTTTCAGCTAATATTTTTGCATCATCAGCGGTCTTTATACCAAAGCCTGCCATGACTGGTAGATTTGAATGTTGTTTTATTTTACCGATATTATTTTTAATCTCATCTAAATTTAAATTTGATGAGCCAGTCACTCCTCTAAGATTTACATAGTAGATAAAGCCGGTACTATTTTTTGCAATAAGCTCAATTCGATTATCTTTGGTAGTGGGTGAAATTAGAGAAATTGTATTTATATTTGGATTATCGATACCATAATCGTGAAGATTTAATTCCCCAGGTATATCTACAACTAATATAGAGTCTATTCCGTCTTCCCGATTCGATTGAACTAAATCAATATGTGAAATAAAGGTATTGAGATAGCCCATCAAAACAATTGGGGTTTCTTTATCAGATTTTCTAAATTCAGATACAAGTTGAAAAATCTTTTTTAATGACACGTCATTTTTTAATGCTCTGTCGTGAGCTCTCTGAATAGTCGGCCCTTCAGCAATTGGATCTGTAAATGGCACCCCTATTTCAATTACATCTACTCCTGAGTCTACAAAAAGATGCATCAAATCAAGGGTTGTATCTAAATCAGGATCTCCTCCAACCAAGTAAGCTACTAGTGCTTTTTGATTACTACTTCTTAAATTTGAAAGTTTTGAAGTCAGTCTATTCAAAACTTTATTCCATCTATTTCAGCGACAGTATTGATATCTTTATCTCCTCTTCCGGAGACGTTAACAACTACATTAGAGTCATTATCAAGTTCTTTCATAAGGGGTTCGAGATATGCGAATGCATGAGCTGTCTCAAGCGCTGGCATAATTCCTTCCAACTCAGTGACTTCATGAAAAGCTTTTAGAGCATCTTCATCACTAACTGCAACATATTCAG
>CABXTT010000032.1 GCA_902515155.1 uncultured SAR86 cluster bacterium | reverse complement strand
TAACTCATCAGAAGTTTATTATCCAAGTGACACTTGGGAAGTTGTATCTCCTGAAAGTCAGAATGTAGAGTCTACAAGAGTTCAAAAGCTAATCGATATGTCATTTGAAGATGACGCAACCATGAGCGTTGTAATTATAAAAAATGGAAAGATTATTGGTGAACAATATGCAGATGGTTATGATTCAGATTCATACGGAACTTCATGGTCAATGGCAAAAAGTTTTTACGCTGCTCTTATAGGGATTTCTATAGAAGAGGGTGAAATTAATAGCTTAGACGATCCAGTGGCTGATTATCTTGATTATTTTAATGATGATAGATCAGATATAACAATAAGAGATTTATTGGATATGTCTAGTGGGCTTGAGTATCCTGAGCATCAACACGAAAAAATGTTTTTTAGAAAAGATCATCTTCAATATTCAAAAGATATTGGAGTTGAAAAGCCAGCTGGAACAAAATTTGAATATAACAATATTAACTCTATGTTACTTGGTGATATTTTATTTGAAGTTACTGGACTTAAGGCTGATACATTGCTTAGAGAGAGAATACTTAATCATATAGGTAATTCTGACTATAAATTATGGAGAGATGAATCTGGAAATGTTTTGACATACTGTTGTATTGACATGTCAGCCAGAGAATATTCAAGATTTGGTCTTTTGTTTGCAAGAAATGGGAACTGGGAAGGAAATCAGCTAATAAGTGAAGACTTTGTTAATGAAACATTTCAGACAGTCTGGGAAACACCAAGTTGGTGGACAAACAGTAAAAGGTATTACTCATTACATTGGTGGGTATCTAAATATGATGATGAATCTAAAATATTTAATGCTAGTGGTAGATTTGGTCAATATATTTTTGTAGATCGTGAAAATGATTTAATTTTCACTAGGCTCACCAAGTATAATGATTCAGATTATGGCTCTGTTCAAAAATGGGGAATTTTAGGCTACATAGTTAGCTGGATGGGTGTTGAAACTGCAATAGGCGTTTCAAGATTTTTAATCAATACAGGCATTATAAAAAGAAGTACTAATGTTAATACTCCTAATACTGAAGCCGAAGGAAGTTCTAAAGAGTTCTATGAACAATATGGTGAGATCGTTGATGCCATGGCAGATTTAAGCAGAGACTAATTATTAGAGGCTTTTTTTAAAAGATATGCTTTCATGTCTTTTTTCCATTCCTCTAAATAATATCCGTCATTTCCCTGTTTACTGAGATAGCGAAAAAAGACTCTTCCATTTTCATCTACAAAGCCTGGTTCATAAGGCTTACCTGTTAACCTATTAGGTCTTTTATATTGATCATCCATTATTTTTTATAATTTCATTAAATATTAGAGCTACAGTTGTTGCTACAGTTTTTGGATCCTCTTTAACAAAAAAATAATCTTCAGCTAAAGAATAAATTTTGTAATGAGGTTGTTCTGAAAATCTAACCCCATCCTCAAAAGAAGAAAAAGCTACAGTTTTCTTATTATTATATTTTTTTAAATTATGTTTTTTTTCATGCATTTTTATACAAACTTTTTTAATATTTTTCATATATTCATCTAAAGTCTGATCTTCTTGCATTAACGGAAATTTCATTTTTTATGTCCAAACAAATAAAATCATGGGGATTGATACTGCAATGATTAAGATATCTAGAGGTAGCCCTAATCTCCAATAATCAGTAAATTTATAATTCCCTGGGCCCATAATTATAGTATTACATTGATGTCCAATAGGAGTTAAAAAGGCACAACTTGCTCCAACAGCTACTACCATTAAGAAAGGCTCAATTTCATAACCAAGTTCGATTGCTATGCCAGCTGATATTGGAGCCATAATAACTGCTGTAGCTGCATTATTTATAATGTCGGTGGTTGCCATTGTAACTATTAATATTATAAATAGGAGCCAAAATAAACTCATATTTTCAGCGTAAAGAGATATATTTGATGAAATAACTTCACTTAACCCTGTTGTTTGTAAGGCAGTTCCTATAGGAATCATTGCGGCAAGCATTACTATTATTGGCCAATCAACATCCCTGTAAAAATTGCTGTCAATAATTCTAATTCTTGCAAAACCAAGAACACATAACAAGAAAGCTGCAGCAGTAGGGAGGACATTAAAAGCAACAAGTGTTATTGAAGTGAAAAAGAATATTAATCCTTTAAGAAGCCTACTTCTACTCGGAATTGTTTGCAGCTCTCTTTGTCTTAGAGGCATTAGGCCAAGATGTTTAATTTTATTAGTAACATCTTCCTCATCAAGATCTCTGACACCTAATAAAAGAACATCTCCAGCTTTAAAAGTTTCCCTTGTTAATCTTGTTCTATATTTTGCACCTTTTCTCCACAAGCCCAATAAATTTAATTCCTCATATGCTAATTTTAAAAAGAAATCATATTTTCTTCCTATCAATCTTGATCCAGGAATTATCATAGCTTCAATTTCCTCTAAATCTTCATCTTCAAAAGAATGCAGCTCCTTAGGAATAGAAAAATCAAAGATATCAAGAATAGAAGATACTTCATCAGGAGGTGTTTTAATAACTAATATTTGGCCAGCCTTAATTCTTAAATTATTAGCTACTTTTTTTACTCCACCTGATTCACTAACTATACCTAATACCTCAGTATCTTCGCCAGCCTCTCTTTTGAATGCTGACAAGGTCATTCCAATTGCAGAGCTTGAATCATTGACCAAAACTTCAAATAAATAACCTTTTAAATCAATTAACGAGGACCCTGCATTTGAGTTTTCTCTTAATTGAATTAATTTATTTCCTATTACTGATATAAATAAAATACTAAGAATAGTTACAGACAAACCCACATATGAAAAATCAAAAAAATTAAAACCAGCACTGGAAATAGTTGATTTATATTCAGAAATAATAATATTTGGGGGAGTCCCAATAGTTGTATTCATCCCACCTAAAATACAGGCGAAGGCAAGAGGCATTAAAAATCTTGATGGATGCCAGTCCATTTTTTGACAAATATTTAATGTAATTGGTAAAAGTATTGCTAAGGCACCAATATTGTTTATAAATGATGAAAGTATTGCTGCAATAAAAAGTAAACTAATTAAAAATTGAAATTGAGTAAAGGTCTTTCCACCAATAACTTTACCCACTAAGCCTGTTAAACCTGAGTTCTTAAGACCCTGACTTATAATTAAAACCAGGGCTACAGTTATAACAGCTGGATGCGCAAATCCATCAAAGGCTTGATTTGCAGGAATAACTCCAAGAATTATAAGAACAATTAATGCCCCAGCAGCTAAGGCATCGTATCTGAACTTGCCCCAAACAAATAAACCAAGTAAAGATAAAATAGTTAAAGATAATAAATACTGGTCGCTCATGTCAGAATTCCAAATAACTAGTTTGGCATGCTCTCAACATATAATGATGTAGAAGGATATGCAAACTCCGAACTATTATCCTTCACTATTTTCATTATATTAAAAATTAAATTTTCCTTTACTTTATTAAATGCTGCAAAACCCATCGGATCAGCATAACCAACAATTAAAATATCTATTGAACTTGCACCTAGTTCGACTACACGAACAACAGGATCTAATTCAGGATCAGAAGTAAAATCATCACTATCTAATATGTACTTTTTAATGTTTACTGTTATAGCTTCAAGTTGTTCAACAGAAGTAGAATAAATTAAATTAATCTTCCAATTTATTCTTCTATTAATCATTTCCCCATGATTTATAACTTTTACATCTGAAAGATCTTTATTTGGAATTGTCATTGGAGCAGTATCAAAGGTTCTAATAACGGTAGATCTAAAACCAATAGTTTCTACTATTCCATGAAGTTCTCCAGTAACTTCAATTCGATCACCTGGTTGAAATCTATGTTCACCAATTATTAGTATTCCAGCTATAAGATTCTTAAAAAAGTCTTGAGCACCAAGTGCTACTGCTACAGAGAAAAGACCAAGTCCTGCAACTAATGGACCAATTTGTATTCCAAAAATATCTAAAATTATTCCTGCACCAATAACCCATACTAAAAATCTTGAAGCTCTTTCAAGCCACATTTGCATTGAAGCTGTTAACCAAGCACTGGTTGATAAAGCAGCAAAAATTGGTTTAACGCTATTAGATAGAGCACTAAATATTGTAAAAACTACAAATGCTTTAACAATATTGGTTGCAATATCACCAATAACTCCAGATATGGGTAATATTAGAGTACAAATATATATTGCAACTGTAATTGGTATTAAGCCGATAGGTTTTCGTAGCGCATTTAAAATTTCATCATCAATTTTTGATTCAGTTTTATCTGCAAGCCTATCCAGCGAATTAAGAATTACAGAGATAATGAAACCTCTAAACAGAAATGCTATATATACTGAAGGAAGCCTAACCAAAGCTGCTGAAGTAGTAGGTATTACTCAACCAGCTGTAAGTAATGCCTTATCTAGACTAAGAGAGAGGTTTGATGATGATCTGTTTATAAGAACTGGTTCTGGAATGGTGCCTACTCAAAAAACAGAGAATATTATAAGCGATATTCAAAATGCTTTATCTCTAATGCAACAAAGTGTGAATGAACCAGATACTTTTGATCCTAAACTTTCCAATAGAAATTTTAAACTTTCTTTGGGTGATGTTTCAGAAGGAAGAGTTCTTCCATACATTATGAATGAGATTGATAAAAATGCTCCTTTTGTATCTATGGGAAGCTATGCATATAGCAGATCTGACCAAGTTCATGCACTTGCTACTCATAATTTAGATTTTGTTGTTGATCCTATAATACCTGCATCTGAAGAGATAAATTCATACAAAGTTTTTGAGGACGATTTCGTTGCAATTCACAGAGATGACCATCCATTAGGAAAAATTGATGAAGTTTCAGTGGACGATATTCTTGCGCAGAGACATCTTCATGTTTCAAATAGAAAAAGAGGCCTTCATTTAATAGATGTTGAGTTAGATAAAATTGGTTATAGAAGAGAGATAGCTCTTCGATGCCAACACTTTCTTATTGCTCCAAGAATTATTAGA
>CABXTT010000031.1 GCA_902515155.1 uncultured SAR86 cluster bacterium | reverse complement strand
AGCATGCATAATGTTTGCAGGCCCACTGGCAAATTTCCTTTTATCTATTTTTATTTTCTCAATAATATTTTTAAATACCCCCGATCCTCAAACAGTAGCTGTTATAAAAAATATTGATAGCTCTATTGAGTTAAGGTCTTCAGATCAATTTATCCTTCCAGGTGATGAAATTGTATCTGTGAATTCAACGGTAATTAGAGATCCCAAAGATCTAAATTTGGAATTATTATCATTTGCTGGATTTACAGGACCAATAAATTTTAGTTTAAAAAGATTAGATATAAATGAGTTGGTTGAAGTGGAGATTGTTGTTGATAGCTTTCTGCCAACCAGTGAATCTCAATCCAATCCTTTGAAATTCCTTGGATTAGAGGTTGATTATATGATGAAGCCCATTATAGGTGATGTCATTTCTGGTGGATCAGCCGATGTCGCTGGATTAATGCAAAATGATGTAATTTTAAAGATTGAAAATACTAGAATCAATTATGCTAACCAAATTGGTGCTGAAATATCCTCAATACCAGATACAAATGTCTTCATTGATGTTCTAAGAAATAATGAAATTAAGAGTCTTCCCGTTAATATAGGAAGATTTACAAATAATGAAGGGGTAGACATAGGCATGCTTGGCGTAACCTTTGGAACAAAAAGAACTATCAGTCAGTCTATTTCAAAGGGAGTGTATGAAACATACAACTTAAGTGTCAAAACATTGCAATTTATAGGCAAAATGTTGACTGGTAATATGGGTACAGAAAACTTGAGTGGCCCAATTGGAATTGCTCAAATGGCAGGAAATACAGCCCAAGCAGGCTTCCTTCCATTTATGTATTTAATGGCTCTTTTAAGTATCAGCCTAGCTGTATTAAACTTATTACCTATACCTGTTTTAGATGGCGGCCAACTAACTTTGCTTGGTATAGAGGCTCTTCGAGGCAAGCCTTTGCCTGAAAAAGCAGAAAACGTTATTTATACAGGTGGCGCAGTAATAGTTGGCGCACTTATGATTTTTGCAATATTTAATGATGTTTCAAGATTTTTATAGGAACCTATAATTGAAATCATTAAAACTATATATCCTCGGCATTTTACTAACATCAAATCTTATTGCTTTTGATGAGTTTTTAGTAAGTGATATAAGAATAATTGGTCTTCAAAGAGTATCCACTGGAAGTATTTTTAATGTAATACCTATAAGTGTTGGAGACAAAATTGATTTACGTAAGTCGTCTGATATCACTAGATCACTTTTTGCAACAGAACAATTTGATGATATACAAATTGCAAAAGACGGCAACACTCTAATCATTATGGTAGAAGAAAGACCATCAATTTCTGCTATTGAAATTTCTGGAAACAAAGCACTTAAGACTGAGCAATTAATTGAAAGCCTTGACGGTGTTGGCATTAAAGAGGGCGAGGTATATAAGAGATCTACTCTTGAAAATGTTAAATCTGAATTAGTTAGATCTTATGCCTCTAATGGAAGGTATGGAGCTGGTGTAGAAATTGAAGAAATAAAAAAACCAAGAAATCGGATTGAAGTCAATATAGAAGTAGATGAAGGAAAAAGTGCAAAAATTGAAAAAATAAATATTATTGGAAATGAGATTTTTTCTAATGATGAACTCTTAGATGGTTTTGAACTTTCAGAAGGAGGATTTTTTTCCTTTCTAAACAATGATAATTCTTATTCAAGAGAAAAGTTAAAAGGAGATATAGAGTCCTTAGAGTCCTTTTATCTCGACAGGGGGTACCTAAAATTTTCAATAGAATCCTCTCAAATTAGCTTATCAAGAGATAAAAAAGAAATATTTATAACCTTTAATGTGGTAGAAGGGGATAAATATAGTATTTCAGATGTTGAGGTAATTGGTAATATACCATTTGAAAAAGAGTTATATCAGGATATTACTAATTCACTTAAAGATCTAACTTATAATCAGGCCCAAATAACTGGTATTGAAGAGTTTTTTAAAAGTATTTTAGGTAATCAAGGTTATGCATTTGCCGAGGTTAGTGGCAATCCTGATATAGATGAAGAGTCACAAGAAGTTAAAATTATATTTTCAATTGAGCCTGGTAATAGAACTTATACTAGAAAGATATTGTTTTCAGGTAACGAAGTTACTCAAGATTTTGTACTCAGAAGAGAAATGAGACAATTTGAAGGTGCCTGGTCTTCTGATAACAGTATTGAAGCTGGAAAAGTTAGACTTGAAAGATTGGGGTACTTTAAAGAAGTTAATGTTGAAACAGTGCCTGTGCCAGGCACAGATGATGAAATTGATATTATGTATTCTGTTGAAGAGGAGACAACTGGATCTATTGGAGGAAATGTTGGGTACAGTGATTTCGGTTTAATGCTTGGTTTTAATCTTCAAGAACAAAATTTCTTAGGATCTGGAAATACTGTTGGTATTGGTATAAATAAAAATGTTTATACAGAGAGCTACAACATCTCATTTCTAGATCCATATGCTACCAAAGACGCAGTTAGTCTAGGATTTAATTTATATTTTAGAGAAACAGACTATGGTGAGTTTAATGTCGCTAATTATTTAACTAACTCACATGGACTAGGAATGCAATTTGGTTATCCTATATCAGATACTCAAAGGCTCAATTTAGGCTTAACTTACGACAAAACTGATATAGATATTGGTACATCGCCTGCAAGAGAAATTTGGGATTTTGTAAATGCAGAGGGTAATATATTTGAAACACTTAGTGCCCAAATATCTTGGCAAAGAGTCACTCTTAACAGAGGAATGTTTCCAACAGACGGCGCATCGACTGCACTTAGCTTTTCTTCAACAATACCTGGAAGCGATATTGACTACTATAGAATTAATCTTAGACAGAAATATTATCAACCAATTTCAAGAGATTTAGTTTTTGGATTTAGTGGTGAGATTGGATATCTATCTGCTTATGGTGATACTAATGAAACACCATTTTTTCAGAATTTCTATGCTGGAGGCCCAAGATCTTTAAGAGGTTTCGAGTCAAATACATTAGGACCGAGAAGCACGGAAGCACCATGTTATGAATTTAATTACTTAGATGGTACATGCCCAAACCTTATAGACACAGATGGTGACAGTATTCCTGATCAACCATACTACAATCCATATGCTAACTCAGATTATAATAAGCGTGTTTCTATTGGAGGCAATGTTAAGGTCGAAGGGAGTATGCAACTTATTTTTAAACTTCCTTTCATAGAAGACCAAAGATCGATGAGATCTGCATTCTTTTTTGATTTTGGTAACGTATTTTCAGATAATTGCAAAGATTACCAATATAATTGCTATAAACCATCTATTGAAGATCTAAGGTATTCATATGGGGTTGGAGTTACATGGATTACTGGCTTTGGCCCAATGAGTTTTGCAATATCTAAACCAACCAATGCAGGGCCATTTGAAGAAACAAAGGAATTCCAATTCACTGTAGGAAATGTATTCTAATTAATATAAAATGTTATTCACCATTTAAGGGGTAATTATGAAAAATGTATTTAAATTTAACTTTTTAGCAGTATTACTTTTATCAGTTCCAGTATTTGCTGTTGATGGCATGGCTGTTATTGATATGAGAACAGCTGTTTTATCTACTCAAGTAGCTGCTGATGCCTTTAAAGCATTAGAAGAAGATGCTGACTATTCTTCTAACTTAGAAGAAGCACAATCACTTCAAGCAGAAAGACAAGCAATTGCTGAAAAATTGCAGAAAGATCTTGAAACCCTCTCTCAAGAAGAAATAGCAAAAATGCAGAAAGATATTCAAGATAAGGGTCAAGATTTAGAATTTTTAGCTGGAAAAATACAACAAGCCCAGGAAGAAACTGCTCAGCAGGTTTTTGCAGACAGCGGACCATCAATGCAAAAAATCATTGGTGAGTTAATACAAGCGAAACAAATAAAAGTACTTCTTCAAAAAAGTGAAGCTATTTTATTTAGTGATCCTGCTTTAGATCTAACTGACGATGTTACATCTATGCTTGATGTTGCTGCTTCCACAGAGGCTAGTACTCAGTCTGAGTAGTGTCTGAAAAGAAGAGTTATACATTAGCTAAGCTAGCAGAATATACAAATTCTAAGGTTATTGGCGACCCTAATGCTGTCGTCAATAATCTATCTACGTTAGAAGATGCAGACCAAGAATCCATTTCTTTTTATACAAATAAAAAATACAAAAAATATTTAAAATCTACAAAAGCTATTGCAGTAATAGTTGGAAATGATGTTGATACTCATCAAGGACTAAACTACCTTCTTTCAAAAGATCCATATTTATCATATGCAAAACTTAGTAGCTTATTTAAGGATGATAGCTTTGAATTAAATACTCGCTCTATACACCCATCTGCTGTGATTTCTGATGATTGCACATTAGGTAAAGATGTTTTTATTGGCCCTAATGTTTTTATTGGTCCTAATTGCATAATTTCAGATAACGTTATAATTCATGCAAACTGTTCGCTTGCTCAAGATGTCCAAATTGGAAACAATTGTATAGTTCACCATGGCGCTGTTCTTGGATCGGATGGTTTTGGCTATGCTCCCTCTGATAAAGGCTACGTCAAAATAGAGCAGCTCGGCAAACTAATTATAGGTAATGATGTTGAGATTGGATCTGGATGCACCATCGATAGGGGCGCACTCGGAGATACCGAAATAAAAAATGGTGTGAAGTTAGATAATCAAGTACACATTGCTCATAATGTGATTTTAGGAAGCAATTCTGCTATAGCTGCATGTTGTGCCATTGCAGGATCAACTAAAATTGGTGAAAACTTTCAAATGGGTGGACTTTCTGGTGTTCTTGGTCATTTATCAATATCTAAAAACGTTACAGTGGGAGCACATACTTTAATAACAAAAAGTATAGTGGAGCCAGGTAACTATATTGGTATAATGCCTTCTCAGAGCAAAAAAGAGTGGGCAAAATCATCTATTTTTATCAAAAAAAGAGGTTAATTAATGTTAGTTACTAATGAAGAAATTACTAAATTTCTTCCACACAGAGAACCTTTTTTGTTTATAGATAAAATTGTCGAGATTGAGCTAGGTAAGAGTATTCACTGTTTAAAAAATAATAAGCCAAGCGAAGACTTTTTTAGGGGACATTTTCCTAATAATCCTGTAATGCCTGGCGTTATTATATTGGAAG
>CABXTT010000030.1 GCA_902515155.1 uncultured SAR86 cluster bacterium | reverse complement strand
ATTGGTTGAGAGCAAAATCGAATAAGCCTGCAATAAGAGTAATATAAGTAGTTAGGTCGTAGAGATATTTTCTATATATTTTGCAAGGATGCCCATTCTTTGAGATGCATCAAATGCTTCAAGTAAATTTTGTTTTTCAAAAGAACTTAAAGGTATCAGTCCAGCTAGATTATATGCAACAGAATCTGCTGAACTAAAATCAACTTTAATTTGCAAATCACTTATTCTAGGATGCTTCATAAGCTGTGTAAGGATATTAGATATTTCAGGATATTCTGCCAAAATGGCTTGATCATCGACCTCGGGATCTATTTCAGGTTTTGCATCAGCAACGTGAAGACCATCTTCAAGCTGACAAATATTAGAAATATTAACCTTATTTTCTGACCTTACAGTTATACCAAGTAAGCCATTTGGGAGATTATTGAAATCTATTATCTCAACGTATGTACCCTTTTTAGACATTCCATAATCAGAAATAGATTCTAATTTAGATTGAAGGACAATGATAAACCCATGACCATTAGACATACACTCTTTAACCATATTAATATATCTTGGTTCGAATATTTGTAAAGATTGAATGCTTCCTGGAAGAGCAACAAGCCCCAACGGAAATACTGGAAAATTATTTTTTTTCAAGATAATTTATTAAAGGTTGAATTATTTTATGACTATCCTTGTTTGTCATTAATAAAATAATATCATAATCAAAAATTATTTTTTTAACTGCATCTATTAAATCATTTACATTTTTTTCAACTTGTATCTTGCTCGATTCGTTTAATACTTCTTTATGATCCAACCAAATTACATCATCAAGTGGCTTCACTGAGTCTAAAAGTTTTGCACCATGATATCCATCTGACATAGTATTTGAACCCAGCTCTACTAAACCAAGAACTTTTTCAGATTTATATTGGTCTTTAATTGATTCTGATGCAAAAGAAATAGCTGTTGGATGATGAGCAAAATCATCATATAACTTTATATTTGAGTATATACCTTTAAACTCGAGTCTTCTTTTAACGCCATCAAAACTTTTTAATAAGGTTAAAGATTCTTGAACATTTATGGATTCAGTTTTAGCTGCTAAAATTGCTGAAACATAATTTTTTAAATTATGGTCGCCAATCAATGGCATATCTTTTAAACAGTATTTTTTTGAGGAATCACTAAATTCTTTTAGTTCATAATTAATATCAGTTTCATCATCTATTTTTATTAAGTGACTCCAAGATCCCATTTCTATAACATCTTGAGTATTCCGATCATTTTTAAAATAGATAACGTTTCCATTTGATGGAATTATTTTAAGTAGATGATGAAATTGTCTTTTAATATCACTTATATCATTAAATATATCTGCATGGTCAAATTCAATATTGTTAATTACCACAGTATGTGGTGAATAATGAATAAATTTAGACCTTTTATCGAAGAAAGCAGAATCATATTCATCTGCTTCAATTACAAATACTTCATCAGTTCCTAAAGACGCTGAGGTCTTAAAGTTACTAGATACTCCGCCAACAAGAAACCCTATATCTCGTCCATAATTCGCAAAAATATGAACCAACATGTATGAAGTAGTTGTTTTGCCATGAGTTCCAGAAATAGCTATTACTTTTCTATCTTTTAAAATGTTGCCTAGCATTTCAGGCCCAGATTTAAATGGGAGATTATTATTTAAGATATATTCAACGCATTCGTTTCCTCTAGAAAGAGCATTACCAATCACATACAAATCAGCTTTTGGGAGTGTTTCTTCTGAGTAACCCTTAATCATTTCAATACCAATATCATCAAGGTGAACTGACATAGGAGGATAGAACTGAATGTCTGATCCCGAGATAACATGACCAGACTCTTTAAGTATTTGAGCTAAGCCTCCCATAAAGGTTCCACAAATACCTAAGATATGTATTCTCATATTAGTTATAATACGTTACCTATTTTTATTTCAACACTTATAGAGAGAAAAAAATGAAAAAAAATGCTTTTTATGCTCAATCTGGAGGAGTGACTTCTGTTATAAATGCAACAGCTGGAGCACTTATCTTGGAAGCAAAAAGACATAAAAATATTGGCAAGATTTATGCTGGTAAAAATGGTATTTTGGGAGCTCTAAGAGAGGAGCTTATTGATACTTCAAAAGAATCAAAATCTTCAATTGAGTCTCTAAAGTTTAGGCCTGGTGGTGTATTTGGATCTTGTAGATTTAAACTTAAAGATCTTGAGTCCAGTAATAAAGAATACAAAAGATTAATTGAAGTTTTTAAAGCTCATAATATTGGTTATTTTTTTTATAACGGAGGAAATGATTCAGCAGACACTGCATTTAAAGTTTCTCAAATAAGTAAAAAATTAAACTATCCAATTCATTGCATTGCAATTCCTAAGACTGTTGATAATGATCTTGCCCTAACAGATTGTTGTCCTGGTTTTGGTTCTGCTGCAAAGTATATTGCAACTTCAATATTGGAGGCATCTCTTGACGTTCAATCAATGTCAGAAACTTCTACAAAAGTATTTATCTTAGAAGTTATGGGAAGGCATGCGGGATGGATGGCAGCATCATCTGCTTTAGCGCGATCTGAAAAAGGAGATGCGCCTCACATAATTTTATTGCCTGAGATTACATTTAACCAAAATAATTTTTTATTAGCTGTTAAAGAATCTGTAAAAAAGAATCGTTATTGTGTTGTAGTAGTTTCAGAAGGCGTAAAAAATAGTAGAGGGAAATTCTTAGCTGAATCCGATTTGAAGGATGCCTTTGGGCATTCACAGCTTGGTGGTGTCGCACCATATTTATCAAATTTAATTAATACTAAACTTAAACTAAAAAATCACTGGGCGGTATCAGATTATTTACAAAGAAGTGCAAGGCATATTGCTTCAGAAACTGACCTCAAGCAAGCGGAATCTGTAGGTGTTCATGCTGTTCGGTATGCTGCAAATGGTATGAATGGTGTCATGCCAATTATCGTTAGAGGAAAAGGTAAAAAATATAGTTGGAAAGTTGAGCCAGCTTCTCTCTCAAAAATTGCAAACGTAGAAAAAAAGTTGCCAAATTCTTATATTTCAAAAAACGGTATGGATGTAACTTCAAGAGCCATAGAATACTTATCACCTTTAATAGAAGGAGAGTCTTTTCCTAATTTTAAAAAAGGTATTCCAGAGATTAAAAAATTAAAATTAATAGAGATTCAAAAAAAGTTGCCTTTATGGCGATGAAAAAGATTCAGTATTAAGTTCATCTATTATTTCAGAAATCTCATCTTTTAAAAAACATTTATCTTCTTCATTTAAAAAAGCTCCTACTTCGACATTTTTGCCCTTTGATTTAAAACTTAATTGAAGTATTTCATTAACATCTTTTGATACTTGAAAAGAGGTAAAGGTTCTAAATTCTTCCCATTTATACTCAATTTTTTTTATCCCCTTTTCAATAATTACAAGATCTTGAGATATATTTATTTTTTCAATTTTTGAACTCCACTTAAAATTTAAATAAAAAGCAATCAACAAAATACATACCTCTAAGCCAGCAAAAGGCAAAATTAAGGTTGCTCCTAGGATGTAAAAAATTGTTGCTATAAATATGCATATAAAAGATATGCTGAAAATAAATATAACTCTTGCACTTCCAATTAGTGAGCTATTCGGTTTTAATATAATTGAATAAAAACCATTATTATCTTTTGATACTGAAACCATTATAAGAAAGACCTATGAACACATTAAACGAATATTCTAATTATATATTGCCTTTTTATGCACCAGCTAATTTTGTTGTTAAAAAAGCATCTGGTTCAATAGTTTGGGATACAAAAAATAAAAAATATATAGACTTTACAGCTGGAATTGCAACAACAAATTTAGGCCACAGTAATAAATTACTTTCAAAGATAATAAATGAACAAACAAAAAAATTGTGGCATCTTTCACCTCTATATATAAATGAGCCAGCTGTTGCATTGGCAAAAAAACTTTGTAAAAAAACGTTTGCTGAAAAAGTTTTCTTTTGTAACAGTGGCGCAGAAGCAATCGATGGCTCAGTAAAAATAGCTAGAAAATACGGAATAAGTCGTGGAAATAAAAATAAAAACCAAATTATTTCTTTTTCTTCAGCTTTTCACGGAAGATTACTAACTGGAATTGCTCTTTCTAATTCAAAGGCTCTTCAAAATGGTTTTCACCCTCTGCCAAAAGGTATAAAAAATCATCCGTATAACCAAATCGATGGTTTAGAAGAAAAATTTTCAGAAAACACATGCGCGGTGGTTATCGAACTAGTTCAGTGGCAGGATGGAATCATCTCAGCCAACAAAAAGTTTATCACTGCATTGAAAAAACTTTGTAAAAAGTATGATGCTTTACTAATAGTTGATGAAGTGCAATCTGGTATGGGTAGAACTGGAACACTTTTTTCTTATGAAAAATATGGCTTTAAGCCGGATTTAATGTGCTTTGCAAAAGGTCTTGCAAATGGTTTTCCAATAGGTGGAATACTAACTAATAATAAAATTTCAGATGCAATGACAATTGGTTGTCATGGGACAACATTCGGTGGCGGGCCTATAGCTTGTGCTATTGGATGTAAGGTTTTAGATTTAATTGAAAAAAAGACACTTCTAAATAATGTGTTCAAAAAAGAAAAATTATTTCTAAAGCATTTCAATGCCATGAATGAGGAACTTTCTTGTTTTAAAGACATTAAGTCATCAGGTCTTTGGATAAGTCTTGAGCTTAATATTTCTAACGATTTTAACGTAGATAATCTCATTAAGAAGTGTCATGAAAAAGGGCTTATGATTCTTAAGGCAAACAACACAATGATTAGAATTTCTCCAAGTCTTATAATAGAGAATGAACTAATAGTTAAAGGTAATAAAATTCTTAAAGAAACTATTCTTGAGCTTCAGTAGAAATTTTATCTGCCTCTTCGATCATCTTATCTACTTTTCTATACCCCTGAGGTAGTAAGTTACCTCTTTTTGCCCTAGAAGATACATAATTTTCTAGATCTTTTAACTTTAAAGATAAAAATCTTTTCCCACTTTCAATTCTTAGAGAGCTAGTAAGTGAAATTAATTGAGCTTGTGCCATAAATTCTTCTTTTGCTATAAATTTTGCCGTCGGGATATTTATAATCTTATTACCCTTTCCTTTTCCAAGGATGGGTAACTCATCAATTTTAAATAATAGCAGCCTTCCAATATTTGAAACTGCCGCAATGTAAACATGATCCTCTCTGACTCTAAT
>CABXTT010000029.1 GCA_902515155.1 uncultured SAR86 cluster bacterium | reverse complement strand
AAGATAACTTTCTCCTTGCCCTTGAAGACCTTTAATCATAGCTTCGCCCAGAGTTGCTACTAATTCTGGATTTTCTGAGTAACCTTCGTAGGTTCTACCCCATAAATCATTTTGAGGAACAGTTATTGTGGGCGCGAATGTCCAAGCAATACCGGTAGAAAGAAGCTCTTTTGCAACTGCTGCTCCAATCTCTTGAATAAGATCAGCATTCATCGTTGAACCAAGACCTATATTATGAGGAAATATAGTTGCTCCTATAACATTATTATGTCCATGAACAGCATCAGTGCCCCATATAATAGGAATTAGGATATCATCAACAACTGGCGAAGCATCATAGTAAGCTTTGCTTAATTCTTTCCAGTCGTCGATTGAGCTATTTTTATTTTTGTTAGGGAATTTCCCTCCTCCATTCAGAAAAGATCCAAGAGAATATTCTTTTGCCTGCATAGGCGTTACTTCATCAATGTCAGGCATTATGATTTGACCTACTTTTTGTTCAAGAGTCATATTTTTAATTAAAGTATTTATAAAGTCTGGATCTACAGTACTCTTACACGAATTAGTATTAGACCAATCTACGGAATTATCTGATTCAATACTTACATCTTGATTAATAACATCATTTCCACATGAAGTTAAAAAAATTATTGAAACTACTAAAGTGTTTTTATACATATAGAAAAATTTTAGTTTATAAAATTACCAGAAGACTCCATAAACTACTGCTAAAACTGAAACAACAACTAAAGTATTGATGTTAAAAGCTTTAGAGGTAGAAAAATCAATACCATTAAGATCAATGGCTTTTTCTTGATCTAAATAGCCTTGTGCTAAAGTTGTTAAATAGCATCCAAACCCAGAGGCAAAGAATACGATACCCATCCTATGAATGTACGGAAATTCTGGAAAAGTATATGTAATAAAAGCTGACATAGAAACAGATAGAATTGCCGCAACCAGTACAGACATTGTTGTAGCTTTTTTCCAAAAAAGAGCTACAAGAAATATAACTAGAATACCCGGAGTGAACATCCCAGTAAAATTTTGAATGTACTGAAATATTTCATCAGAACTTCCTAGTAATGGTTTAGCGAGAAGAACAGCAGTTAATAGGGATAAAACAACAGCGCTTCTTCCAATGCTTATTAATTTTGATTGCGCTACGTCTGTTCTAGCAAATGACCTATAGACGTCCATAGTAAAAATTGTGCTAATACTATTAGTCATTGAGGCTAGTGAAGATACTATTGCAGCTATAAGCGCTGCAAAAGTAAGACCAAGAAGTCCGTTTGGAAGAAGTGACATCATAGTTGGATATGCCTGATCAGATTTTTCTAAAACTGGGAATAGCATTGCAGCACAAATACCAGGAAGAACAATAACAAGAGGCATCAAAAGTTTAAGATAGGCTGCAAACATAACACCCTTTTGCGCTTCACGAACTGATTTTGCACCTAAGGCTCTTTGAGTTATATATTGATTAAATCCCCAATAAGCAAAATGACCTATCCAAACACCTGCTCCAATTAATATCCATACTCCAGGTAAATTATTATATGAAGGATTATCAGGAGATAGAATCATGTCAAATTTTTCAGGCATAGCAGAATAGACAATTCCTAAACCATTAAAAATTCCATTTCCTTCTGAGATCTTATCTAAGGCAATATATGAAACTGCGAGCCCGCCAAAAATCAAAAGAACGACTTGCACAATATCCGTCATAGCAACAGCCTTAAGGCCACCTGAAAGAGAATAAGCTAAAGATAGGATGGCTAATAAAATTAAACCATTTTCGAGAGATAATCCTGTAAGCGTGTTGATAGCTAAAGAACCAAGCCATAAAACAGCTGTTAAATTAATAAAAATATAAACAGTTAACCAAAAGAACGATAAAACTAAACTCACTCGTTTATCAAATCTTTGTTCTAAAAACTGGGGCATCGTATATATTCTTTTTTCAAGAAATAAGGGTAAGAAAAATTTTGCCATCACTATCAGCGCTATTGCAGCAGTAAGTTCCCATACTGCTATTGCCATTCCAACAATAAAGCCTTGTCCTGACATACCAATAATTTGTTCTGCTGAAATATTTGCTGCAATTAAAGAGGCCCCTATTGCCCACCATGGCAATGACCTACCTGCTAAGAAATAGTCCTCTGCACTTCTTTCTGTTCCGGCTTTCGTTCTTGAAACATATGTTGCTAGGCTAATAATGCCAATACAATAAAGAGCAACAATTGCCCAGTCTAAAGAATTAAACATCTAATCTCCCCATTTTGAATTATCTCAATTATTGTAACAATTTATATATTTATTATCTGTATTGCTTCTGAATGTGATTCAGAAAAAATACCTGAAACAAGAATAAATTTTTGTGTTTTTTTACTTGGGTTTTCTGATCTTAAAATTGATAAAGCTTTTTGAAGAGCTTTATCATGATTATTAATTCTACTTACTAAATAAGCTTTACAAGATCCAATCAATGAAAGTTTTGTGTATGTACTTTTATTATTAGTGAAAGTATATATAGGAATTCCGTTAGGTTTGGCATTAGAAACTAAATTCGCAGTCTCACCAGTTCTTGTGATAGCTATTATTCCATCAGCATTAGTTGCTTCAGCTAAATGTTTGGCAGATATACCAATATGTTGCCAATCAGAATGTGAAATTAGATTTTTCTCATAACCAAGCGTATTGAATTTTTCTGTTTTTACAGATATTAGCTTCAAGAAATTTACACATTCTATAGGATATTTACCAATGCTGGTTTCTCCTGAAAGCATTATTGCATCTGCACCTTCATAAATAGCATTTGCAACATCACTTGCCTCAGCCCTAGTTGGCGTTGGGTTTGAAATCATAGATTCTAATAGATGGGTTGCAACAATCGATCTTTTTCCCCATTTACCACATGCATACATTATCCTTCTTTGAATGTTTGGTAAGTCCGTAAGACTTGTTTCAATACCTAGGTCACCTCTTGCTACCATAACACCCCATGAAGATTTACATATTTCATCAATATTATCCAAACCTTCTTGATTTTCAATTTTTGCAATAATTTTTGCATCAGATTTATTTTTATTTAGTATTTCTTGAAGTTTGTCTAAATCTTCTTTATCTCTAACAAAAGATAATGCGATAAAATCTACCTTACTTTTTATGCCAAAATTTATATCATTTAAATCTTGACTAGTAATTGATGGCATATTTACTCGAACACCTGGAAGGTTTACATGTCTTTTAGATCCTAATTTCCCTCCATCTAAAACTCTGCATAAGAGAGTCTCTTCATCTTTTGACAAAACCTTAAAATTTATAAGGCCATTATCAACTGTAATTTTTGAACCTGGATTAACGCTGTGTATTAAATCTTTATAATTAATTTTAATAGATGAGGTTTCGACATCTACTTGATCTCTAACTGTAAGTGTTACTTCATCCCCAACTTTGAGATCTAAAGTATCTTCAGTATCTCCAGTTCTTATTTCTGGACCTTGGGTATCTAAAAGAATTCCAATAGGTCCATATTTAGATTTGGGATCCTGATTGATCTTATTAATATTTTTAATGATTGAATTAGCTGACTTATGAGTTGCGTGAGACATATTAATTCTCACAACGTTCATTCCACTATTATATAAACGTCTTAATGTACTTAGTTTATTTGTAGCTGGGCCAATAGTACATATAACTTTCGTGCGTGTGAATTCCATAACCCGAGCATTTTAAAGCAATAAATGAGTTAATTGCACAATAAAAGGATATAAATTTAAGACGAAAAAAAACAGAGACTAGCTCTGTTCTTTTAATTCGAGTTCCTTAGGGGTCCAAAGTGAGATTTTCTCTGGCTCCTTGGATTCTTTCTCCTGAATCCTTGGTGGGTTCGTAAGCTCTTTTTTATCGTCGACTCTTACAAACGCTTTCACCCTATGGGCTCTACCCTCTCTCGTCTCTCTACTTCCCGTCTGCAGTTGTTCTTTAGTCGGACTCAAGCTGGTTTATTAAATATACGCTTTTACAAATTAATGTCAACACTTTTATTTAAAAAAAGTTAATTAATTTACACCTTCTACAATTACTACAGTTCTTTTGGCTGATTTATGAATATGCTGCAATGCATTTTGATATTTATCCGAGTTATAGCAAGCTTTTGCTAATTCAATATTTTTAAATTCAATCAACACAGTTCTTTCATATCCAGTTATTTCGTATTCTGTTTGATTGCCACCACGAGCTAGAAAAGTGCCCCCATATTCACTAATAATAGGGCCTGATAAATTTACGTATTTCTTAAATTCTTCAGGGTCAATAACATTGCATCTGACAACCCAATATGCCTTCATGATGCTTTATGTCTTAATCTCATTTCGTGCAAAATTGGTTCAGTGTATCCACTAGGCTGAGACCTTCCTTTTATTGCTAGATCACAAGCTGACTTAAAAGCTAATCCTCCATAAGATGGGGCCATAGGAATATAGCTACTATCAAGTTTATTTTGTTCATCCACTATCAAGGCCATTTTTTTCATTGATTCAATGATTTGGTCCTTTGAACATATATCATGATGGAGCCAATTTGCAAGATGCTGACTAGAAATTCTACAAGTTGCTCTATCTTCCATAAGTCCCACATTATTTATATCTGGAACTTTTGAACAACCAATACCTTGATCAATCCATCTGACAACATACCCTAAAATACCTTGGCAATTATTTTCAATTTCATTAACAATATCTTCCTGAGATAAATTCATATCTTTCATAATTGGAATTGTTAAAATATCATCGATATCAGCCCTCTTTCTGGATAAAATTTCTTTCTGCTCATTTTGGACTAAAATTTTATGATAATGCATGGCGTGAATAGTAGCAGCAGTAGGTGATGGGACCCATGCACAATTAGCGCCAGCCTTGGGATGCATAGTTTTTGTTTTATACATCTCCAACATCTCATCGGGCATTGCCCACATTCCCTTACCAATTTGGGCTTTTTCTAAAAAACCTGACTCTAGACCAATATCAACATTCCAATTTTCATATGCTTGTATCCATGGCTGTTTTTTCATTTCATCTTTTCTCACCATGGGCCCTGCTTCCATACTTGTATGAATTTCATCTCCAGTTCTATCTAAAAATCCTGTATTAATAAAAATTACTCTATCTTTTGCAACCTTTATACATTCTTTTAAATTTACAGTTGTTCTTCTTTCTTCATCCATTATTCCTATCTTCACACTATTTGGTTCTATATTTAATGCTTTCTCAATAGCAGCAAAAAGATCACAAGTAAATTTCACCTCTTCTGGGCCATGCATTTTTGGTTTAACAATATAAATACTCCCATCTCGTGAATTTTTAAATTTACCTTTGCTTAACAAGTCATGCTTCCCAATACATATAGTAAATAATGCATCTAAAATTCCTTCAGGTATTTCATTACCATTTTTATCAATTACTGCTGAGTTAGTCATTAGATGTCCTACGTTTCTAACTAACATCAAACTTCTACCAGGCAAATAAAACTTATCTCCTTCAGGAGATATATATGGCCTATCTTTATTTAAACGTCTAATCATTTGTTGCTCATCTTTAATAAATGTTTCATTAAGATTGCCTTTCATTAAACCAAGCCAATTTCTATAAACAGTGACTTTATCATCTCCATCAACTGCAGCAACAGAATCCTCACAATCTACAATTGTAGTTATTGCTGATTCAAGATAAATATCTTTAATACCGCCAACGTCAGATCTTCCCACAGGATGCGCTTTGTCTATTTGTATTTCAAAATAGAGGTTATTATTTCTGAATAATAATCCAAATGAATCATTCTCATACCTTGAATATCCAAAATATTGGTTAATATCTTTTAAAGTAGTTTGATGTCCATTAGTTAAAATCATTGAAAGAGAGCCATCTTTAAAATTAAATTTTGAAACATCTGCAAAAGACCCATATTCAAGCGGGATAGTTTCATCTAAAAAATTTTTAGCAAATTCAATTACTTTTTCTCCTCTTGCAGGGTTGTATGAACCTGTTCTAAAAGCCCCGCCTTCTTCAGAAATAATATTAGTTCCGTAAAGTGCATCATACAGACTTCCCCATCTTGCATTAGCAGCATTTAGAGCAAATCTTGCATTCATTACGGGGACAACTAGCTGTGGGCCTGCAATTTTACTGATCTCATTATCAACGTTCTTGGTATTAATAGAAAAACTTTCAGACTCAGGCACAATATATCCAATTTCATATAGAAAATTTTTATACTCCATAAAGTTGAAATCAGAACTTTTGTTTTCAAGATGCCAATTATCAATCTTATCTTGTATTGATTTTCTTTTTTCTAATAGCTTTTTATTTATTGGTCCATATACATAGATCAAATTTTCTAAC
>CABXTT010000028.1 GCA_902515155.1 uncultured SAR86 cluster bacterium | reverse complement strand
TTTCAAGCGCGTCCATAAGACTAGACTTGATACCTGTAGTAACAACTTCTTCCATCTCTTGGTTTTCAACTGTCGACATGGTTTGAGTCATAGAAGACATAGCTGAATCTTCAGAAACTGAACTTTCAGCAGTTGAATCTGATGATTCTTGTGCCTCAACAACAACAGGCTTATCTTCTTCTAATGGCTTATCAGCAAGTGTGCTTGTGCTAATAAATGTAATTGCTGGTAATAGCAATAAAAGTGATATAGATTTATTCACGGATTTCCCCTAAAAATTGATTAAAACTAGATGCATTAGACAAAATTGGGCCCAAGATGTCAAGAATATGTATCAGGGATATATATAAAAAAAAAGCTAAAAAAGTAACAAATAATAATATTACTTTTTAAGCTGATTAATTTAATGAGATTAAGTGATTACTTATCTTGTTTCGCGAGGTCTAGATTCGTTAACAACTAACTTTCTACCCTCAACTTCAGTATCATTTAGAGCTTCGATTGCTGCTTCAGCACCGTCACTCATTTCAACAAAACCAAAACCTCTTGAACGATTTGTCATTCTGTCAGTAATAATTTTTGCTGATGTTACAGAACCATGTTCTGCAAAAAGATTTTCAAGGTCTTGGTCATTCATGCCCCAAGAAAGATTTCCAACGTATATATTCATAATATCCAATTAATAAAAAAAGTCATCTTACATTAAAAAAAGGTGTAATTGTAAAAAAATTTAATCTTCTATAAATTCTAAAGTTTTTTCTCCAAATTCTGTCCACCACTCCATACCCATTAAATGAATTTTTTGAAGATTTTCATCTGAATCGTCATCAAGGATCTTGTTGACTTTACCAAAGGGAGAATTAATTCGTAGATAATTTCCTCCTAAAATATCCTCAGAAATATCATGATGTACTTCAGAGTCAAGCATCATTCCCATTATATCATTTCGTAACCAACCCACTCCACCCCATCTTGCTGAGATTTCTCCACTAATTTTTTGTTTGTTAAGGCCTGTTCCAATGCTTAAAATTTTTACATCATCCGTGTTAAAAAATTCTTTAGCTTGCGCAAAGCCAATCAAGCTGGGATTGTTAGTAACTATGCTTCCATCAATCATCCAAGATCCATCCTGCATTTTATATGGAGGATAATACATTGGTGCTGCGCTTGATGCAGATATAGCATCGGTAAAACTAATTTGAGGTGTCGAAAAGCTACTGTGAATAATATGCTTCCTTTTTTCAATATCATAACAAAGTGTCACTAAGGGTTTCTGAGAATCACCTAACTTTTCGTCCATAAAAATTTCGCTCAGTACTTCCACTCTTCCTTCGTTTTCGTATCTTGGTCTTGCCTGAATAAGAGATGCTTTATCCCAAAAAAAAGAAGTTTTCATAATTTTTTCAAGATAGTCTTTAGACCAAATTTTTTTTAATTTGTCTGCCGTCATGCCTTTGTGAGCAAAACATGCTGCGTTAAGCGATCCTGCACTAGTGCCAACAAACATATCAAAAATATCAAATATTTTTTTGCCGCTTTCGGCCTCCAGTTTTTTTAAAAATACTATCCCAGCTAAAGCACGAACACCTCCACCATCAAAGGAAATAAGTTTTTTTTGAGTGGTCTTTTTAAAAAAATCTGAGAAAAAATTCATAATCAATTGTAACTATATAATATTAATTAGATATAAAAAAAGGTTCACGAAGAACCTTTTTTTAAATAAAAGTTACAACTATATCTTCATGCCTGACACAGCATTTTCGTTAGAGGATTCTTTTGATACGTTTCTTAATATGGTGCAGCTACCTTTTGATGTATCAAGTGTAAAAGCTACACAAGATGTTCTGGAGGCGCATAAAGCCTGACAACTTTCTACGTTTCTAAACTTTTTAGAAGTTTTTACAGTTGCAATTTTTCCTGATAAAGAAATATCATTCTTTGGTGTGAAGTTCATATCTGCAGCAAAAGCCGGAAATGCTAATAAAACAGCGCATAAACTTAATATTTTAGTCGTATTATTCATAATGTACCTATAGGGTTTAGGGGTTATTTCACAATGTTTACAGTGTAAACATTAATTGATAAGATTGTTACACATTGGATGATGCTGTGTAAATAATAATTAGATGTAAGTTTTAATTATAAATAATATCTCTATTTAATAATTCCTTTGCTTTTGTAAGACTTCCAGCATTGATTGCTTGAGAGTAACCGGCTTCATTTAGTATCTTTGTAGCTTTTCCAGACCTATTACCACTTCTGCAATATAAGTATATCTTTTTATCCTTAGCGACAGTATCTGAAATGGTTAAGATGTCTTGCCATTCAATATGAATAGCTCCATCAATGTGACCTGTATTCCATTCTTCAATTGTTCTTACATCAACAATAAGTTCATTTTGAGCAAGTAATGGAAATGCTAAAAATAGAAAAATTATATATTTAAATTTTTTTCTAAGACCAATCATCTAGTATTAAGTCAGCTGCTTTTTCGCCTATCATGATAGTAGGTGCATTAGTGTTGCCGCCAACTAGAGTAGGCATTATAGAAGCATCTACAACCCTTAAAGAATTCATCTTGTGAACTTTTAAAGATGAATCAACAACAGCCATATCACTATTTCCCATCATACAAGTTCCAACAGGATGATAGACGGTATCTGCTTCTTCTCTAATAGCTTGTTCAATATCTGCATCGTCACTGAGATCTACTGGTCTTTGGACATGTTTACTTGTGTATTTAGAAAAAGGTTTGGTATTCATTATTTTCATCATTTTTTTATAGCCATCTATCATGACCTTCATGTCATCTGGATGAGATAAGAATTTTGGGTCTATTTTAGGATCATCCATTGGGTCAGATGAATTTAAAGTAACTTCTCCTCTTGATTTGGGTCTCAATAAACACGTATGACAACTAAGACCATGTCCCCAAACATTAGTTCTACCGTGATCTACAACCATAGCAGGTGCAAAGTGGAGCTGTATGTCAGGAACCTCAATATCTCCTCGTGACCTAATAAAACCGCCAGCTTCTGCAATAGTTGATGTGAATAGACCGGTTTTAGTAAAAATATATTTTAATATTTCAAAAGGATACTTAATAAAAATAGATCTCAATGAAAAGCCAATTAGGCTTAACGAATTGTATTTATGAACTGATAAGTAATCTATATGATCTTGTAAATTTTTTCCCACTCCAGGAAGGTCGATTTTATGATCTATTCCATGTTTTGTAATGTCTGAAGCATCGCCAACTCCAGACCTTAATAAAATTTGTGGCGATCCAAATGCGCCTGAAGATAAAAGAACTTCTTTGCTAGCATTTAACGTAAAAAACTCGCCCTCTTCATTTATACACTCAACTCCAGTTGCTGTATTACCTTCAATAACAATCTTATTTACATGTGTATCGGTAAGAACAGTTAAATTTTCTCTATCTAAAATTGGTACTAAGTAAGCTTTGGCTGCACTACATCTTTTGCCATCTTTTTGCGTTGTTTGATAAAACCCAATACCCTCTTGATTTTCACCATTAAAATCGTCGTTATATCCAAAAATTGTTGATCCAGTTTTAACAAAATCTTCGGTTGGTTTATTAGTATGTCTAATCTTGCAAACGTTTAACGGACCATTTTGTCCATGATATTCATTATCATGAACTTCATTGTGCTCACATTTTTTAAAATAAGGTAGGACATCTTTATAAGACCAGCCTTCATTACCAAGATCACGCCAGTGGTCATAGTCCCAACTATGCCCTCTTACATAAAGCATTGCATTAATTGCACTAGAGCCACCGAGTGTTTTTCCTCTTGGTTGATAGCCTTTTCTATGATCTTCTACTTCATTTTGAACCTCATGTACTCCGCCTGCAGAGTCAACCATTGAAGTTGCAGGCTCCGTAACAGTTACTTTCTCAAATTCTTTTTGGGGAACTGTATCAAACCCCCAATTATATTTTCGACTAGTAGTTCCAAAAAATGCAAAGCCAATAGGAACATGTAATCTTATGTCTTTATCTTTGGGACCTGCTTCAATTAAACAGACATTAAAATTAGGATTAGAACTTAATCGATTTGCAAGAACACAACCCGCTGAACCAGCTCCAAGAATTATGAAATCATAAGTCTTCATTTGTGTAATAATTTATTCATCATGTAAATTAGTTTAAGATTAAGTTTGATGACTGTAAACTTAAATCTGAGTAAAACTCACATACAAATTCATAATGAGTTTTTTTAATACCTTCTTAATATTTTGGATGCTGGTTGCGGTTGTTACCTTTATCTATTTATTTTTTGATAATGCTCCTTATGGAAGGCATATAAAATCAGGTTGGGGTAAAAATATATCCGCAAGAGCTGGATGGGTTGTAATGGAATCACCCTGCGTAATACTTATGCTGATCTTTGCATTTATTGTCTATGATCAATTGTTAATAGTTCATAAAGTATTTTTATGTATTTGGCTTTCGCATTATATTCATAGAAGCTTTATCTATCCTTTTGTTATCGATATGACAAACCCAAAGATGCCAATAAGTATAGCGATATCTGCATTTTGTTTTAATTTAATCAATGTAAGTATTCAAGCTTTTGGTATTTTTTACTTCACATCTTATTCTGATGATTGGCTTTTAAACAGTACCTTTATATGTGGCCTTACTCTTTTTGTAATTGGAATGTTTATAAATATCAGATCAGACTATTTGATAGTAGCTTTAAGAAAAGAAAATGGAGCAGGCTATCATATTCCAAGTAAATTTATGCACAAATATATCTCTGCACCAAATTATTTTGGTGAAATACTTGAGTGGACAGGTTGGGCAATTCTTACTTGGAGCATTTCTGGGGTTGTATTCTTAATTTGGACTATTGCAAACTTATTTCCAAGAGCACTTGCTCATCACAAATGGTATCAAGAGAAATTTTCTGATTATCCAAAAAATAGAAAGGCAATAATTCCAGGAATTATTTAATTAAGCCCATTTCTTTTATTTGATTTGCAACATCTAAAATAGATTCTTCTGCTGATCTTGGGTTCCAACCAAGCACATCTTTAGCTTTAGAAGTTTTGCTTACACTTCGAACTCTACCAAGAAATGGTGCAGTCACTTTTAGCTCTTTACTAAAATTAGCAAGAAATTTTGCCATCCATACTGATACACTAAAGGTTGGCGCTTTATTAAAACCGTTATCTTTTAACAGTTTTGCTATATCTTTGTACCATAAGTCTTTTTCAGCTAATGCAAATCTTTGGCCATTACTAGAATCTTTTTGCAAAGCAAGAATATGGGCAGATGCTACATCCCTTACATCTACAAATCCAAACTGAATTGGAATAGCTACTGGCATTTTTCCAGTAACAACCATTTCAATTGCTTTATTTGATTCACCTAAGTCACCTGTAAGTGTTGGACCAGTAACAAGCGCAGGATTAATAACTGCTAATTCAAATGGATTGTCGTGTTCTTTAACAAAGTCCCACGCAGCTTTTTCAGCCAATGTTTTACTTTTTGAGTAATGACTAATGGTTGGATGATCGGGATCAGACCAATCGTTTTCATCGTAATATTGTTTTTCTTCAATTGTGTCGAAAATAGCTGCAACTGATGAGGTTAATACTACTTTTTTAACGTTATGTTTTTTTGCAAATTTTAGTGCTCTGTTTACACCAGCAACTGCTGGCTTTACAAAGAAATTTTCGTCATGATTCTGAAGTGCAATTGGAGAGGCGACATGAAGAAGATAATCACATCCCTCCATACCCTCATCCCATCCATCATCTTCAGTTAAGTTAAAAGTGTATAAATTTAAGTTTTCTGTAGGTGTGTTAGTTTTTTTAAGAGCATCGAAGATTTCATCTTTCCTTTCTGGAGATCTTAAGGACCCGTTAACAGAATAGCCTTGATTTAGAAGTTGATGAATACAATGAAGTCCAATAAACCCAGTTGCTCCAGTTACTAATACTTTTTCCATATATATAAAAATTATGAGATATCTTTAATGATATCTCATAATCTATTTATTTAATAAGTTTTATTAGTTAACTATGATGATGGAAATGTAGGCATAAAGTCTTTGTCTTCAGACCAATATAAAGTGTATCCATTATATAAATCAGGAACTTCGCCACAAGTTGCAAATTCACTGAATATTGGGAACATTTTATCTCTGACATTTGCTTCAAATGCAACATTTGCTTTATCCATAGACTCTTTACTGTTTGTAAAATTTCCCCACAAGAAACCATTATCATTTCCTTGTTGGAAATAATTACCATAGTGATATGCAGTTTCTTCATAGCCTCCTTGATTTACGGCATTATTGAAGCCCTCAAGAAAACCTAATGCATCATTTTTTGATGCACCATCATTATATTCACAAATATGAATTTCAGCATAAAAATAACCAGTATCAGGCAATTCACCAAAAGTATTAGCCGCCATAGGGTAGGCAGCATCATGTAATTGTCTATTTTCTCCATCACACTCTAAGACAGAAGCGTATTTTTCTTCCCATGCCATGGCATCCTCATTTTGGACCCATGCTCCCCAAGCATTGTTAGCATCTTCTTGAGATGTCCATTGCAATTCCCACCAAATAGTATCACCTGTTGAGTTTGTCTCAACTGCTGGAGCATAACCCCATGACCCAACAAGACTATCGCCCTCTAAAAGTTGTTGCCACTCAGAAATCATATTAGTCATTCTTTCTGGACTTTGATCAGGTCCTGCCTTGCAGGCCATAAACTCTGTATAGTAAGTTTGTGTGATATCAGTATCAGTAGTTTCAACATTCTCAACCGAACAGTTTGTTATAAATCCAATTGTTAATGCACAAATAATAAGTTTTTTCATATCTCTCCCAATTTATTGTATCCATTAAATTCTCTCATCTAATCGATACATGTCAAATTAAAAAGATATATAAATTTATATATAAAATTGATTAAATTGTTAAAAACTTAACTAATTTTTACTTCTTTTAAATCCGTCTACAAGCACTCTGTGATCAGTTGTATAGTCTTTCATGGCATCTTTTAATTCATTGCTAGTATCACCCATTACTTGAAAGTTTGTGACTATAAAAGTATCTAAAAACTTGTCCCTATGAGGCGCCTCAGCAAAAGCATTCATATGAAATAATGCAGCTTCATTATTGGGATAGATTTCCATAAGAGAAACCTTTGAACCATCTTCTGCAACCCAATATTTATAGTACATAGTATCTGGTTCTGTTTTTTTAACTGTGGCTACTAAGTATTCAACAAAATCATTCACCATTCCTGATTTGCCTTCAGCCACATCCAAGTCAAGATAAAAAATTATAGGCTCTGATTTATGATGCATTCCCATTAAGAATGAAGGCGTTAGTAAAATTAATAATAATAAATTTTTCATTGTAAGTTCTCCTTATAATAATTTAATGAAATTAGTTCCAATAAAATGGTTTGGTAATTTATATAATACAGTTGTTAATAAATAAAAAAAGCTGGTACTACCGCCCTGTCTTGTTACTTATGGGAAAGTTCAACTTTAAAAAAATTATTTCCAAGCCCCGTATTCACTTCTTCCTTTTTTTCTTAGTCCGTAAGGACCAGCAAAGTAGATTGTAATTGGCCTAATACCTGGTTCTAGGTCAACTCGATGTAAATTGTCAGCACTTCTAAAACCTATATAAAATTTTCCACGCCATTTTCTTTCTTTTTTTATGTTTGTCTCCCAGTAACCACCGCTTAAAATAATTGTAATATATGGAAAGGGATGATTATGAAGTCCAATACCATGGTCATTATCTTTAATATGATTAATAAATATATTGAAAGGGAACCATTTTGGTCTTTTTCTAAATAGTAAATAATACCTGTCAGTCCATGGTTTAGCTAAGTGATATTCTGGGTGTGAGAAACCTCTGTCCATCACAACTCTTTTTCGTCCTAATTTCTCTAGTATATTGAAAAAAAACATATTGATAATAATGCCATAATAGTTTGTCAAAAAAAATTTAATGCATTGACATAGAGTCCATAAAAAAAGCCCACTAGTGTGGGCTTCTTAGTAAATTGGCATCCCGTAGGGGAGTCGAACCCCTGTTGCCGAGATGAAAACCCGGTGTCCTAGGCCTCTAGACGAACGGGACTAGATGCGAAACGTATTATATGGAATCAGAGTGGATTAGCAAAGTACTAAAACGTTATTTTAGCTTCTTATTTATTGAAGCTAAAAATCCTCTTAAAAAGCTTGCTTCCATCTCATCAGGATGAAGTCTACTAAACATTCTTTTAATTCTAGAAATGATCTTTTTAGGATTTTCTGGATGTATAACATCTATATTCACTGCTGTTTCTATGAAGTGATCAATAAGCATTTGAAGATTAGCTGAATCTACTTCTGGATAATCATGCCAGTCTCTTGCCTGTGTATTGTGAGAGGCTTTAAAAATTTCATAAGACAAAATTTGTGCAGACATGGCTAAATTTAAAACTGGATAATCGGGATTTGCTGGAATTTCAATATGCGTGTTAGCTAATTGCAACTCCTCATTAGTTAAACCTCTATCCTCTCTTCCAAAGAGAATAGATATTTCTTTTTCAGCTGTTGTCTGATTGAGTATAAGTTCAGCACCCTCTTCTACATTAACAGTTGGCCATTGAATAGTTCTATTTCTTGATGAGGTTGCATACACAAAGGTGCTTGTTTTAATAGAATCTTCAATTGTTTTATAAACCTGAGCATTTTCTAAGACATCAGTAGCATTT
>CABXTT010000027.1 GCA_902515155.1 uncultured SAR86 cluster bacterium | reverse complement strand
CATGAATTGATGATAGGTCTTGGTTACAATAAATATGTTGTTCAAGGGGGAGATTGGGGTTCAACGGTAAGTAAGTGGATGGCAGAGCTTTATCCAGAACACTGTAAAGGCATTCATTTGAATCTTGTAATAGCTTTTCCTCCAGAGGGAGATAATCCCATGCAAGGAGTAACTTCTGAAGAATTAAAAATGCTAGAGAATTATGATAAATATAAATCACAAGGGTTTGGATATTATGAAATTCAAAAAACAAAACCACAAACAATAGGATACGGATTAAACGACTCTCCAATTGGACTAGCAGCATGGATATCAGAAAAGTTTTATGGCTGGTTTGAAGAAAAAGATAATAATTTAGTCATTTCAAATGATGAAGTCCTTAGCATCATATCTTTATATTGGTTTACACAATCAATAACTTCGTCTGCAAGAATCTATAAAGAAAACGGCGATTTTGGATTTTCATTTAACAAAATTAACCAACCTATGGCTGGAGCAATATTCAAAAGAGATATTATGCTACCGCCAAGAGCTTGGGCAGAAAAAATTTATAATGTTGTTCAATGGAATGAGTACGATGGAGGCCATTTTGCTGCATTCGAAAAGCCAGAAACTTTAGCAAAAGATATAGTAAATTTTATAGATAAATTAGAGATCTAATATATTCATTAAGTCTTCTGCAGAAATAAATTTAAAATTTTCTTTATTTATAATTTCATTTCCAGAGTTATCGCCATCTTGAACAACTATCAAGCCTTTTGAGAATTCTTCATTAAAATAGTTAGTAGAAATATCAATTCCATCAGTATCAGATACCTCATCTATAAATTCATTATTTGCAATCCTGAACGAGTTTATAAAGTTATAGGGCTGGTTTCTATTATAGATATTAAATGTGCTATTACCCTGAGAAGATGCAATTAGATAACCGTCTATTTCAGAAGTTTTATATATAGCCAGTCCTTCGGGGTCTCCAGTAATATTGCCATTCCTATCATCTATTATTGTTGGATTTAAAAAGTTCAGCAAATTAGTAAGCTTGTAAGCTCTTATAACACCTCTCTCATTCTCTTCTGATACAAATAATGTTCTATTTTCATCATCATAAACACAGCCTTCTGATTCTGACGCATTTTGATTGTTAAATTCTTTTATCAAAGAAAGTTTATTCTCCTTAAACTGCCACATTTGCATACCAGGACCTTGTGCTTCAGTTACAAATGCAATGATTCCAAACTCTTTATCAAATCCAGCACAGATTCCATAAGCAAGAAAATTAGTCTCTTCACTGAAGTTAGGAGTTATTGGTAAAGAAAAGGAATTATTTAGTGAACCTTTATATAAATTAATATTGGATTCTATCCATAAGTCGATGGTGTTATCACCGCTATTCGAGCCGAAAATAAATGTTAAAAATTGATTATCTTTATCATTTTTAATACTTCTAAGATCAATGTTATTAATTTTACCAGCTTTTGAAAACCCAATAGTCTCTGCATCTAAATTGTAGGTATATATTCCGTTGTATTTATCAGTACCAAAAATTAATGAAAGATTAGAATCTAATTGATTAAACCAAATAGCAGGATCATCTGCGTTTCCATCAATTGGAACTTGTTGAGTTTCTTTCTTAGATACAACTGTTACAGCATCATAAGATAGTAATGGAAAAATAAAGAATAGAGCTATAAAAAATAGGAAAATATTGTTTAACATGACTTAAGAGCTTTGATTAATCCAATTAAGTAAATAAGCGTGAGCTGCTCTATTGGCTTCTATTTTACCAACTTCATTTAATGCACCACTCTCTTTTGCATTTAACGAAAATACTGAAATAATTATTTGAGTAAGAACTCTAAACACTCCATCTTTATTAAACATATCCGGAAGTTCTATATTCATGTCTACAAAAGCTTGAACCTGACTAGAAAGCTCATGTATAGATTTTGACGGCATGGTTGGTGTTAACGTATTAGATAGAATAATAATTTGTGCTGCTTTTGAATTCTGAAAAAAATTAAAAAGAATCTCTACTGTTCTTAGGATAATAACTGAAGATTGATTGGTGCTTATATTAATTGATTTACTTTCAAACTCTTTAGAACATTTTTTAATATAACTATCGATCATTACTGACTTTAATGAATTGGTTGTTGGAAAAAACTTATAAGTAGATGTTCTTTTTAAACCTGAATATTTGGAGATATTTGCAATCGTAATAGCATCAATACCTCGTTCTAACAAAATTTGCTCAGCAGTATCAATAATAATTTGAATTCGCTCTTTACTTCTTTTTTGTTTGCCTAATTGATCCATAGATTAATTATGGACAAATGTTATAAAAAGTAAATCAGATTAAAGTAAAAAGGAGCTATATAACCCCTTTACAAATTAAAACTTATATTCAAATCCAACAGAGACATATTCTGCATTTTTCGATGTTTTATCACTTTCTAAGTCTGAATAATGAAGAAAGACTTTGGCAACTTTTGAAATCTTATACGTATAACCTAAGGAGTTTTGTTTTCCTGATTCAAGTTTAATATCAGAACTAGCTACTTGAAGATATACACTACCCTTATCTGAGACTTTCTTCTTAAGACTAATTAGATTTCCTTTCTCAGATACACCCGTAGATAATTTTTTAGTGGACTGATAGAGAACTCCAACATCAATACCTAAAGATTCAATTGGGAACGTTGATGCAATTCTTTGATTGTCATACCCTTTTCCATTTGAATCTGATGCTATGGCTAACTTCATAGATCCTCTTGAGTAATTAAGTGAGTATGAATCAAATGAACCTGTTGATTGGCTTATAGAATTAAGGGTTACTTTAAGTCCTTTAATAATCTCTGGACTTGTGAAGCCAACAAAACTATTCATTCTGTTCTCACCTTGAAAAAGATATTTAATATCAGCTCTAGTGTCATTAAATAAATCTACTTTCAATTGAGCAATTTTTAGAGCTGTATCATGAGTTCCTGTAAATATTTTTCCAAAATTTCCTTCAACTGCTATAAAAGTATTTCTTTCTTTGAATACCTGCTCTCCATCTGCCCTTCCTCTTCCATCTGTTGGATCAATTTCGTTCTCAAATTGATAGGATATTTTTAAATTTTCATTTAAATCAAATTTACCTTTTATACCAAGCCTTGAGGCATTATTTTTAAAATCTATATCTGTTTCAAAATTTTTATCACTACTTTCATAACTCGTATTTATCTTTCCATAAAATGTAATATTTGAAAGTAGATCAGAAGAAAAAAATAAGATAGCCAAGGTCGCATTTAAAAGCTTAAATATTTTCATTTGGAATTAAACTCCAAAAACGGTTTTTAAAATGAAATAAAATAATATTGTTAAGCTTGCTCCAGCTGGTATTGTGACAACCCAAGAAAGAATAATTCTTCCAATAGAGCCAAGATCTAAATGAGAGACACCCTTTGCCAACCCAACTCCTATAACCGCACCTACTAATGTATGTGTTGTTGATATTGGAAATCCTATATAAGTAGCAGCTACAACTGTTGATGCTGCAGCCATTTCAGCAGAAAAACCAAGACTAGGTGTTAAATGAGTAATCTTGCTACCTACTGTCTTAATAACTCTTCCTCCAAGCATTGCCAGACCGAAGACAATACCAATACCCCCAATTAACAGAACCCATGGATTAACAGCTGCCTTAGCTCCTATTGCACCCTCTGAGGCAACACTTATTATTGCTGACATTGGTCCTATAGCATTTGCAACATCATTTGATCCATGTGCAAAGGCCATCGCTGACGCAGTTACGATCATTAAAATAGCAAAAGCTGATTCAACACCATATTCTTTTATTTTATTTTTATTTAAATTTAATAGAATTGCAGTAATAATTGTAACAACTATTCCAAAACCAATTGTCACTAGAACAACTTCATTATCTGTTAAAGGCAGTCCTACATGCTTCAATCCTTTTCTTGCAGTTACAAGACCTATAATTACTGCGACAAAAAATCCATAAAAAGGTATTAAAGATACTGCTGCTTGTTCTGGATCTCTTCTGTCTAAAATTAATTTTTTAGCACTTAAGAAAATTAAAAATGCCATAGTTCCAGATACAGCAGGAGAAACAACCCAACTAGCAGCGATAGTTCCAACCTTACCCCAAGAAACTGCTGTAAAGCCCATAGAAATAATAACAAACCCTACTATAGAGCCTACAATTGAGTGTGTTGTTGAAACTGGCCAACCTTTTGAGCTTGCTATTAGTAACCAAGTAGCAGCAGCAAATAATGCCGACATCATACCGATTATAAAAATATTTTCTTGTCCAATATATAAATCTGGTGAGACTATACCTTTTCTTATAGTAGAGGTGACTTCACCACCTGCTAAATAAGCTCCAAGGAACTCAAAAATAGCTGCTATAAATATTGCTTGTCTGAAAGTAATTGCTTTACTTCCTACAGAAGTTCCCATAGCATTAGCAACATCGTTTGCTCCGATACCAAAGGCCATAAAGAAACCAGCAAAAGCTGCAATTAGTAATATAATCGTCGGGTCTAGAAATAAATTTTCCATAATGATGTAAAAATATTAAGTTACAAGAACAATTTAATAATAGTCATGTTACAAACGTGTTACTAAATCATGAAAGTTTTGTTATTTATTTGCGAAGTTTTTGATAAGGAATAGTAAAATATAGAAGTTAATAATCAAAATAATTATGAGTCTTATTTCTTTAGATCAAAGTGAGTACAAAAGTTTAGATGCTAAAGCGTATGATCGTGAAAAAAGAAGATTAAGAATTGAGTTACTAAAATTGCAAGAAGATGTTATTAAAAATAATAGAAAGCTATGTATTATTTTTGAAGGAAGAGATACTGCAGGAAAAAGTACTGCTATTAGATTTTTCTCTGAGTATTTAAGGCCTCAACATTTCAATTATGTCCAACTAGGCATTCCAACCAAATGGGAATCTTCGCATTGGTTCCAAAGATGGAAAAAAACATTACCCAAAAACGGAGAAATTTCATTCCTCGATAGATCTTGGTATACACGAGCAATAACTGAACCAATTATGGGCTACTGCTCTGAAAATCAGTATAGGTCTTTCATGAAAAGAGTTAACAAATGGGAAGAGGAACAAATGGAAAATGGAATTGAACTGACTAAATTCTATTTCTCTTTATCTAAAGACCAACAAGAGATAAGGATGAAAGCAAGAAAAAATTCTGAACTTAAATATTGGAAGCTTTCTAAAAACGATGAAAAAATTATAACTAAATGGAATGCGTTTACTCTTTATAAAGAGCAAATGTTTGATAAAACAAGTTCTAATCAAAGTCCATGGGTCTCAATAAATTCAAATAATAAAATGATAGCTAGACTTACATCTTTAAGATATTTATTAATTAAAACTGATTACGAGGGTAAAAAAATACTTAAGCCAACTAAATGGTCAAAATCATTAAATAATTATTCAACCAACCTAGAAGGAACAAGTTTTCAGAACCTATCATACGAGCAGTTTATGGTGCTTAGTAAGTATACAGATTCATGAAAATAGCTTCGATTGATATTGGAACAAATGCTGTTAAATCAAAAATATTTGATACAAGCCCTACTTCTATTAAGTTTGTGGAAGGAATTAGGTTTCCAATAAGGCTTGGTACTGAAGTCTTTAGAAGTGGAAAAATTACAAATGAGAAATTAGATGAGTTAGTAAAAACACTAAAAAAATATAAAAAAAGTTTTATAAAAAAAAATATTAAAATGTACGAAATTGTTGCAACTAGTGCATTTAGAGACACTAAAAACTCTGAAGATGCCAGAAGATATGTTGAAAATAAGATTGAACATCCAATCAGAATTATTTCAGGTCTTGAAGAGGCAAAATTAATAAGGTTTCATCCTAAAGCCGAGATAGAATCAAAAAAAATGTATGTTGATGTTGGCGGCGGGAGTACTGAGATTTATATTTATAAAAATGGTAATCATATTATCCAATCTTTCCAATTAGGGGGTGTTAGGTCTCTTCTTAAAAAAGATAAACAAGAGGAATGGAAGCGATTAAATAGTTGGCTTAAGAAACAATCTGATCTTGATACTTTAATTGGATTAGGTGGCAATATTAAGGCATTCCTTAATTTAAATTGTGCCAAAAATATGAGTTCTAAAAAATTTATTGCTAAAGCTGAAGAGCTCAAACAACTGAATATGAAAGATAAAATGTCTACATACAATTTAGCTTCAGATAGAGCTGATGTCATTGATCATGCACTTAAAATATATTTAAATATCATATCTCAACTAAATATCAAAAAAATTAAATCTACTAAATGGGGAATTTCTGATTCAATAGCTGTAAAGACCTTTCACGAGCTCTATTCGAAAAAAATATCTATTTATAAAGATTAATTGAGAATAAAAGAAACTGAAATATCGTTTTTGCTATTAATATAATTAATGTTACTTAAATTTAAAACAGTTCTATTTGAAACTGCTTCAATAAGAGCTAATGAAGATTGTAAATCCGACGAATTGAATGAAATCTCTGTTATTTCCTTATTTGCTGAAATTTCTATATTTGAAATGATATTAGTTAAACTTTTTGATATAACAATCTCATCTATAATAGATTTATCAATAACAGTATTTACAGAAATAGATGAACTTAATGCCTTTCCCTTTTTAAAAACATATTCGTAATCAGATTTAGCTTTATTTAAATTTTTTAATGATGAGTCATATCTTGAATAGATATTATTAATAGCGAATAGTATTAGTAACAATGCTACAGAGGCAACAGCAATTATAATTAATTTAATTTCTCTGGGTTGCAGTTCCTTAATAAAATTAATCATTTTTATAATTTAATTGAAGAGCGCCATTTACCAATCCATTATTAACAGTTACAGATTCATCAATAATTGTTATATCTAGCCTAGGAGACATTTTTTTTATAACTTCGTATTGAAGCTGCGGCATGTTCTGAATAACCATCTTAGACTCCGAATCTTTAATATTTATAGAAACTTCTTTGACATATGAGGTCCCTAATTTTTCTATAAAATTCAAATTAGGCATAGTTATTGTTTTACTCGCCACAGGAGGAATACTACCAATGATCTCATCAATTTGTTGTCTAGGTCTAACCACTCTTTTAATATCCTGGTTGATTGATTTAAAAATACTGTAGGTAGATTCAACGTACAAAGATGCATCAAGATTATTCTTATAAATAAGATAGTTTGGAATAAAAAAGATAGCCAATATAGAAACAGCAATTAGTGAAGTTTGAAGAAAACTAAAATTAAATTTATTTTTTATTACTTCATAAGATAATCGGAATTTATAAAGATTTGGTAAAGATTTTAAATCGTGTGATATAAAAGACGTGAAAGTGAAATCATGAAAAAAATTTGACCTACTGAATTTATCTTTTAATACACTATCCTCACTAAAAATATCTGGGCTAAAGTCAGGCTTTTGGTTTTGCAGAATATTTAAATAATCTTCTAATGAATTTTTATATATGGAAAAACCTGTTCCGTCGGTATAAGAAAATATAAATTTTTCACCCAATTGAGTAATAACATCATTTTTTTCATTAAAGTTAATGCAATGCTCTGGAACGATAAATATTGAACCATTGAAAGAAGTTATTGAATCATAAATGGAATCAAAAAGTGATTTATCTATTACGTATCCATTTTCGTTATGAAAAAAATATTCATTATCAGAGACTTTACCAACTATAAAAGTATCTATTTCAGCTATAAAGTTAGCTAAATTTATTTGATAGGATAATTCCTTATTTTGAACAAACTTGTAAGAGCTAACCAAGGAAGATGGGACTAAATATATTAAATTATCTGATTCGCTTGATTCAATTAAATCATTAAGGTCATTAAAAGAATTTAATTTATTATGTTCATTATCATATAAATGCAAGTCCATAGACTTAAGTTGAGTGTCATTGGGATGGACTAGATAAGTATTCATTTAAATTCCATTATAAATTCTTGAAACAATATAGCTATTATTATTGACGTAGTATATATTCGAGTAAGATTCGGAAGTAAAATCTTCAAAAGTTATTTTTGAAGACAATAAAAATGAGCGAGATGAAAAATCGATTCTTCCATTGGGCGACGTAAAATCTCTAGATGGAAAAAGTTTACTAAGCTCGGCTAGTGTTCTTACACCCTCTTTTGGCATATAAGTAATAATGTATTCCGCATCTGTAATGTCTATATTTGGAAAAAGAGAGCTTAAAAGATAAGAGTCCTTAAGATTAATGCTATTGATATTAAAAGAAAAATTTTCATTTTGCTGATGAGCACAAAAGTTATTATTAATTATATTCCAATCAATTTTTCTTATTGCAGGTATGCCTTTGAGTTCATTTACAGATATAAATAATCTTTTACCTGTATATTCTTTTGGATTATTTAGTGGACCAGAGTAGTAGTAATCTTCAAGTCCATATGCCCTAGGATTAGAGTCATAATCAATCCAATCAATTATTTGATCAATAGCTTCTTCTACAATATTGTTATCAACCTCATAGAGAGACATAAGTTTTCTAAAAGCCTCGGTAGATTTTTTATTTTCAATAAAATTATCATCACCTTTTGTAACAATCGAATTAATGTTAAAACACACAGACGCATCAGAGATTTCACTTACGATTCTTCCACTATCTAAATCAAATACGAAATTATCAGCCAACAATGGATTTTCTTTGTTTAAATATTGATTATTAAATTTAAGTTCTAAATCAATTTTTTTTAATGCCAAAGATTCAATATTTCTAAACATGTTTAAAGAAATAGTTTGAAATTCTAAAAAGCTAGCTCTTTTTAATGATATTAAATAATTATTACCAATGAGAACTGCTACTGATGATAAAAGCAGCACTATTAAAAGCACTGATATGAGAATAATACCTCTATCCCTGGTATGCATTTGGTAAATTTGGCTCTATCAACCAAGTGTATTTTTTATTATCTATTGAAAATTCCAATTTAATTAAAATTGGAACTTTTTTCGCAGTTTTTGAAACAATTGGCCACTGATTATGCCATTTATTTTCATGCATAAAGACAAAATTGAGTTCACTTACATTATCTATTAATTTATTTTCAACAAATTGATTTTGATCATAAGGGTTAGATGAAAAATACTGCCTTCTAATTAAGGCATCATTATCATAATAGTACTCAATTCGTTTAATGGGTGAAACTTGATTAGATAAAGATTTTACATTTGTATTAAACATTATTCTATTTGAGTTTTCATAAGAAACAAATGTGCCAAAAATAGAGTTACCATAGAAGTCCCTTAACGGGACGTTAGCCATCTGTCTTATATCTCTTCGAAAAATACTTGAAGATAAATTTAGTTCTTTAATATTATTTAAATGGCTTGAAGTCTTTCTTTCACTTTCAAATGATGAGCTAAGAATATTTGATGATATTACAACTATTATTGATAAGATAACTAGTGAAACCAGTACTTCAATTATAGTAAAACCTTTTTTATTCATTAACCAAGTATCCTTTAATTGTGTAAGAATATTGATTAGAGTCCTTTTGTCGAACTTTAATTTCATATTCAAGAAATTCTTTGCTAATACCGTTATAAATAGATTCTTCCCAATGCCATGACTTACCTCCCATGTCATTAATTCCATTTCTTTCAATTGGTCTATTAGTTTTTTCTATTGTATGGATTAGAGCTATTCTGTTGTTTGCAATCTCTTTAGCTAAATAATGATCTTCTAATTTATAAATGGATGTACTTGACGAGAGAATAGTATTATATATAACCAAAATTGAAGTACTTAGAATTAATAATGCGACCACAATCTCAATAAGACTAAAGCCATTTCTCCTAATATTGGTAGATTTTAGATTCAATTTTGCCATTATTATTTATGATTATTTCTTGCTCGTATTCATTAAAATAAATCTTTAATATGCCTCCTGTGTTCTCACCAGAAGGATAAAAAGTAATTAAAGGTAATAAACTAACATCTTCATCAAGCTCCTGTGAACTTCCATCAAAAGAATCAAAAGTTTTCCTGTTCTCTGTTAGATCTTTCCAATGCGATTCATAACCATTTATAGGTAAATTTAATGAGATGTTATTATCGCGGATATAAAAACCGCCATCCTCTTTGTTATTTGCATACCACCCAATTATATTTCCAGTGACAATACTTTCCTCAGTAAGAAAGTTAAAAGTTTTTACAAATGATTTTTGCTGATTTTCTACTAAGCTTATAGAGTTTAAATTTACTATCATTAAGCTGGTAGCAATACTTATAACGACAATGACAACTAATAATTCAATTAAAGTAAATCCTCTTGAAAAGGATTTATTGCATCCAATTTCCAATGTCAGTGTCCTCGCCTGAACCTCCTTCCATGCCATCAGCGCCAAGAGTGTATAAATCATATTTTTTTCCTTTTCTGGGTGGGTTTTCGTATATGTATTCCCTTCCCCAAGGATCAAGAGGTATTGAATTTATATAACCGTCTTCAGGGTATAAAAATGGATTTTTTAGATCAGAATGTGGTCTCACAAGAGCATCAAGACTTTGTGATGTTGTGGGATATGTTTGTTCATTAAATTTATAAATTTCTAATGCTTTACCAGTTTGAGCTATATCTGCCTTTATTTTTTCAAGATTTGCTCTACCTAAAACTGGAGCAATATTTACAACCATTACTGTAGCTAATATTCCTAAAATAACTAAGACAGCCATTAGCTCAACTAAAGTAAAAC
>CABXTT010000026.1 GCA_902515155.1 uncultured SAR86 cluster bacterium | reverse complement strand
TTGATTGTCGAAAAGGGTCTTTTATAAGAGCCGTTCCAAAGATGAATTGAACTTGTTCCTTATTGAGCCCTTTTTCAAGTTTTTCTATATCCTCTTCTTCAAAGATATTTCCTTGAAGTATAGGTACTTTGTATGGACTTAAAGAAGAGCAAGAACTTGCTATAGATATAGCTAATAGTATAAAAGTTATTGTTCTAAGTTGTTTCATAATAATTTTGGATTATACTTTGTAATATCTTTAAAGTCTGTTTGCATAACAGAATATAAACAGTAATTAAAAATTAGAATATGTCCAATCAAAATGAAGAATTAAAAAAAGCTGGCTTAAAAGCCACTTTGCCAAGAATAAAAATAATGGAAGTGCTTGCATCAACTGCACTTCAAGAAGAAGCTCACTTTAGCGCTGAAGATATATATAGAGAACTTATTCTTAAAAATGAAGATATAGGTTTAGCAACTGTATATAGGGTGTTAACTCAATTCGAAGCTGCAGGAATGGTTAAGAAACATCATTTTGAGGACAGTCATGCTGTTTACGAAGTCATTGAAGAGAATCATGAGCATATGGTTTGCGTCGATACTGGTAAAGTTCTTGAGTTTCAGGATGATATTTTAATGTCTCGATTATCTGAAATTGCTAAAAACGCAGGGTATCAAATAGTCGATCACAATCTTGTTCTGCACGTAAAAAAAATAGATTCATAAAAATCGAATACCTCTTGAACTGAAAATTTAAACCCCAATATAGTTTTTTAGAGGGGATTTAAATTATGGCAAAAAAAAAGAAATCAAAAGAAATTGATTTAGAGCTAGAGCTTGAAGAGGTATCTTCAGAAGTTGATAGCGAAGAAAATAATAATTCTCAAGAAGATATGGGTTCTTATACCTATGAAGAGCTAGTAGACAAAAATGAAGAATTAGAAAAATCAGTTTTAAGAGCAAATGCTGACCTAGATAATGCACTTAAAAGAACACTATCTGAGGTAGAAAAAGCACACAAATATGGAATTGAGAAGCTTTTAAATGAGTTATTACCTGTTATCGACAATCTCGAGCATGCTTTAAATAATCTTTCTAAAAATGCCACTAAAGAAGACAAAGAAGGGATCGAGCTTACATTAAAGTCTTTTGAATCAGCCCTTGATAAATTTGGAATGATACCCATTTACCCATTAAATGAAGAATTTAACCCTGAGAAGCATGAAGCTGTAACTATGGAAAAAGATGAAAAAAAGGATAACGGATCCATTGGGAACATTTTTCAGAGAGGGTGGGAACTGCATTCTAGAGTGGTAAGACCAGCTAGAGTGACAGTAATAAAAAATTAGAGGAAATATATTATGTCAAAAATAATTGGAATCGATCTTGGAACAACTAATAGCTGCGTTGCTGTTATCGAAGGTCAACAACAAAAAGTAATTGAAAATGCAGAAGGTGGTAGAACAACTCCATCTGTAATTGCCTATACTGATAATGATGAAGTTTTAGTAGGAATGCCGGCAAAAAGACAGGCGGTTACTAATCCTGAGAATACTTTATATGCAATTAAGAGACTTATCGGAAGAACTTTTGACGATGAAGTTGTAAGTAAAGATGCGGATATGGTGCCTTACAAAATAATTAAAGCAGATAATGGCGATGCATGGGTTGAGGCTTCTAATAAAAAATTAGCACCCCCTCAGGTTGCAGCTGAAGTTTTAAAGAAGATGAAGAAAACGGCAGAAGATTATCTTGGGCATGATGTCAAAGAGGCTGTTATAACGGTGCCAGCATACTTCAATGACTCACAAAGACAGGCCACAAAAGATGCAGGAAAAATAGCAGGCTTAGATGTTAAAAGAATCATTAACGAGCCAACTGCAGCCGCACTTGCATATGGGTTAGATAAGCACAAAGGAGACTCTACTGTAGCAGTTTATGATTTAGGTGGTGGAACTTTTGATATATCAATAATTGAAATATCAGATGTTGATGGAGAACATCAATTTGAAGTTTTATCTACCAATGGAGATACTTTTCTAGGCGGTGAAGATTTTGATCTTAGGTTAATTGACTATTTTGTAGATCAATTTAAAGATGAATCAGGATTCGACCTCAAGAGTGACCCACTAGCTCTTCAAAGGCTAAAAGAAGCTGCTGAAAAAGCAAAAATAGAGCTTTCATCTTCTGAGCAAACAGAAGTGAACTTACCTTATATCACTGCTGATAGTTCTGGACCAAAACATTTTGTTCATAAAATAACTAGAGCTAAACTGGAGTCACTTGTTGAAGATTTAGTTGATAAGAGTCTTAAACCCCTTGATGTTGCTTTAAAAGATGCAAAACTTTCCAAAGGCGATATTTCTGAAATATTACTAGTTGGTGGACAAACTAGAATGCCATTAGTTCAGAAAAAAGTTTCTGAGTTCTTCGGAAAAGAGCCAAGAAAAGATCTTAATCCAGACGAAGCTGTTGCTGTAGGTGCAGCAATTCAAGGTTCAGTTCTCTCTGGAGATACTACAGATGTATTACTCCTAGATGTAACACCATTAACATTGGGTATTGAAACACTTGGAGGAGTTGCAACACCATTAATTGAAAAAAATACTACGATTCCAACTCAAAAATCTCAAGTATTTTCCACAGCAGAAGATAATCAAACTGCTGTTACGGTCCATGTTATACAAGGAGAAAGAACTCAAGCATCTCAAAATAAATCACTTGGCCAGTTTAATTTGACAGATCTACCTCCTGCAACCAGAGGAGTGCCGCAAATTGAAGTTTCATTTGATTTAGATGCTAATGGTATTCTCAATGTATCTGCAAAAGATAAGAATACTGGTAAAGAGCAATCAATTGTTATTAAAGCATCAAGCGGATTATCTGATGAAGATATAGAAAATATGGTTAAAGATGCTGAGGCAAATGCTGAAGATGATAAAAAATTTGAAGAACTTGTCAAAACCAAAAATAATGCTGATATGTTAGTTCATGCTACAAGAAAAACAATTGAAGAATCTGGCGATAAATTATCTGATGAAGAAAAGGAACAAGTTGAAGCAACTGTTGTTTCTCTTGAAGAGGCAATAGCGTCAGAAAATACAGATTCAATTGAATCGGCAACGAAAAGCCTCAATGATGTTCTTACTCCACTTACACAAAAACTGTACACGCAAGAGGGAGATGCCGAGCAACAAAAAACGGAAGCTTCTGAAGAAAGCTCAGAAAATACTGTTGATGCAGAATATGAAGAAGTAAAAGACGAAGAAGATAAATAATTATCATAAAAAATAAATGTCAAAGAGAGACTATTACGAAACACTAGAAGTCTCTCGAGACTCCTCTTCCGCAGAACTTAAAAAAGCCTTCAAAAAGAAGGCCATGAAATATCATCCTGATAGAAATCCTGACAATCCAGAAGCTTCTGATAAGTTTAAAGAAGCGGCTGAAGCATATGATGTTTTATCAGATCCTCAAAAAAAATCTGCTTATGATCAATATGGTCATCAAGGCGTTGAAGGTATGGGTGGAGGAGGCCCAAATTTTAATGATATAAATATCAATGATATTTTTGGTGATATTTTTGGAGATGTGTTTGGAACAAGGTCATCATCAAGAAGAGGGAGAAGAGGCTCAGATCTTCAGTATAATTTAGAGCTATCTCTTGTCGAAGCTGTTCTTGGTGTCCAAAAAAAAATTAAGATACCTTCACACAAAGAATGCCCTGATTGCAATGGTAGTGGGGCTGCCAAAGGCTCAAGTCCTGTAACTTGTTCGAATTGTAATGGTGCTGGACAAGTTCGAATACAGCAAGGTTTTTTTTCAGTGCAGCAGACATGTTCGGTATGCTCTGGTACAGGCCAAATCATTAAGGATAAATGCAGAACTTGTCGAGGAGTTGGAGCAATAAAAGAGAATAAAACTTTATCAGTTAACATACCCGCAGGAGTAGATAATGGAGATAAAGTAAGATTAACCGGTGAAGGTGAGTGGGAAAAAGATGGTCAATCTGGTGATTTATATGTAGCTATAAGAGTTATTGATAACCCTCTATTTGAAAGAGAAGGCAAAGATTTATATATTGAAGCTCCTATTCCATTTGAAACATCCATTGTCGGTGGATCAATAAAAATTCCAACCCTAGAGGGCTCAATTTCATTAAAAGTGCCAGCTCAAACTCAGACTGGTAAAATTTTTCGAATTAAAGGTAAGGGAGCATCTGTTGTAAGAGATTCTAGAAGAGGAGATATTCTTTGTAGAGTAGTTGTAGAGACTCCTTCTAATCTAGATAAAAATCAAATTAAACTTTTAAATGAATTCACATCAGCTTTAAATCATCAAAAAAATTATCCTGGAACTGAATCTTTTTTAAAAGCATCACAAAAAATAAAAGATTAATATGACGAACATATATATTAATGGTCTCTCTGGAAAAATGGGGTCTTCAATTTGTGATATAGCAGCAAATGATGAAACTATTTCTATTGTAAATGATATAAAAGATGCTGATGTTGTAATAGATTTTTCAAGGCCTGAGTCATCACTTGAAGTTCTAAATAAATGCGTTAATTATAAAAAACCTCTACTAATTGGCACTACAGGTTTTAATGAAAATCAAATCAAAACAATTATAAAAACCTCTAAAGAAATACCAATATTGCTATCTTTTAACATGAGCAAAGGCATTTTTATCCTGAAGAAATCAATTAAAGATTTCCTTTCTTTAAATGAACTTTCGTTAGAATGCGTCATAGAAGAAGTTCATCATAAGAATAAAGCTGATTCACCATCCGGCACAGCAATAGAGCTTCAAAGGCTAATTAAAGAAAATAATGTTAGCAATAATGTAACTTCCATAAATATCAAATCTAAAAGGACTTTAGATGTATTCGGTATTCATAAAGTAGTTTTTTTTAATAATTCAGAAAATATTGAATTTAAACATGAAGCATTATCAAGAAAAGTTTTTGCAACTGGAGCTGTTAACATTGCAAAGTTAATTCTTAAAAATGAGCCTAAGCTCTATACAACAGAAGATTTTTTTAATGCTAAATAGCTTTAAATAGAGTGGTTTTTTCTATAGAATACACGAACTTTTAACACGAAGATCCTAAATTTAAAGTTGGGGTGCTCTTACGAGTCAGCTTTATAGGGATTGGAGATTAACCCCAAGGAGAATTAAATTGAGTATAGTTTCAGTTAAAGACCTGCTGCATGCAGGCGTTCATTTCGGTCATCAACAAAGGTTTTGGAATCCAAAAATGGATCAATATATTTTTGATACCAGAAAACAAATAAGCATAATAAATTTAGATCTTACCCAAGAGCATCTTAGTGCTGCAGCCTCAAAAGTTGAAGATGTATGTTCAAAAGGAAATAAAGTTCTTTTTGTTGGCACTAAAAGGTCTGCCAGCAAGACTATAAAAGAGGAAGCTTCCTCAATCGGACTACCCTATGTAAATAAAAGATGGCTAGGCGGCACATTAACAAATTGGAAAACTATTAGAGGCTCAATTAGAAGACTTCATGATATTGAAGAAATGGTTTCATCTGGAAGAATTGAAAAACTAATTAAAAAAGAAGCAGTTGAAATTCAAAAAGAACATGCAAAGTTAGAAGCTAGTGTTGGTGGAATTAAAGATATGAAAGGCCTTCCCGATGCTATATTTGTTATTGATGTTAAGTATGAAAAGATTGCAGTTTTAGAAGCAAAAAAAATGGGTATTCCTGTAATAGCTCTAGTTGATACAAATTCAGATCCTGATGGAATTGATATGGTTATACCTGGAAATGACGATGCAATTAGGTCAATAAGATTAATAACAAAAGTTATTGCAGAATCATGTGCTAGGGGACTCGAATCCTCAAAAGGGTTTATGCCGAAGTCCGATAAGGATTCACCAATAATACAAACAATTAAAAAAGAAGAACCTGTTGTGGAAGAAGTTGCTGCTGAAGAATCTGTTGAGGAAGAAGTTACTGCTGAAACACCTGTTGTGGAAGAAGTTCCTGCTGAAGAACCTAAAGTTCAAGAAAATGAAAACAAAGAGGAAGATAAATAAGTATGGAAATCAAAGCATCTCAAGTAAAGGAATTAAGAGAAATGTCTGGTGTTGCCATGATGGAGTGTAAAAAAGCTCTAGTTGATTGTGAGGGCGATGTTGAAAAAGCTCTAGACCTTTTGAGATCGAATAGTGCTTTAAAGGCAGAAAAGAAAGCTACCAGAGTTGCAGCAGATGGAGTCCTAAGAGCACATATAGGCGATGATTACGCAACTTTGATTGAGATTAACTCAGAAACAGATTTTGCAGCCAAAGATTCAAATTTTATTGGTTTCAGTAATGAGGTTTCTAAATATATTGCCAATACAAAGGTAATGAATATATCAGAAATTCAGGAATCAGAAATAGAAGAAAAAAGAAAATCACTAGTTCAAACTATTGGTGAAAACATACAATTAAGAAGAGTTGAAACTATTGAATTTGATACAGCTATGAATGCCGGAACATATATGCACTCAGATTCAAAACTTGCAGGAATTGTAGTTATTTCTGGAGGAGACTCTTCTCTGGCTAAGGATATAGCAATGCATGTCGCTGCTTTTAACCCATTATGTCTTTCAGCTGATGATCTTGATGCAGAAGTCCTTGATAGAGAAAAAGCTATATATATGACTCAAGCTGAAGAATCTGGAAAGCCTCAAAAAATAATGGAGAAAATGGTTGAGGGAAAATTAAAACGATTTTTATCTGAAGTTTCTCTTCTATCTCAGGGGTTTGTTAAAGACCCAGACATTACTATACAAAAACTTTTAGATACCAATAATGCTGAAATAAACTCATTTGTAAGGCTGAAAGTTGGAGAAGGTATTGAAGTTGAAGCAAAAAGTTTTGCTGATGAGGTTGCCGAACAGTTAAAATAACTTATGTCAAAACTGATCCACAAAAGAATCCTCGTTAAATTTAGTGGAGAATCTGTTGCTGGCGATGATGAGCATGGCATAGATCCTAAAATATTAGACCAAATGGCATCTTCAGTAAGCTCTTGTAAGGAGCTTGGAGCTCAAATTGGTATTGTAATTGGTGGGGGAAACCTTTTTAGAGGTGAAAAATTAAACAAAGCTGGAATGGATAGAGTTGCTGGAGATCATATGGGCATGCTTGCCACAGTTATGAACGGAATAGCTCTTAGAGACTCTCTTGAGAGAGCTGGAATCAAAACAAGAGTTATGTCAGCTATATCTATGTCAGGCATTGTTGAGCATTATGATAGAAGACTTGCAATTCAGCTTTTAAGTGATGGTTACGTTGTAATATTTACAGCTGGTACAGGAAACCCATTTTTTACTACTGACACTGCAGGCTGTCTTAGGGCAATTGAAACTCAATCTGATTTAATGTTAAAGGCAACAAGAGTCGATGGAGTTTTTGACTCTGACCCTGAGCTTAATAATGACGCAAAATTTTATACAGATTTATCATTTGATGAAGCGATATCAAAAAATCTTAAAGTAATGGATGCAACTGCTTTGACCCTAGCTAGAGACCATAAGTTACCTATTAAAGTTTTTAATGTTAATACCGCAAATGCATTAAAAGATATAATTTGCGGTGAAAAAATAGGTACGTTAATATCATAATATGAGCGAAATAATAAATAATGCGACAGATAGAATGGAGAAATCTTTAACGTCCTTAAATCAGGCTTTCAATAAAATTAGAACAGGAAGAGCTAATCCTTCAATTCTTGATGATATCAAAGTTGATTATTACGGAAATTTAACAGTTCTAAATCAAGCTGCAAGTATCAGTGTTGAGGAAGGAAGATCTTTAGTAATATCTCCATGGGATAAAAGTTTAATACCCGAAATTGAAAAAGCTATAATGAACTCAAACCTTGGCTTAAATCCAAGTACTTCTTCAGATCTAATTAGAATAACCATGCCATCCTTAACTGAAGAAACTAGACAGGACTATATCAAGCAAGCTAGGTCTGAAGCAGAAAACTCAAGAGTATCTATTAGAAATATTAGAAGAGATGCTAATAATGCTGTCAAAGAAAATCAATCATCAGGAGAGATATCTGAAGATGAGTTAAGGCGAATGGAAGACTTAATTCAAAAAGAAACTGATAAGTTTATTGGTATTGTAGATTCAGAATTGAAAAATAAAGAAGCTGATCTTTTAGAAATATAAAAAGCCATTATGGCTATTAATTCCCAAACAAAAAATTCAAAAAAATCAATGAATGTTGCCATTATTATGGATGGCAATGGCAGATGGGCCATATCAAACTCCTTAAACATAAGCAAAGGCCATAAAAAGGGAGTTGAGATTGTTAGAAAGATAGTAGAAGAATCTGTAAGACAAAATATTTCTTCTTTAACTCTTTATGCATTCAGCTCAGAAAACTGGTCGAGACCAAAAGCAGAAATAGAAGCAATAAAGAAATTAGTTATAGATGCAATAAATAATCAAGTTCCTGAATTAATAGAACAAAAAGTTAAATTAAGATTTTTTGGTCATGTAAATAAATTTGGTAAAAAGATTGTAAGTAAAATAGAAGAGGCTGAAAATGCAACTTATACTGATGAGGGCTCTCTAAATTTAAATGTAGCTTTAGGTTATGGCGGGAGACAAGATTTTTTAGATATAACTAAAGATATAGCGACTAGAGTTCTATCTAATGAGATTAAAATTGACGATATTGATGAGAATACAATAAGTCAATTGTCTTCGGTTCCAGTTAATGATATTGATTTATTAATTAGAACAGGTGGTGATAGGCGAATAAGTAACTTTTTGTTATATCAGATAGCATATTCTGAGATTGTCTTCATTGATAAATATTGGCCAGACTTTACAAAAGAAGATTTTATAGAATGTATTGATAATTTTAAAAAAGTGAGCAGAAGATTTGGAAAACGAATATAAAACAAACTTATTAAAAAGATTCATAACTTCTATTGGAATTATTGTCCCAATCATTTTTGTAATAATGCTTCAAAATTTTTGGGTTTTTACAGTTATGATTTCTATAATTTGCTGTCTTGCATTTTATGAATGGGTTACAAATAACTTAACAAATAGATACCTTTTTGGATTTAATCTAATATTTTTATTTTGGTTTTGCTCTGTTTATTTTGTCTACGATTATTCATTAATGTTAGATGATGCTTTAGTTCAATTCTCAGAAGTTTTTAGCTCCTTATCGGTATATGACATTTTTTTATTAATTGTTCTTAATACGGCTATTTTTGATACTGTTGCTTATATCATTGGATCAAATTTTGGAAAAAATTACATCACACCGCGAATAAGCCCTAACAAAACCTTTGAAGGCCTTGTTGGAGGAATAAGTGGATCAGCAATTTTTAGTTTAATTATTTGCCAAGTTTATAATTTAAATTTTTGGCTAGTTTTAATTTTTATTATTGGGGGCATATTTGCCTTTATTGGAGATCTCAATATCAGTTTTCATAAAAGACAAAGAGGTATTAAAGATACTGGATCAATATTACCAGGTCATGGTGGAGTACTAGATAGATTAGATTCACACCTTATTGCTACACCAATATTGCTTATTTTGACTTTAGAAGTCTTTATACTGCTATGAAAAATATTGTTTTACTTGGAGCGACAGGTAGCATTGGTGATAATGTTTTAAGTGTAATAGAGCAGAATAAAGACAGTTTAAATCTCTATGGGATTGCTTTAAATTCTAATATTTCCAAGGCTAACCAAATAATTAATGAACATTCTCCAATGTTTGTATACATAGAGGAGGCTAATGAGATACTTTTAGAGAAGTCTATTTCAGAAGGTAGCTTAAGTGTTCTTAATGGTAAGGCAGAGTTAAAAGAATTGCTCAATGATTCTAATGTTGATGTAATTATTTCTGCTATTTCAGGTTTCGCTGGATTAGAGACAACCTTAATGGCAGCTAAAACAGGTAAAGTTATTCTTCTTGCTAACAAGGAGAGTATTGTTGTTGCTGGAGATATTATTTTACCTTTAGCTAAAGAGTATGGTTCAACAATTATTCCAATTGATAGTGAGCATAACGCTATTTTTCAATGTTTAGCTTCTGAAAAAAATACTAATGATGTCTCAAAAATTATTATCACAGCATCAGGAGGCCCTTTTGAAGGTAAGAAGCTATTGGACCTTAAAGATGTAACTCAAAAAGAAGCTCTGAATCATCCAAATTGGGACATGGGTTCAAAAATTTCTATAGATTCAGCAACATTGGTTAATAAATGCTTGGAGCTTATCGAGGCAAGATATTTATTTGACTTAAATGAGAAATATTTTGAATTAGTTATACACCCACAAAGCATAATACACTCGATAGTTACATACATAGATGGAAGTAGTCTTTGTCATATGAGTAATCCAGATATGAAAGTTCCAATATCTCATGCACTGTCTGATTCTAATAGGCTGCCTATAAATTTTTTAGAAATAGACTTTTCTTCTTTGGAGTTAAGTTTTAAAAACTTTCCATCTGATAGAAAGAATCTAGAAAATATAGCAAGAGAAATATGTAATGTGGGCGGATCATCTGGAACTATTTTTAATGCAGCAAATGAGATAGCTGTTCAAGATTTTCTCTTAAATAAAATAAAATTTAATGATATTTATGAAGTTATATATAGAACTTTTGATGCCATAACTGTGTCTAACAACCTAAACGTTGAAGCTATTTATGAAATTGATCATCAAGCACGCATGGAGGCAGAGAAGATGGTAAAATCCATCACTTAAAAAAACTGATTATGACCACACTTATATACATTGCATCTTTTTTAGCTCTTCTTGGAGTTTTGGTGACTATTCATGAATATGGACATTTTATCGTTGCAAGAATGTGTAAAGTTCATGTGCAA
>CABXTT010000025.1 GCA_902515155.1 uncultured SAR86 cluster bacterium | reverse complement strand
AAGAGGTATGGATATCAGCTCAAAAAAACCTAGGTATTGATGACTTAAGAAAGATAATAAACATTGAGTTATTTAATGGCATCTATAAAGGATGGATATCTCTTGAAGCTTCACTTGGAAAAACTAGAGCTAAATTATTTAGGATGGGGTGCATTAATGAAGAAAAAATATCACCTACAGGGAAAATTTTTGCACATATTAATATTGGCAGAGATGAGTTAAATAATTTTGTTGGAATTAATGGATTTGCTCTTTGCGACGACAAAGATATACTTTTAGAGATATAAGGAAATTAATTATGAAAAAACTAAACGATATATTAGATACAATAACAAAACCTTTTATGAATCTTGTGCCTTGGTTGCCAAGGTTGGCTTTAGGTATAGCTTTCTTTTTTCATGGTTACGGCAAATTACCAGCTCCTTTTATGATGGAAGAACAGCATAGAATGGTTACTTGGTTTGAAAGCATATTTATGCCAATGCCTGAATTGCTAGTAAATATGGTAATTTTTGGAGAAATGTTAGCTGGAATTGGAATTATTCTCGGTGGCATTATTGGACTATTTGCATCGCAATTAGGACATTTACTAACAAGAATATCTGGATTACTTGTAGTGATAATAATGATTTGTGCTTTATATATTGCTCACGCTGACTGGTTTACAACTTTAAGTACAAAATTTGTAACTAGTGAACAAATGTTTTTATTAGTTCTTGGATTGTTCTTTGCTGTAAGAGGCAATAAATAATAAACCTTATCTTCTGGAAGTTTTAGATATTGCTTTAAAGTTTAAATTCTCATACTCGAATATATTTTTAGAAATATAAGACCCTACTGATTTATTCCAATCGTAATGAACCCCCAAGTTATTTGGTGGAAGTATTTCAAATCTTACTGTGTATATATCGTCAATATTTCCAGGAAGTTTTATATTTTGAGCATAATGCAAGTTGTCTGACATATTTAAATGAGGAGTAAGCTTCATTTTTAATGAATCACCTTTGTCACTAATTATATTTGCATAGACTTCCAAATAAGCAACAAATCCTCCTATCGGGGCTCCAGAAGGGGCATCCTTAGACCAATTTGCTAAAACCTCAATATGTATATCAGTTTCTTTCTCTAATAAATAACTTTCTTCAGGAAATACAATATCTTTTGGAGCAGCTTCAAAAACAAGATTAATCCCTGGATCAATTTTTTCTCTTCCGATGATAAGTTCCTCGGACAGAAGAGAAGAACTTATTAAGAATGAGTAAAAAACTAATAGGCTTATTGAGATTCTTTTTAACATAATTACCTTTTTAAAATATTTAATTATTTTATACAATTTACTTGCAAATGAGAATCATTATCATTATCATTTACAAATCTTGAAGGTCGCTTTATATTTATCCCCTGAAAGTGTGCAGTTTTTTTGTGATTTCCTCCTACGAAAATCAAGAAAACAAAAGGTGAGGCAAAGCGACTTTCAAGAACCATTTATTATAAGAGGTAAAAAAATGAACAAAGTATTAAATAGAATTATTGAGGATAAATCTGCGTTATTTTTAATTGGTGCCTTAGTAGTATCTTCATTTGCATTCAATGCAAATGCAGCTGATGCTTCTGATATCGAATCAGTAACAATTATTGGATCAAAAGATGATCTTAAAGATCTTGCGGGTTCTGGTGCAATTATTTCCAATGAAGATTTAGAAAAAGCTATGGATACAGATATTGCAAAAATATTATCTGCAGTGCCTGGTATGTATATGAGAACTGAGGAAGGTTATGGCTTAAGACCAAACATTTCTATTAGAGGAACTGCAATAGAAAGATCAGGAAAAGTAACTATTATGGAAGACGGTGTTCTTGTAGCTCCTTCTCCATATACATCTTCTGCTGCATATTATTTTCCAACAACTGGTAGAATTCATTCTGTAGAAGTCCTTAAAGGACCTGCTGCTGTATCTCAAGGCCCACAAACAATTGGTGGAGCTATTAACTTAATTAGTACACCAATACCAGAAGTTAACTCAGGTAAATTCATTCAAGAGTTAGGTGAAAATGGAATGACTAGAACCCATGCATATTATGGTGGAACTTCAGGCAACTTTGGCGGCCTTGTTGAAATTCATGATCATGCAAGTGACGGTTTTGATTCTATTGCAAATGTTGGTGGAGACACTGGTTTTGATAAGTCTGATGTTGTCATTAAGGCTAGATATGAATCTGGCAACCACTCTTTAACATTTAAAATGGTTGATTTAGATGAAACTTCTAACCAATCATATGTAGGGCTGTCTCAAGCAAGCTTCAGAGCAAACCCAAGAATGAGATATGGAGCAACTGCTTACGACAAAATGATGAACGATGGTGAGCAAACTTCATTAACTTATGTTGGTGATTTTGATAATTTTGATGTTGTGTTTACTTCATGGCAGAACGATTATCACAGAGATTGGTTCAAAGTTAGTGATTTCAATAATGATAAAGAACATGGAGAACAAGACGACATAAATGAACTCATTAGTGATGCTAATAATGGTAGTGCTAATGCACAAGCAATTTTAGATGGTCAACTTGCTGTTGAAATAGAATATAAACACAACAATAGATTCTACACTAACGAAGGTTATCAATTTAATATTTCAACTCAAATGGGCATACATGCTTTAACCCTTGGATATAGAGACATGGAAGATTCAGAGAGCAGAGTTCAGGCTCATGAATATGCAGATCAAGCTGCAGATGGTTCTTTATCAGCTTTATATGGTTACGTTGGTTTAAATAATAGTAACAACAGATTGAGAGAATCAAGTGCAACTTCATATTATTTAGAAGATACGATGGATTTTGGAAAGCTTGCTGTAACAGTTGGATATAGATCAGAAGATTATGATCAGCGTCACAGAAGATGGTCAGATCCTGCAGGACCAAATTTAACATTAGTTAGAACTGGTGAAGCTGATAACAGAGATACTTTTGCTACAAACGATCATACAACATCAAGTTTTGGAGCTACTTATGAGCTTAACGATAATGTTGTTCTGGTTGCTGGTTTCCATGAAGGTATGACTCCTATGTTTGGAGCTGAACCTGAGAAAGCAGACAATATGGAGCTTGGTATGAGATATACAGATGGCACAACAAATGTTGAGGCTTTTTACTTTTTAAGTGAATACTCAAATTTATCTGCAGAATGTACGCTAGTGAGTGGAGCATCATGTGACGCAGACGAATCTGCTGTTTTTAGTGGAGGAGCTGCTGATGTAAGTGGTCTTGAGATAAGTGCATCATGGATTCTTGAGGGAGAGGGCGTTACTTATCCAATAGCATTAAGTTATACATCTACAGATTCAGAATTCCAGAATAGTTCTGACAGTGATTATTTTGGAACCGTTGCTGCAGGTGATGAGTTACCTTACATACCTGATTCTTCAATGTCACTTGTTGCTGGCTTCGTTGCTGATTCAGGCCTAAGCGGTAATTTAAGATTAATTGATGTTGGTGACTCATGTTCTCTTGCAGCATGTGGTATATACAATGTTATAGAATCCCATACGATTGTTGATGTTAATTTAAGACAATCTTTAAATGATGCTATGGACGTATATTTAATTATTGAAAACATTACAGATGATGAGAATATTATATCAAGAGCTCCATCTGAGGGTGCTAGATCTCAAAAACCAAGGACAATGAAAGTTGGTTTTTCATATAAATTCTAAATTAAAGTAAGAAGAAAAAAGGCAGGTTTATACCTGCCTTTTTATTTAATTGTCTTAATTTAGAATGCAAATTAAACTTTAATAAAGTACAATAATTTCGAATTATGGGGCTATAGCTCAGCTGGGAGAGCACCTGCTTTGCAAGCAGGGGGTCCGCGGTTCGATCCCGCGTAGCTCCACCATTTTTTATACAAAAACATATATAGATTTCATATGTTTATTTTTAATTTTTTTTTGTTATATTTGTATTAACAATTTTTTTTCAAATTTATTTATTCGTAGGAGGAAAGTCATAAATGAGTGAAAATCAAGGTAAATGTCCAGTCATGCATGGTGCTGCAACAACAAACAATAGTGCTGATAGCACATCAGTTCGTGATTGGTGGCCAAATAATTTAAATCTTAATATTCTGCATCAGCATGATAATAAGTCTAATCCAATGGAAGAAGGGTTTGATTATCAGGAAGAATTTGCAAAAATTGACTACGATGCGCTAAAACAAGATTTAAACAACTTAATGACAGATTCTCAGGATTGGTGGCCTGCCGATTATGGTCACTATGGACCTTTCTTTATAAGATTAACATGGCATGCGGCTGGAACTTACAGAAGTACTGATGGAAGAGGCGGAGGTGGAACTGGGGCTCAACGTTTTGCTCCTTTAAACAGCTGGCCTGACAACGGTAATCTAGATAAAGCTAGAAGATTGCTTTGGCCAATCAAACAAAAATATGGAAAGCAAATAAGTTGGGCTGACTTATTAATCCTTGCAGGAAATGTTGCCATAGAATCTATGGGTGGAAAAACTTTCGGTTTTAGTGGCGGTCGTCCAGATATTTGGGCTCCCGAAGAAGATATTCATTGGGGACTTGAAAAGGAGTGGCTAGAAAATAATAGATACGAAAGTAATGAAAACAGAGAGTCTTTAGATATGCCATTAGGGGCAGTTCAAATGGGATTAATATACGTTAATCCTCAAGGCCCTGATGGAAATCCAGATCCTCTAGCAAGTGCTCATGACGTAAGAACTACATTTGGAAGAATGGCAATGAATGATTATGAAACTGTAGCATTAGTTGCAGGAGGACATACATTTGGAAAAGGCCATGGTGCAGGTCCAGAAGAGAGCGTTGGTGTAGAGCCAGAAGGCAGTTCTTTAGAACAAATGGGATTAGGTTGGGCTAGTTCATTTGCTTCAGGAAAAGGTGGAGATACTATTACTAGTGGATTTGAAGGTGCTTGGACTGCAAATCCTACCCAATGGGATAACGGTTATTTTGATCTACTATTTGGATATGAGTGGGAACTTGTTGATACTCCTGCTGGGGCAAAAGTTTGGCATGCAATAGATGTTAAAGAAGAAGATTTGGCTCCTGATGCAGCAGATTCATCTATAAAAGTTCCAACTATGATGACAACAGCAGATATAGCATTGCGCGAAGATCCCGAATATAGAAAAATATCTAAACATTTTCACGAAAATCCTGAGGAGTTTGCAGATGCTTTTGCAGAGGCCTGGTTTAAGCTACTTCATAGAGACATGGGGCCAAAAACAAGATATATGGGTCCAGAAGTACCAAGTGAAGAAAGAATATGGATGGACCCTGTTCCAGCTGGAAATACAGATTACGATATTGATGCAGTTTCTAATTCTTTAAAAGAGGCTAATTTATCAATTCAAGAAATGGTAGAAACAGCATGGGCAAGTGCATCAACATATAGAGGATCTGATATGAGAGGAGGGGCAAATGGTTCTCGAATTAGACTAGAGCCTCAAAAAGATTGGGAAGTTAATAAACCTGACCAACTTCAAAAAGTTCTGAGTGTCTATGAAGATATATCTAGAGAATCAGGTGCTTCAATAGCTGATATCATTGTCTTAGCAGGTAATGTAGCTATTGAAATGGCAACAGGATCAAAAGTACCATTTACGCCAGGAAGAGGTGATGCTTCTCAAGAGCAAACCGATGCTGAATCATTTGCAGTTTTAGAACCACATTCAGATGGTTTTAGAAATTTCCACAAAGCAGGAATAAATGTAACACCTGAAGAAATGATGCTTGATAAAGCACAACTCTTAGGCTTAACTGCTCCAGAAATGACAGTATTACTTGGAGGTATGAGGTCTTTAGGAATTAGTTCAAATGGATACGGCGTTTATACTGATGATCCTAATATCATGAGCAATGATCATTTCAAGACCTTGTTAGATATGTCTCTAGAATGGAAACCAAACGGAACAGGTAATTCATATGAAGGTTTTAATAGAACTTCTGGTGAAAAAATAAGAAGCGCCTCTAGAGCAGATCTCGTATTTGGATCCAATTCACAATTAAGATCTTTAGCTGAGGTTTATGCCTCTGACGATGCTGAAGAGAAGTTTGTGGCTGACTTTATATCTTCTTGGAATAAAGTTATGAATGCAGACCGTTTCGACATATCTTAAAAATAGTTTAGGGTGTTCATAAAAACATCCTAAACTTTTATAAATTTTAAATAAGCTTATAATCCTGTACTTATGGATAAAGATTTATGGACAAATATTCAAGATGAAATTCAGCTAAGGGTAGATGCTGAGCCAACCCTAGGTTCTTTTTTACACTCTTTGGTACTTTCACAAAAAGATTTACTAGCTGCAGTAGCTTCAATTTTAGCTTCAAAACTTCATAGTGATGCATTGTCAGCAATGGATGTTAAAAAATTTATCTTAGATGTTTATAGAGAATGTAAAGACATAGAGCCTGCTATTGAAGCTGATTTAAAATTTTTTAAAAATCAAGATCCTGCATGTAAATATTATTCAACTCCTTTGCTTTTTTATAAAGGTTTTCTGGGCCTTGCAACATATAGAGCAGCTAATTGTTTATGGCATGATGAAAGACATACAATGGCTTTATTTTTTCAAAATAGAGCCTCAGAGGTTTTTGGTGTTGATATTCATCCTGCTGCAAAAATAGATGGTGGGATAATGATTGATCATGCAACAGGAGTTGTTATTGGTGAAACTGCAGAAATAGAAACAGAGGTCTCAATTTTTCAAGGTGTAACTTTAGGTGGTAAAGGTTTTGATTCTGGAAAAAGACACCCTAATATAAAAAAAGGAGCCTCAATATTTGCTGCAAGCACAATACTAGGAAATATCACCATTGGTGAAAATTCAATAGTCGCTGCAGGAAGCTTAGTTTTAAGGGATGTAGACAGAGATAATACTGTAGCAGGAGTACCTGCAAAAAGTACTAAGGATTAAGAAAATTCTTTAATTCTAGTTGAGATTAAGGACTGATAACCTTGGTAAATTAGTATCAAACTTATTACCAAAATATTAACCAAAAATTGGCCTAGCATTAGTTGGGTAGATAATATTTCAATATTTAAAAGCCCAAAATATTCAATTCCTATAATTCCAAAAATGGAGAAACATAGAATTGTAAAATACATATATTTTGTTCCTTGCAACAATGATGCTGTGAATGTACTTAAAAGAGTTATAGCAATAGCAAAAGCTAATATTTCATTATAGCCATGTTCTTTAACAAAGAATAATAAAGAGCCAGATACTCCAATAGTGAAGAACATTTGAAAGAAGCTAAATATCTTAATGTCTTTAGTTATCACGGGATCATACTTTACATAAAATTCCTCTGGATCTTTGTGCTCAATACAATCTTCCGGTCTCCAATAAGTTTTTGAGAACCAAACTCTTATTTTATCTTTTAAACTCTTAGTTTTAATAGAATCTTTTAGCATTATTGAAAATACTTGAAAGTTAGCAAATATTGGATTGAAACTTTTTAGGGCAGATACAGTTCCATATACTGGTTTGATATCGTCTTTTCTGGCAATGTATGTTCCAAACATCCTATCCCAAATTATAAAAACACCACCGTAATTTGCATCAATATATTCTTTATTCTTCGCATGATGAATTCCATGATTCATGGGAGTTATGAATATCTTTTCAAGAAAACCTAAATGACCTATGTGTTCTGTATGAACCCAAAATTGATAAACTAAATTAATACCAGCAACAGTAACAAAAACCTCACCAGGAACACCAAGAAAAATCATTGGAAGATAAAATACCCATTTCCATAGCCAACCAGTACTAGTCTGTCTCAATGCTGTTGCCAGATTATAGTCCTCTCCGTGATGATGAACGCTATGAGTTGCCCAAAGAATCTTTATCTCATGATGCATTCTATGCATCCAATAATATGACAAGTCATATAAAAGAAAAGCAATAATCCATGTAAAAGGGTTCTTAATAGACAAAAGGCCAACATTAAAATACTTACTAATATATATAAAAATAAAGCTTTGCATTCCAAGGTTAAGCATAGTTGGATATCTGCTGATCATTCCCAAGGAAATACTGGTGAACGTATCATTCAATCTATAAGTATTTTTACCAACGAATAACCCATAAAAATACTCTATGAATATTAGTAGAAAAAACGCAGGGACAGCAAAAGCTATAATTATGGATGCATCAGTAATTATCATGTCGGTATCTTATCATTAATTTCAAATTTCATAAAAATATTAATTATTTTTGTTTGCGTAAGCAATAGCTCCTAAGGCATTACCAAACTCTCTGTTTTCCTTATAAATACCAGAAATATTTGCAAGGCTTAATCTTTTATCAATACCTTTTTTAACCGATTCCAGTAAAGTAACTCTGCCAACAAAATAGACTCTATCCACATTCATCAATAATGCATTTAGATATGAAATTGTTCCTATTACCTCTCCTATCATATTTGATATCGATGCAAGAACATCCTCATTAGAATGAGAAGTATTATCAACAGACTTTACGAAATTTGATGCTGTAATATCAGGATATAGAGAACCTATATCATTCACAACTTCACCAATCAGAGCATCTAAATTCTTTCTATCACCTTCTAAGGCTATTTTATCTAATTTATCAGCACTATTTATGTTGGTAATTAAATTAGATAAACCTAATAAAGTTCCTCCACCAACAGAAATACCTCCAAGGTGACTAAATACATTGTCATTACATGCAACACATGCCGTTCCAGTTCCTGCACTTATCGCGACATAAGAGGCTTCTTCAATTTCATACAGATTTTTTGCACCGCAGCCAATTGCTTTTACCTCATTAACTTTTATTATCGGAACATTATTATATAAATCACAAAGGTCACTAGATTTTCCTCCAGTAATAGCTATTTTTTCTACTTCATTAATATCAATATTAATAAAATCAAATATTTTTTCTAAAAAATTTGTATTTAATTTTTCTGATTTGATTGAGAAGAATTCGAAGTTATTTTCTTTATACGCAACAATATCAGTATTTGTAATTCCAAAATCTATGCCAATAATCATGGTATTAAAAAATTAGTTTATTCAAAGTGTTGATTCTGTATCAATATCAGGCCACGTCATCGGAATCTGTTGCTGAGGATTAAAAACCATAGGTCCTAATGCCGGAGTAGCATGCGAAGCTTGATCTATTTCTTTTTGATCTAAATATTCGCTTGGAACAAGCTTAAATACATCAAGGCCTCTAGTAATTTCTGTACCATAAATGAATCCATCATAATAATAAGCTGACCAATAACCTCCAGTTACAAGAATATCCTGATCTATAGGACCTCTATCAAAATATGCAATTTCTTTAGGGCTTGTTGAGTCTGTAAAATCCATTACAGATATACCACCTTGATACCAAGCTTGAACAAAAATATCTTTACCAGGTATTGGAACTATTGATCCATTATGAGCAACACAATTTTCTGTTTCTACTTGGGGAGCAGGCATTTTATAGTGGCTTCTAAACTCAAGTTTATTATCCACAATGTCATAAATAGCATCAGCACCCCAATCAAGTGGGTCCCATGCTCTACATCTTGCTCTTCCGCCACCACCCCATTCATCAGTAAAGATAACCTTTGTACCGTCATTATTGAAGGTAGCTGAATGCCAATAAGCAAAACCAATATCAGTAACTACGTCCAACCTTGTTGGATTATATGGATCGCTAATATCAAATAAGATACCATTTCCTGAGCATGCACCTGCAGCAATATTTGCTGTGGGAAAAACTGTTATATCATGACATTGATCAGTCCTCTTTGTATCTTGAGTATCATCCCCATGATCACCACCATCCCATAGACCACCAAGTGCTCCAGTTTCAGGATCGGCAAATACAGTAGGGCTGCTAACTATTTTAGATTTAGAGGGATCAGATATAGGAATTTCAATTACATCAATTCTAAATAAAGCAGTTCTATTATCACCAGGAACATTACCAATACATTGTTCCATTTCCTCTTCATCTCTAACGCCTCCTGTGCCAGAGTTATATACAATTATTTTTCCGTCTTCTGATGGTCCTGTTATAACTGAGTGAGTGTGTGAACCTCTACAAGTTTGAACAGCGCCTACCTGTTTAGGATTTTTTAAATCAGTAATATCAAAGATCCTAATACCTCTAAACCTCTCAGAGCTTGCATCTCTTCCAACTCCAGTGGAACCACAATCAATTCTACTTCTGATTTGCTCTACAGACATTATTAATAAATTTCCTACAATTGATACATCTCCTTGACCACCTGGACATACTACTGAAGAAATAAGGCTTGGAACTCCAGTCTTATCAATAGAGTACATATTAAAACCATGATAATTACCTGCTACCAATAGGTCATCTCTAAAAGCCATATCGGTATTAGCAAAACTTAAAATAGGCGATTTTAGTGCTCGCGATTTTTCTATAGTTGTAAGCTCTTTATCTTCATCTAGATCTACTGTTGGATCCTCTTCACCTTTAGAACCTGGATTATCTGGATCATAAAAACCTGTTGGTTTTCTTAAAGAACTTACTAATTCAAGATTTAAAATAGCTTCATCTGCTATAAATAAACCAGGTGCTAGGCCAGATCTTGGATCATCAGATAAATTTACAGCAATAGAATTCATCCTCTCAATTTCAACACTTTGATCATTAATTAGATCTGAAACAAATTCATTTAGATGCACAATTACTTGAAACTAGATTATTAATTAAAAAAAATAATAAATGGAAAAACGTAAGTTATATTTGGAATGAAGAACAAAATGATGCTTTCTTAAGCATTGCAGGAAAGACTATCTCAACGCAATTTGTTAATAACGAAGGTGCCATTCAAGACGTTCGATACAGGGTACCTAATATCAATCAATGCAAAGAATGTCATCAAAGAAATAAAAGTATTAAGCCAATTGGTCCCAAGGCAAGAAATTTAGACAAAGATTACTCTTATGAAAACGGTGTGATGAATCAGTTAGATAAGTGGCATAAAAATGGTTGGATTAAGAAAGACATTAAAGTTGAAGCTATGACAGATTGGACAAATACACTTGCATCAATGAATGCTAGATCAAGATCTTATTTAGATATTAACTGCGGCCATTGTCATATTGAAGGTGGTTCTGCAGATACTACTGGTCTCTATCTCGATTTTACAGAAGAAAGAAAAAT
>CABXTT010000024.1 GCA_902515155.1 uncultured SAR86 cluster bacterium | reverse complement strand
CCAATAGCAATAAATCTATCCAATCCAATTGCTGGCAATAGAATAATAGAGTGGCCAAAAGGTAACGTTGAAGATAGAACAAATAAACCTAATATTATTTTAATACTGGCAGATGATATGGGTTTCAATGATGTATCTTTTTACAACGGTGGAGCAGCAGATGGGAGCTTAAAAACACCCAATATTGATAAGCTTGCTAAAGAAGGTGTTGCATTTATAAATGGATATGCAGCTAGTCCAGTTTGTTCTGCATCAAGAGCAGCGATAATGACAGGCAGATACTCCAGTCGATATGGTTTTGAATTTACGCCATATCCTGCTAGAGCTGCTGCCATAACTAGTCTAATGAGAAGAGATGATGAATTAGCAACCATCAGAATTGAAGGTGTTGAACTAGATGAGTTGGGGCTTGACGTTGGAGGACTGCCAAGTGAAGAAATTACTATTGCCGAATTACTTCAAGAAAATGGCTACTACACCGCTCATATAGGTAAGTGGCATTTAGGAGGGTTCACAAATGGCATGAGGCCAATTGATCAAGGTTTTGATGACAGTTTAATGATGCATAGTGGCTTATATCTTCCAGAAAATCATCCTGATGTGGTTAATGCAAAAGTTGACTCAAGCGTTGAAGATATGATTTGGGCTTCAATGCAATATGCAACAAGCTTTAATGGTAGTGAGCCTTTTAAGCCTGCTAGCTATCTTACTGAGTACTATACTGATGAAGCTTTAAAAGTTATTAATAATAATAAAGATAGGCCATTCTTCTTATATTTAGCTCATTGGGCAGTTCATAATCCACTTCAATCTTTAAAAAAAGATTACGAAAAACATCAGCATATGAATAATCATAACTTACAGGTCTATTCAGGCATGATTGAAGCTTTAGATAGATCTATTGGAAGAGTGATGGATGCTTTAGAAAAGAACGGCTTAACAGAAAATACCTTAATAATTTTTACATCTGATAATGGGGGTGCTGGATATATAGGCCTAAATGATATTAATAAGCCGTATCGCGGCTGGAAGTTAACACATTTTGAAGGAGGTATGCATGTGCCCTTCTTTGCAAAATGGCCTTCAAAAATAGAACCAGAATCTATATATGATAAAAGAATTCATCATACAGATATATTTAGTACCATTCTTGGTGCTGCTAATATTGAGGAACCTGAGTCTATTAAAATAGATGGAGAGAATTTACTTCCATTTATTTTAACCAATAAAAAGGGTCAGCCGCATGAAACGTTATATTGGAAAAACTCGACTTATCAAGCAATTATTCATAATGATTGGAAATTGATGAGATCAGAAGAGCCTGTAAAACAAGAGTTTCTATATGATCTAAAAAAAGATCCTTACGAACAAAACAATTTGGTCTCTATTGCTCTTGATACAAAAGACTTATTGAATAAAATGTTAGATAAACATGTAGAGTCCATGCCAAAACCAACATGGCCACAGTCAGTGCTTATGCCTGTACCTGTAGATAAACCAAATACAGAAGAATTTAATGAAGGAGATGAATTAATTTACTGGCCAAATTAAATTAATTTAAATAAAGGAGTTAAAAATGATCGATCTATATTTTTCATACAGGAGTCCGTATTCATATCTAATACTGCCAAGAATGTTAAAACTTAAAAACGAACATAATGTTGAAATAAATTTTAAAGTTGTATATCCATTGGCTATAAGAATGCCTGAATGGTTTAAAGATAAAAATATATTTTTCTTCATTCCTTTTATAAGAGACTTTTCTAAGAAAGCAAAAAAATTAAATATACCCTTAAAAATGCCAATTAAACCAGATCCAATAAAACAAAATACTTTAACAGGAAAAATTTCAAATCATCAGCCTTACATATTTGATGTATGTCATATGGGTCAATATATGAGTAATAAAGGAAAGGGAATTGAGTTTGCATATGAATTGTCTACGTTAATATGGAGTGTAAAAAACTGGAATAAAGATGAAATATTAGAGCCATTATTTGCTGAATTTGGTGAAGATTTATCAGAAGTAAGAGAATATATTAATTTGAATGAAAAGAAGTTAGTAGAAGAGATTGAGATGAATCAAGCAGATCATAAAGAGGCAGGTCATCACGGAGTTCCCTTAAATGTATATAAAGGAAAATATTATTTTGGTCAGGATGATCCTTTTGATGAATTAATATCAGAGTTAATAAAAGATGACGTTATTAAGGATTTCTATTGAAAGTACTAAGAACACCTGATAAATGTTTTGAAAATCTTAAGGATTACCCGTTCGAACCTTTTTATACAAACATTCAGGCCAAAGATGGAACTTCTTTGAGGATTCATCATATTGATGTGGGTCCAAAGGACGGACCGATATTATTAGCAATGCACGGACAGCCGGTATGGAGTTATTTGTATGCCAGAATGATTCCTATCTTAAATAAATCAGGTATTAGAGTTATTGCACCAGATCTGGTAGGTTACGGTAAGTCTGATAAACCTTCCTCCAGAGACGATTACTCTTATCAAAATCAAGTTGATTGGATGGGAGATTGGTTAAAAAAAAATGATTTCCAAGGCCTTACTTTCTTTGGACAAGATTGGGGAGGCTTAATAGGTTTAAGAATGATTGCTGCTGATCCAGATAGATTTGTAAAAGTTGCTATGGGAAATACAGGACTGCCGTATAATCCAAACACTCCTCAAGAGGTTATTAGTGAGATAAAGGAATTTCGAGATTCAAATAAAAAACTTACTCTCCTGACGATGCTTAAAGAGGTTGTAAAAATGGATGAAGGTAGTCTTAGTGGAGATAAAAATAAGAAAAAACACGTTGCAACGAAATTCATGTATTGGCAGAAATTTACTTGGGATACAATAAACTTACCAATAGGCATGGTTTGCTCAATGCAGATGGAGCGCTCATCAAAATTTGCAGGTTTGGTTCATTATGCCTTGCAGAGACTCGGGCTTGAAACAACTTCACCCTTTTATACAGATTTGATGAAAGCATATGAGGCTCCCTTCCCTAATGCGACTTATAAGATGGGCCCAAGAGCAATGCCTAGCCATGTTCCTACAATACCTGATGAATCACTAGAAGCTCAAAGAAAAGCTAGGGAATTTTTTAAAACATCAGAGAAACCTTTTTTATCTGTTTTTGCTGGTGATGATCCAATAACGAATGGTGTTGAAATGGATGTTTTAAAAATGGCTCCAAATGCAATTAGTGCAGATCATATTGGAGGCGGTCATTTTTTTCAGTGGACAAGACCAAAACAACTATCTAAGGTATTAATAGATTTCATTAAGGAGTAATTTTATGATTCACTTATATACCGCATCAACACCTAATGGGCATAAAGTATCATGCACATTGGAGGCATTGGAAATGCCTTATGAATTTCACTCTGTAAATCTAGGGGAAGGCGATCAAAAGAAACCAGATTTTCTAAAAATAAGTCCAAATGGAAGGATCCCTGCAATTGTTGATACCGATAATGACCTTTCTATTTTTGAGTCAGGTGCAATCATGCTTTATTTAGCGGATAAGGCTGGGAAACTGATACCAGAAGATGTAGTAGGTAGAGCAAAAGTTACAGAGTGGTTAATGTTTCAAATGGGAGGAATAGGTCCAATGATGGGGCAAGCTAATGTGTTCTTTAGATATTTTCCTGAAAAGTTACAACCTGCTATTGATAGATACCAAAATGAATCAAGACGTCTTTTTGAAGTTCTTAATACCCAATTATCAAAAAATGAGTGGATTGCCGGTGACTACTCTATAGCAGATATAGCCAACTGGTGTTGGGTGAGAACTCATAATTGGTCAGGCGTTTCGTTAGATGGATTAACTCACTTAGAGAAATGGAAAGATAGAATGTATGACCAGCCAGGTATGCTTAAAGGAACAAAGATTCCTGTAGATAGAGATAGTTTGTTGAAAGATGAGAAAGATCAGGAAAAATTTATTAAAAACGCACAAAAAATGGTAAAAAAATAAGGAGATTATTTATGTTAAAAGTTCATTTTACACCTGGAACTAGAGCCGGAAGAGTCGTTTGGTTACTAGAAGAATTAGGATTAGAGTATGAAGTAAATATTATGCCCTTTACAAAGGAAGGACTAAAATCAGAGGAACATAGAGCTAGACATTCATTAGGCAGAGTTCCAGTTTTAGAGGATGGTGATATATCTATATTTGAGTCTGGTGCCATTATTCAATATATTTTGGACTGTCATAAAGATGGTGGTTTAAAACCAGATTCAAGCTCTCAGGAATTTCCATATTATCTTCAATGGTTTCATTATTGTGAGGGTATGGTTATGCCGCCAATGAATCAAATCGTAGTTCAAACAATACTGCTACCACCTGACAGAAGAGATGAAAATGTTTTAAGGCAAGCTAAAAATCTTTTAACTAAATCATTGGTTCCAGTAAATGAAAATCTTGCAGACAAAGATTATTTAGTTGGAAGTTTTTCAGCTGCTGATTTAATGCTTGGTCACTCATGTTTTATGGCAAATAGATTGGGCTGTGTCTCAGATGAGATGGAACATATTAAAAATTATGTTTCTAAAATAGAAGCCAGACCGGCATTTCAAAAAGCTATAACAATGGGACAATAAAATGAAGGTAGAAAATGCAGTTACACCGAATGAAGAACAGCTTGCAGGCTTTTTAGAAGGAGATACTGAAACTCCAATAAAAATGGTAAATCTATTAAAATTTAAAGACAAAGCAGAATATGAAGATGGAAGAGAGACAAATCTTTCAGGCAAAGAAGCTTATAAAATTTATGCTGATGAAGTTCTAGGGCATCTTGAAAGAGTCGGTGGTAAATCTATTTTTTTTGGTGAGGTTCAGAGGCTTATGCTTGGTGAAGTAGAAGAGTTATGGGATTGGGTGGCTATAGCAGAATATCCAAGCAGGAAAGCTATGTTAGAAATGATTATGAATTCTGAATATCAAAAAAGTGAAGAACATAGAAGTGCTGGACTTGCTGGCCAACTAAATATCGAAACGAAAGACTTTTGAAGCAACTCCAAACATTTAAAAATGATCTAACACAAACTAGAGTTATAGAATCTACTTTGCCTTCTTTAGATAAAGGAGACATTTCTGTATCAATTGAAAGTTTTGCTTTTACTGCTAACAATGTTACTTATGGAGTTGCAGGAAATACAATTGGGTATTGGAATTTTTTTCAAGCATTAGAGAATATTAATAATGATTGGGGCTGTATTCCAGTTTGGGGTTTTGCAAAAGTTAATATTTCAAAAAATGAAGATATCAAAGAGGGAGAAAGATTATTTGGTTACTTTCCTCCAGCGGATTCTTTAAATTTAAGCCCAATTAAAATATCTGATGAAGCTTTTATTGATGGCAAGGATCATCGTAAAGACCTTCCACCCGTCTACAATAATTATATGAGGGTATCTAAAGATATTAGTTATGACACTTCGATGGATAATATAAGGTCACTTCTCTTTCCTCTTCATATCACTTCATTTTGTTTATGCGATTCATTAGAAGATGAGTACTATTTATCAGCATCTCAAATTATTATTGTTAGTGCATCAAGCAAAACTGCTATCGGACTTGCTCAAGGTTTGATGGATGCAGATAGAGCACCAAAAATTATTGGACTTACCTCGTCCAAGAATGCTGATTTTGTTAATAGTTTGGGTTGTTACGACGAAGTCATTTCATACGAGCAGCTCTCAAGAGTTAACTACAGTCTTAAGTCTGTAATTGTAGACATGGCTGGTAGTAGAGAAATTTTAGGTACTTTGCATGGGTCGCTAGGAGATAATATGCTCAAATGCTATACAGTTGGAATGACTCATTGGGACAATAAAGTTACTGCTGAAGACGCCTTAGGTCAGGCGATGTTAAGAGATAGAACCGAATTCTTTTTTTGCTCCAGCGCATATTCAAAAAAGAGTAAAGGATTGGGGTTACGAAGGCTATAACAAGAAAACTAGTGAATTTATGACATCTAGATCTAAACAAAGCAAAGAGTGGATGTATGTAAAGGAGATTGATGGGATTGAGAATTTTATCAAAACTTATTGTCAAATTGTTTCTGGCAATATAAATCCTAAAGAGGGAATAATCATAAAAATATAGAAAATACTATGAGTGAAAAAATTCAAATCTTTGGAGCTACTCCATCACCTTACACTCAAAAAATGATATCTATTTTTAGATACAAACATATTGCTTACGAAGCTATTATGGGAAATGCTGCTGGAAGACTTAAGGAAATGGATATTGAGCCTCCAAAACCAGTATTGCTTCCAACTATACTTTTAAAAGACGCTAATGGGGAACTCATACCAACAACAGACTCTACTCCAATTATTAGAAGATTAGAGAAAGAGTATCCTGATAGAAAATTAATACCTGAAGACCCTGCTCTCTCTTTTATTAATTACTTGTTAGAGGATTTTGGAGATGAATGGGTTACTAAATATATGTTTCACTATCGATGGTATTTTGAGGAGGATGCTGATAATGCCGGGACTATTCTTCCTTTAGTCGATTCAACTGTGAATATCCCAAAGGATGATCTTATAGAATTTAAAAAATATATTGCTGATAGGCAAATAGGTAGGCTATGGGTAGTTGGCTCAAACAACACTACTGCTGATTTAATTGATACTAGCTATCGTAGATTTTTAAAATTAATGGATGATCATTTATCGGTGAACCAATTTCTTTTTGGTGAAAAACCTTCGTCTGCTGACTTTGCTATTTTTGGTCAGCTTACCCAACTGATTGGCTTTGATCCAACGTCCAGAAAAATTGCATACGAAACATCATTAAGAGTTGTTGCGTGGGTAGATATAATGGCAGACCTTTCAGGTCATAATACTAATAATACTAAATGGACTTCACTTGAAGATAGTCCCAAAAGCCTTAAAGAAATTCTTAAAGAATTTGGCAGAATGTATGTTCCAGCATTAATAGCTAATGCAAAAGCAGTAATAAATGAAGATGAGACATGGGAAACTGAAATTGATGGCTCTATCTGGAAACAAAAAACATTTCCCTATCAGGCCAAGTGCTTAAAATGGATTAAAGAAGAATTCCATGATTTAAGCGAAGATAATAAATCAAGAGTTAGAACTTATCTTGATGGGACAGGTTGTGGACTAATATTGGAATAATTATATGGAAATAAAAAATAAAAGAGTTGTTGTAACCGGAGCGGCAAGTGGCATTGGCAGAGCCTTGTGCGAAGAGTTCTTTGCAAGTGAAGTTCAATCAATTGTATGTGTAGATATGAATATTGAAGGAGCTGAAGAAACTGCAAAAAATGTAAATGGAATTGCCATAAGAGCAGATGTCTCTGAAGAAAAAGATATTATTAATGTTATTAAAAAAGCTAATGAATTCTATGGCGGTATAGATATATTCTGTTCTAATGCTGGCATTGGTGGCAAGCCTGGCTTACTTAATTTAGAGCCTTCAGACTGGGAGAAAATATGGGGCGTGAATGTTATGTCTCATATTCATGCTGCAAAAAATGTACTTCCTCAGATGATAGAACAAGGTGGAGGTTATTTGATGAATACATCTTCTGCTGCCGGACTGCTAACCCAACTAGGAGCTGCTGGCTATGCTGTTACAAAATCAGCTGCGGTTAGTTTTGCAGAGTGGATAAAAATTACCTATGGTGATAAAGGAATAGGTGTCTCCTGTTTATGTCCTCAAGCTGTCAGGACTGCAATGACAGCTGACGGTCCAGGAGTTGCTGGTGTTGACGGTATGATGGAGGCTGATGTTGTTGCTGTTGAGGTTCTTAAGGCAATAGAAGAAGAAAAATTTTTAGTAACTCCTCATATAGAAGTCTTAGAATATGTAAAAAGGAAAGGTAATGATAGAGATAGATGGATAAGTGGCATGCAACGACTCCAAAAACAATACGAAGATTGGTTGACCCCAATGGATAAAAAATAGGAAAAATTATGAAAACAAAAATAACTGAACTCTTTAATATAGAACACCCCATCATTCAAGGAGGAATGCATCATGTTGGATTTGCTGAGCTTGCTGCGGCAGTTTCTAATGCGGGCGGTCTTGGAACTATTACTGGCTTAACTCAAGGAACGCCTGAAAAGTTAGCCAAAGAAATAGCTCGTTGTCAGGAAATGACAGATAAGCCATTTGCTGTGAATCTTACATTCTTGCCCTCTTTAACTCCTCCTGATTACCCAGGGTTAATAAAAGTCATTATTGATGCAGGTGTTCCAATTGTTGAAACTGCTGGAAGAAATCCTGCTGAATACCTTCCAACATTAAAAGAAGCAGGAATTAAAGTTATTCATAAATGTACTTCAGTCAGGCATTCCTTAAAGGCGCAGTCTATTGGCTGTGATGCTGTATCGGTTGATGGGTTTGAATGCGGTGGTCATCCTGGTGAAGATGATATTCCTAATTTCATCTTATTGCCAAGGGCAGCTGATGAATTAGAAATACCTTTTGTAGCATCTGGCGGAATGGCTGATGCAAGAAGTTTAGTTGCTGCTATGGCTCTTGGCGCTGATGGAATGAATATGGGTACTAGGTTTATTGCTACTCAAGATGCACCAGTTCATCAAAATGTTAAAGAAGCTATTATAAATGCATCTGAATTAGATACGAGACTCGTAATGAGATCATTAAGAAATACTGAGAGAGTTCTTAATAATGGTGCAGTTGAAAGATTGCTGGAAAAAGAAAAAGCACTTGGTGCTGATTTAAAGTTTGAAGATATTATTGATGAAGTTGCAGGAGTTTATCCAAAGATTATGCATGAGGGGACTATGGAAGCAGGAGCTTGGTCTTGTGGAATGGTGGCAGGTCTAGTTAATGATATCCCAACAGTCCAGGATTTAATTCATGGAATTATGTCCCAGGCTGATGAGATAATAAAATCTAGATTACAGAATTTTTAAAGTTTACTTCTTATATTCTGCAGCCTCTTCAGAGCCATCTGTTGCTGTGCCTTTAGTATATGAATGTGCTCCCATTCCTGCAAGATCTCCATTTTGTACTATTAAATATGGATCTCTAATAGGCTCGCCAGCAAAGAAACATTCTAAAATTTCTCTTACTCCTGCGGCATATCTAGTTTGAGCAGACAGTGATGTGCCTGAAGTATGAGGAGTCATTCCATGATGAGGCATTGTTCTCCACACATGATCGTTGGGTGCTGGTTGCGGGAACCAAACATCACCAGCATATCCACTTAACTGACCTGACTCTAGTGCTCGGGCAATAGCATCTTTATCACAAATTTTACCTCTAGCAGTATTCACTATATAAGCCCCGCGCTTCATCTTTGAAATCATTTCATCGTTAAATAGATGTTCTGTTTTAGGATGTAATGGGCAACTTATATTAACCACATCACAAACAGCAACTAATGACTCTACAGAATCGTGATAAGTAAGATTTAATTCAGCCTCGACCTCATCTGATAATTTATGTATATCAAAATAATGTAGATGCACATCAAAAGGCTTCATCTTTCTCAGCATATCAATACCAATTCTTCCAGCAGCCACAGTGCCGACATGCATACCTTCAACATCATAAGATCTTTGAACTGCATCAGCTATATTCCATCCACCCTCATTAACAATTCTATGTTGATTATGGTAATCCCTAACCATTGAAAGAATCATCATTACAATATGTTCAGCAACAGATCTTGAGTTACAGTAAGTAACTTCAACAACATCAATGTTATGGTCCATAGCGCCTTGAAGGTCAACATGGTCTGACCCAATACCAGCTGTAATTGCCATTTTTAAATTTGGTGCAGTTTCCATTTTTTGTTTTGTTAAATAGTAAGGAAAGAAAGGTTGCGAGATAACAATATCTGCATCAACCAGTTCTTTATCTGCCTCACAACCCTCTCCATCTTTATCAGAGGTCACAACAAGAGTATGACCTGCATCTTCTAAAAATTTTCTTAATCCAAGTTCACCTGATACGCAACCAAGCAACTCCCCAGGAGTAAAATCAATAGCCTTAGGTGAAGGTAAAGTCATACCATCAGGATATTTTTCAATTTTTGGTAAGTCATCTCTAGCATACTTTTCAGGCATACCTGTTTTCGGATCATCGTATAATACACATAAAACTTTCATATCTTCTCCCTATACAAAATATATACTGTTAATAGAACAGAATTTTTTTAAAAAAACAAGAAAAAGATATCTTGTTTACAATTTAATAAGTGGGTTAAATTTAACCCTTTCAGGAATGTCTTCTGCTCCAGGAACTTTTCTTGCAATTAAAAATGGTTTTAATGCCTCAATTGCTTTTGGTTCATCATAATGACCAATCCCAGGATGAAGGTGGTGTATAAAATGAAGTTGCATTGAATGATTAAAAAATCTTGGCATCCAATGACTCCAAAATCTTGTATCTTTATACCTTCCAATATCAGTTTGATAATGAGGATACCAACTGAAAAATGTTGAGAGATATATCACTCCAATCTTACTTGGCAGCCACCATAAAAATAGGGTCTCTAAAGGAAAAATTACAACAAGAACTAAAAGAACAGATCTATAGAGCATGCCAACTAACATTCCCTTGTTGAAAGACTTCATAAATGCAGGATCATCTTTATAAACTTCAGCAACTCTTTGATATTTAGTTGTCCCTTCTTGAGTTCTTACGATTACTTCCCATAATGATTTAGCGGACGCAGTATCATAATCTGGATCTTTCTCAGGGTTATTAGTATAAGCATGATGTTTCATGTGGGTGCATCTCATCAAATCATGAGGAAACATTATTGTTATTAAAGTGAAGTGACTCACGAAAGAATCAATCCATCGCCTTTTTGGATTTCCCCGTGAAAAATTTCCATGTTGTGCTTCATGTGAAGGTAAATAAGCAAAGCATGCACAGATGATAGCTATAGAAGATGCTAAAAGTAATGAGATGTAATCATAAATAACTAATGGCCATAGAGAAAGCCAAATTAAAGCCTGGCCTACACCAATAACTAACATTTCCCACTGGAAACGTTTCGAGAAAGATCTTGCTATCTCTTTTTCTTTGTCAAAAGTGAATTCATCAGATACGTCTATGTTTTCCAAAGCCAAGTACCTCTAAGTTTTGCTAATAACCCAAATAAAAACCCAATAATGTAAAAAAACGACGGATTCTTATCAAAACCAAAATTTAATGCTAGAGCATTAAAAATACTTCCCCAAAAAATTAAACCAAACCAAACCATATTCCAATGTGAAATGTGATTCGTTAATAACTCATTAAATTTATTCATTTTGTAATTTATATCTCAAAAATGTATATAAATCTATAGTTATAGTAAGCAATTGACGATTGGGTTTTTAGGAATTATAAATAAATTATAGTTACAATGGGTACAAAAAATATAATATGAGTACAATTTATACTTTATGCGTACAAATAACTTGGAATATATGAAAAAATAAATTATTATGAGTACATAAAGTAACAAAATGTGGGTACAATATGAGTACAAATAATGATAGATACCTTGTTTTAAGGGGTAAAAATAAAGATATTTACTTCATTCAAAAACGTGTTTCAAAAAAAGTCTCATCAATAATAGGAAAGGATTTTATCAAAAAATCACTTGAAACAAGCGACATTAATGTTGCAAGGGCTAAAAGAGATGAAATTCTTAAAGAATTAATGACATATGAGTCTTCTGAATATAGTAATGAGTTCGCTAAATTAGATAAAAATTCTATAAATACCTCAAATAAAACTACTTTGAATGAAAAAACTCGTATTCAGACAGAAATAGACGATGTTAAAACTGTTGAGGGAAGCTATAGCACTTTCAAGATAAATGAACTTGAAATACCTACCAAGGAATCAATTATAAAAACAATTGACGCTTTTATACCTATTTCTCTGGTAATAATTACCCTACTAATTACATATCTTGTGGGATAACTATAAAAAATTAGCTAATTTATTCTCTAAAGCACTTATTTGAAGTTCTTTATTAGTAATTTTAGATAGATCTGCAACTGTAAGGCGCCACATATAATCTAAAAATATTGAAAAGATTGACCAATTTTGTAGTTTTTCTCTATCTAGTAAGGATTTATTGCCTGAATACCCTTTCCAAAGATAATTTATATCATCATCATTCAATTCGAGTGACATACTAATTGATGCAAGATCAAAGTATGGATCATTAGGACCTGCATATTCCCAATCAAGAAAATAAAGATTTTGGTTTAAAATAATATTTGATTTATTTAGATCATTATGAGAAAGAACATATTCATTTGAATTATCACTCAATCTATCAAAAATAGAAAAGCCCCTATCTAAAAATTTATTATTTGAATATTTCAATAAGTTTGTTTTATAAAATTCTATCGAGTTTAAAAAAAATATTTTTTGTGTTTTTAGGTACTTCAGTTATATGTAATTTCTTTATTGTTTGTCCAAGAAGTTCTAAGAGATTTTTTTTGTTTTCTGATTTTAAGAAAACTTCTTTCCCTTCGATATATTCCCAAATTAGAATTTTCTTTTCTACATCATGATGTAGTATTTTTGGAGTGAATTTAATTGGTTGTAATTTATTAATAATTTCTACTTCAGTTGATCGATCAAACTTCATTTGTACAGACCAAGTTTTATCAATTCTAATGACTGCCTTCTTTTCTTTATACTTGCATAAAAAAATATCTGAGACAGGGCCAGTTTTTATAGTCTCTAGAATTACTAATTCTTTTTTATAGGCATTAAATATTCTTTCTAGATTCGACATAATTTTCGTCTCTAATTTTTGTCCAAGATTTGTATCCAAAATAAATAATGATGAGGTAAACAAAAAACAAAAGTGCAGTTAAAATTAACCCTCGTGACATAAATAAAAATATTGAAATAGAATCAATAACGAACCAGTAGGCCCAATTTTCTAACAATCTTTTTGCAACCATATAGGTTGCAATTATTGCTCCCCAAGTTGTTAGGCCATCGAAAAATGGTAAAGCGGCATTTGTATATTTTTTTAAAAAATACCCCGATAATATTGCTAAAATAATTATTGAACAAATTGCTTTAACATGATTTGATACTTTCCAAGTCCTAACTA
>CABXTT010000023.1 GCA_902515155.1 uncultured SAR86 cluster bacterium | reverse complement strand
CCTGAGCATACCCTCCACCTGCTGCACCACCTTTCATTCCAAAACATGGGCCCAAACTAGGCTCTCTTAAACAAATAATTGCTTTTTTGCCAATATGACACAAACCGTCTACCAAACCTACACTTGTAGTTGTTTTGCCCTCACCAGCAGGAGTGGGTGAGATTGCTGTGACTAATATAAGTTTTCCATCTTCATTAGTTTTGCATTTATCTAAGAAATCATAGTTTATTTTAGCTTTATCATTTCCATAAACGATAAGAGCATCTTCAGGAATATCTACAAATTTAGCAATGTCATTTATATGTTTTTTTGAAGCTTTATTTGCAATTTCTAAATCGCTTAAAATAGTATCCATAATGCCCTCTGAAGTGTTTGTCTGAAACAAGTATACATAAGAAAAAATAACTTAACTACGTATTTTTTTTATCTAATTTTTAGCTGTTTTAAACGCTTCAATTGCTCTTAGTCTCGATTCTTTTAAGTCTAAAATCGGTAATGGATAATTACAATATTTTCTGTGTTCTGTTGGAGGATTATGAATTATTGATTTATCCATATCTTTTAATTCAGGTATAAATTTTTTAATAAAAAGTCCTTCTTTATCAAAATTTGTAGACTGGGTAATAGGATTAAATATCCTAAAATAGGGTGCAGCATCTGTGCCTGTTGAGCTACTCCATTGCCAACCACCATTATTTGAAGAAAAATCACCATCAATTAAATTTTCCATAAAATAAGCTTCGCCCACACGCCAATCGTGAAGCATATTTTTTGTGAAGAACATTGCTACTACCATTCTCAATCTATTATGCATCCAGCCTTCTTGCAATAATTGCCTCATGGCCGCATCAACAATAGGAAAGCCTGTATTTCCTGTCTTCCATGCATTTAACTCTGATTCGTCAGACCTCCACTTAATAGATTTTGAATAATCTTGAAATGGCATTCCTCTTCCAACTTTAGGGAAAGAAAACATTATATTTTTATAGAACTCTCTCCAAACAATTTCATCTATCCATTTTGTAATGCCAATATGGCCAGAAGAAAATTCAAAATTATTGCGTTTCAAGGCCTCAAGAATACATTTTTTTGGAGAGATTATGCCTAGAGCTAAATAAGGTGAAATTCTGCTGGTGCCATCAATAATTGGATCATTTCTATTTTTAGAATAATCTTTTACCTTATTATTTAAAAAAATTTCAAGTTTTTTATTGGCCTCTTCTTCTCCTTCTTTCCAATTTGTCATATCTACTTGATGTGTTTGATTAAAATCAAAATCAAAGCTATTTATATTTGAGGAAATATTTGTTGAGACTTTTGCGGTGTAATTAAAATCAATATCTAGAAATTCCATATCAAAATGTTCGATCCATTTTCTTTTAAATGGCGTGAATACTGAATAAGGTTTATCTTGACCGGTTCTTAAGGATCCTGGTGTATAAATAACTTTGTCATGAAATGATTGGAATTCTATTTCTGAGTCTTTTAAAACTTTTAATGTTTGATGATCTCTATTTGTTTCATCTTCACCAAATTCAGAATTACAAAAAACTTTTTCAATTTCTCTTTCTTTTGCTATGCGCAAAATTAGTTTAGCATCTTCCTCAAACCCTGAGCCCTTAACAATAGTCAAAGGAATATTAAGGTCGTTTAACTTTCCCTCTAATGAAAATAGATTTTTTATTAAAAAGTCTGCTTTTACATTAGCCTCGTTGTGTGTGCGCAGTTGTTCGTTTGAATAAACATATACAGCATGAACTTCGTCAGAAACTGTACTTGCTTTTTTTAATGCTGGATTGTCATGAATTCTTAAATCGCTTCTAAACCATACTAAACTTTTCATTATTGAATCTTATATAAAATTTGTTTTTTTAATTTTTCTCTTATTTCTAAAACTAAATTATTAGAACTATTCGAAGTTGAAATTGTACTAAGTTCAGACTTAAAAGACATTCTTTTAATCAATTTCATAGCCTCATATTTTTTTAATTGTTGGTTAAACTTTTCTGAAGGATTAAAAGATTTAGGATATAAGGTAAAAACAGGAAGGCCACTAGATATAGCTTCAGTTGTCATTGTTGAGCTATCTTCAGAAACATATATGGCATCAACCATTTTAAAGATCGAATTTAAGTCTGCATTTTCTCCAGTTTTATGGAACCAAACGGAAGCAATATCTGAAATCGTATTAATTTCATTAAAAATTAAGCTTTCATGAATTTTGTTTGTCCTTCTGGAGGTCACAATTATTGGAGAAATATTTTTAGTCTGTACAAAATCTTTTATATTATTGATTAGGTTTTTCCAATCACTCTCATCATAAAGATAGCCTGCACCATTTCCTCCTAATAAAAAAAGTGATTTATTTGATTTACTCTTTTCTTTAACGTCTGGTTTAAATCTTGTTGGAGCAAGATCAGTAACTATGTTGTTTGGCGAGTTGATTACAGCGTCAGTTGTAATATGAGCTTCAAAATTAGCAAGATTAATGTCTTTTATTGAACCAATATGAATATTTTTTATCTTGAAGAGATTGCTTAACGCAGCAGAATGATAAATAGTATTTCCCCCACTAGATATCAAAAGATCAAAATCTTCTAAATCAACGTATTGGAATAATTTTATAATTTTTTTTGTATTAGTCTTATTAAAATTTTTAGCTAAAAATTTTTGGTAGAGCTTTAATGGAGACCTCAAAAAATGAAGCTTGAGTTTACTTGAAAATACAGTATATTTGAGATCTATATCCTCAGATATTAAATTAACTACTCCTTTTGATTGATTGAAATGTCCTGGCCTATCGTCACTTAAAATTGCAACCTTCATTTATTACCTTAGATTTTAGAATTTGAAAAATATACATCAACTTGAAAATCTTTATTTTGATTAGATATTGATGCAGTTCCTCCTGCTGCTTGAACAATTGCTGCACCAGCTGCAACATCCCAGAAATAAGTTCTACTTTCTTTATAAACATCGGCTTTGCCTGAGGCAATATAGACTGATCCGATTGCTGCAGATCCAATCATTCTTACCTTCCTCCAACATTGAAAATCTTTGACCATTTTTAGCAATGCTTCATCTGAATAATCAGTCTTATTTGGAAGGCCTGTGATTAAAATGCCCTCGCCTTGATTACTGATGTCAGAAACTTTAATTTCTAATCCATTTTGCATAGCTAAAGTATTTACAGACCCTTCATAAAGATCATTATTACTAAAATCATATATAACACCAAGAACTGGCTTCATCTTCTTTATCAAAGCAATAGATACACAGCAAATTGGAATATTTCTTGAGTAGTTTGCAGTTCCGTCAAGCGGATCTACAACCCAAAAAATATCACTTAATTGATCTGAGGATTGCCCGCTTTCTTCAGCAAGAATTGGAAAAGATGTCTCATCAGTAAGAATTTCTTTAATTAATTTCTCTGCAACTATATCTGCTTCTAATTTAATATCTGTATTAGAGGAAAATATAGATTTATTCAAATTATTTTTTTGTTCTACAAGGATTTGACCAGCTGCTAGGGCTGCTTTTTTAGCAGTCTCTAATTCTTTTCTATAGCTCATAGGTTATTCTATAAATAGCATCATATTTATCATCAGATACTAATAATGAACCATCATTTAACACTAAAGGAGCTGAAGGCCTTCCCCACACATTTTGACCCTCAAGCCAACCAGTAATAAAGTCTTCAACATTTAAAATATTTCCATTTTTATCAGTCTGAACTGCAATAATCTTATAACCTGATTTTTTAGTTCTATTCCATGATCCATGCAAAGCCATGAATAGTGTATTTTTATATTTATTTGGAAATGAATCACCATTATAAAAAGCAACTCCTGTTGGAGCAACGTGAGCTCCGATATTCAAAACAGGTAGCACAATTTCTTCATCTAATTTTGATATGTCATCACCATATTCTGGATCAATAACGTTAGTAGAATGTAAAAATGGAAATCCAAAAAAAGAATTTTCATTTTCTAAAATATTAAGCTCACATGATGGAGAATCATCTCCTAACCAATCTCTACCATTGTCACCAAAATACATTTTATTTGTTTGCGGATGCCAATCAAAACCAACAGAATTTCTTACTCCTCTTGCAACCGTATTCCATTCATTTTCATCATTAAGTTTGATAATGGATGCATATACTGGGTTTTTATTGATGCCATCTAAACATACATTGCATGGAGCACCAACATTCGCATAAAGCTGTCCATCTGGTCCAAACATGATCCATTTTCCACCATGCCATGATTCACTTGGTAAATCATTATTAAACAGTGTTTTTACTATCTCTGTATCTTTATTTAAAAGTTCTTCAATATTTTTAATGACCCATATCTTGTCTACTTCGCTAAAATATAAGTCACCGTTTTTTAAAGCAACGCCTCTTGAGTTGTTGAGCCCTGATGCAATAACAACACTATTAAGACTTTTGTTTCCATCAACACTATCTTTCTGCAATGCATAAACTTTACCTTTAATTCCACCAACAAAAATATAATTTTTGCCTTCTATCATTTGCCTTGGGGCTTCAATATCTTTTGCAAAAAGGGTTGCTTTAAATCCGTCAGGTAAAATTAATTTATCTACGTTACTAGATAAGCTTATGTTTGAATAAAAAAATATAGACGCAAGTAAAAATGCCTTTAGTGAGTTCATAAATTGTTTAGTTATACTATATGATTATAATAACTCTTAATTCAACTAAGATAAATCTATGACACTAGGCTCAGCATTATCAATTTTCTTATTGAGCTTCTTTGCTTCTATAACTTTCAATGGTTTTTTTAGAAATATTGCAAAAAAGAAGAACATACTAATTGATATACCCGATAAAAGCAGAAAGTTTCATTTTCGTGCTACGCCTCTTACTGGGGGTATTTCTCTTTTTTTTGGATCTATGTTGACGGGATTATTAATAAGTGGCTTAACATCAATTCCCATCGAAACTAATTTTAGTGAACAAGGGTTCCTTAAAGACTCATCATATGTAACAGATACTTCTGTAAAGAAATTTGAAGTTGATAAGATTGATTACGATTTATCTATTGAAAGAAAAAAAGATTCAAATTCATTAAATATAAATGTTTCAAGTTCAAATAATTTAGAATCATCGCTACAAGTTATACCAAAAGAGGACGGTACTTTTGAAGTTTTAATGCCTGATGGCTCTAAGTCACTTTATATCTTCGAAAATGGAATAGTTTCTAAAGTTTCTGATGAGACTGAAAATATAACACCAATTAGTAAAGATGTAGGAAGTGTAAAAGTAGATACTATAACCCTTTCAATGTTTCTTTGCGGTGGCTTGATTGTAGCCTTTATGTTAGTTGATGATTTTATTGGTCTTAGAGCAACTTTAAGAATAGCTTTTCAAGCCTTAATTGTATTATTTATGATTCTAATTAGTGAAGAATATATTACTAACCTTGGAAATTTATTTGGGAACGGCGATGTTTATCTTGGTGCTATTGCAATTCCGTTCACTATATTTTGTGTAGTTGGTCTTATGAATGCATATAATATGGCTGATGGTTTAAATGGTATTTGTGCGTCTTTTGGTCTAATACCATTAATTTTCTTAACATTCTTCGGGTCTATCAAATATGGTCTTCTCATACCAATTGGCGCAGTTCTTGGATTCATGGCGTACAATCTAGGATATTTAGGGAAAAAAAGAAGAGTTTTTTTAGGGGACAGCGGATCAAATTATATTGGATTTATAGTTGCTTTTCTATGCATTATGCACAGTCAAGATTCACAAATTATTAATCCTGTAACTGCATTATGGCTTGTTGCGATTCCACTTTTAGATTGTCTTGGTGTTATCGTTTCAAGAGTTAAAAAAGGCCTTATGCCCTTCTCACCTGGAAGAGATCATCTTCATCATAAACTTCTGGATAAAGGATTGTCACCTAAAAACATCTTATATATTTTTATTTTAATGTCGATAGTCTTATGCAGTATTGGATGCCTTATTGAGTTTTTCTACCCAAATGAGGAATATATATCTTTTGGATTGTTTATTTTATTTGCAATCTTGTATTATGCTCTAACAAAAAGCTCAATAGACTGGGATAAAGAGCTTAAAACAAAAATAGAAAATAAAATGGAAAGTAATGTTTAATATATTTAAAAAAAAAGAGGTAGATAAAAAAGAGTCTCAACCTGAGTTCGAAATAGAGTTAACTGCATCTGTTCTTGCGTATGAAATTGCTCGATCTGATGGGGACATATCAGATTCAGAATTAGATGTTTTATTAAAAGAAGTTAAGAATATTTCATCCAAAGTTAATAAAACCGAGGATGAAATTTTAAAAATAATAGAGCTATACAGTAAAGATAGTGTGTCATTTCATGAGTTTATTGAAGATATTAATAAAGACTTCTCACAAGAACAGAAACTTTCTCTAATAAGCTTCTTGTGGGATGTTGCTTATGCTGATTCAATTCTTGAAGTTAATGAGGAAAGGTTAATTAGAAGAATAGCTGATTTAATTAAAATTAAAGATATCGAAGTGCTTAAATTAAAAGATAAGGCTAAAAATTAGGTAAGTTTTAATAATCTATAAAGCTTGCATTATCTCTTAAAAATTTCTCTGAATTTTCTCTTTTGCATTCTCCTGGGTAGTATTTACTTTTATCATCGTATAAATCATCTCCTACAAATGTAAGCATTTGAAGCAAAACTACACATTTTTCTAATTCTGTTACCGATGGCTCTTTATAGAGATCTTCAGCTAATGATTTAAATGAAAAATTATCAGAGTTCATCATAAGATTAGATCTATTATCTAAAACCATATATGACGATTTAGATGAATCTAATCCATTATAGGGTAGCCATTCAATAGAATTTGAGGATTTTCCTGGTTCGCCATATTTTGCAAAATTTGCCCAAAATTTCATCATATTTTTTGATAGATAACGTTTTGAAAAACCTCGTGGATATATTAAAAATCCATAATCGCCTACTAACTTATTATTTCCAGTTAAAAGTGGTATCTCGGTAGCATGAGCTGCTCCTATAAGTTCCTTAAAATCTGCAACTATAATTCTTCTATGATCATCCCAGTCATACCTGTAAGCATATAGATTATTGTTACCTGCTTTTGCAAGACTTCTTAAAGGGTTGTCTACTCCTCTTATTTTCCATGCTGAACTCCTGTAAGAATTAAATGTTTCAAAAGCATCTTTATCATTTAATTTAACTTTTGGAATATTAAGAATTGACCCAATTACTGAAAAGTCTAAATCTACAAAATATTCTGCAGATGCAAGCCATAACTTTACTTCATCCCTGTTAGAACCTGCAATTGTTGGAACATTATTAACAAGTTCTGACATTGACAATGCTTTTCGAAGGCCAACTGCCGGTATCACTATATTATCTGCTGTTAATAAAGGAATCTCTTCATATGACGGCCTATTGGCATAAACTTTAAAAAAATCTTTTGAATTTAAACCGAGTAAAATCTCTCGTAGTTCATTTGAATTGATTTCATCTTGATTTATTTTTAAACCTTTTTCTTCTAAAATTTTATTGACAACTTTCCAGCTAGCATTGCTCGATGTTGATGATTTCATTTTTGGTTTGTATGCATTTTGTGGGCTGATTGAAGTTGTATAACCCGATTGAGCAATTGCTTTATGGAATAATCCGTTTGCTTCTTTTGAAACTAGCAATGAAAAAACATTATGCCCTCCGGCGGATTCGCCAAAAATAGTAACGTTATTTGGATCTCCGCCAAATTTTGATATATTTAACTCAACCCATTTTAGAGCAGCGATTATGTCTAATGTCCCAAAATTTGATGTTTTATCGATTCCATCTTGTAAATCTTGTATAGCAGGATGAGTGAACCAACCAAAAGGCCCTAATCTGTAATTGATTGATACAACAACAACATCATGGCGTTTAACCATTTTAGAAAAGTCATAAATATCCTTTAGACCAGATGTATTACCTCCACCATGAATCCAAAACATTACAGGCATTGATTTATTTAATGATGCTTGAGGGGCTTTTATATCTAAATATAAGCAATCTTCGGATCCAGAATACAGACCATCTCCTTCAGAACCACCGAGACCAGATGGTTTTTGAACACAAAAATTATCTTCTTTTGGTTCTATTTTGGTCTTTGTAGAATTTTTTAGCTCCCTTGGTGCTTTCCATCTTAATTCTCCTATAGGTGCTTGCGCATAAGGTATGTCGTCCCATGAAACTACCCTCTTTTGGATATGGCCTTCAGTTATGCCAGAAGAGGTATTAATGGAATAACTATCAGCACTAGATAATGAGCTTATAAGAAAAAATGTAAAAAAAAGACTTCGCTTCATATGTAAACTTCAAAAGTTAATGTAATAATCAGAATTTAAAATATTATACAGCAATTATATATAGGAATTATACATAAATCGGGATGTAGCGCAGCCTGGTAGCGCACTACACTGGGGGTGTAGTGGTCGTCGGTTCAAATCCGGCCATCCCGACCATTTATAGAATGTTAGCTTATGTAATGTTAGTTAAAAATAAACAAATAATGAGCAAAAGCTATGAAAAGCTGCAAATTATGCTATATAATCTGGTTTTTAGGGGTAATAAATAAAAAGGTGAACAAATGGCAAAATTTATAAAATCAAAATTTAGAGTTTTATGGGCTACTGTATTTAGCTTCTTTTATGGTTTCTTTTCAACTGATCTTCTAGCTCAAGAGTCTGATGATGCTGAAGCAGAAGATGCGGTAGAAGAAAATATAGAAGGGTTAGATCCTGGTGCTATTGCTGCTGCTGTTGCTGCCGCAGCTGCTATAATTGCAGCAAGTGATGATGATGCCGCTTCACCGGCTCCGACACCTGCGCCAACACCGGCTCCGACACCTGCGCCTACACCGGCTCCAACACCGGCTCCGACACCGGCTCCGACACCTGCGCCTACACCGGCTCCAACACCGGCTCCGACACCTGCGCCTACACCGGCTCCGACACCTGCACCAACACCTGCAACTGGCACAAGTACAACACCTGCAACTAGCACAAGTACTAGTACTACTCCAGCTACCAGCACTTCAACGAGTACAACCACAAGTACAAGTACAAGTACAAGTACAAGTACTAGTACAAGCACTGGTACAACAACAGGTACAGGTACTTAAATATTTTAAAGATTGAAAAAATAGCGAGTTAAATCGCTATTTTTTTAATTTAAAAATCCATCCCACTGTCTGCGTAGTTCATAATAAGTTGAATTATATATAAGACCCTTAAGATCTTTTCCATTAATTAACTTTGCTCCCCCATCTCTGGTTAATGGCGAAAGCTTGAATGTTGAGTAGTTTCCATTATATTCAGATGAAAATAAATCCAAAGGAAATTGAAAATAAAAACCTTTATCGAAACTTCCTTCACCAAATAATTCAGGTGATATATTTGTTCTTGTAAAATAAATTCCGGATTTAAATCCTGAGTTAGTTGTCCTTCCAATATCAAAAGTAAAACCGTCATCTTTGGCAAGGTACCTTCCATAGCTTATGTTGGTTTCAATTCCAGCAGCAAACTTGTATCCAAAATTTATATGCCCTGTAATAGTTTCATATTCTTGAAAATTAAATTTTTGATCAAAAGTTCTTTGTCTTACTTTAAAGAGCTCAATCCCAATATTAAAATTTTTATTGAAGGGTCTATACAAAATTTCAGCACCCATTCCTCCATACATATTTTCGAATATACCTGCGCTAATCTTAGTATAAATACTTTTATAAGGTGACCATATATAATCCAGTTGCATCCTTGCAATATGAACATCATCTTCTTTAAGATATTGAACTAGATCAGTTCTGACATGTTCCATTCTGGATGCTGGTCCTGAAATAGTGTCTTGAAAATTATCGTAAACACGAGCATTTATTTCGGTTGATAATATAAGATTTCTATTAAATTGAACTTCGCTTACATGTTGAATATTAATACCGCCAAAGTAGAACTTTTCGGGATTGCCAATATGACTAACTAATGATGGACTGATTGATGAAAATACCACTGGAAAATTGATATTTGGTTGAAATTCATCTTTTTCTATACTTCTTGGCTCACTAGATTCTAGTTTTGTATTTCGTATTTTAAGTTCTATTGGAGTGTAATATTCATCATCCAAATGACTAGAAAGGTACGTGATTTTATTAAGTTCTATTCCTGCATTAATATGTATAACACTAATAGTACTCAAATCAATATCATTTAGCTTTGAAACCTCATTTGAAATAAAAGCTGCATACGAAGAGGATCTAATAGCATTCCTGTGATTAGAGGTTGAAATTGAAATATCAAGACTGCCATTGTCATGCAAGGTGGATGTTTGTAAAAATAATTCATTATCATTCAAATTTTTTAAAATACTCTCATAAAATCCATATTTTTGATTTGCTGAATTAGAAAAATTTTCAATTTTGGGGCTAAATTCTTTCTTTTGTGATAACTTTTTATTGAATAAAATTCCAAGATTGAAACTTAAATTAAATGTATTTCCCTTTATATAAGAAGCATTAAAAGATACAAATTCATTTAATTTATAACTAAATCCATAATTTAAATTGCTATCTTTTTTCCTCAAGTCATATATTGCGTCTTTTCTATTTAAAGCAGATAGATCAAAGTAATTGAAAGGATCAAATTCAATCTTAAATTTAAGTCCATCTATTCCGATAATTTGATATTCTAATCCGCCAAAAAATCCAACATCCCCTCTGAACCATTGATCATATGAAGGACTTCCTCCCATTCTGTAATTGTCTGATCTTGAAGGTCTATCTTTTAAAGAGGCTGATATTTTTGATAAGGGATTTCTATATGAGTTTTCGCCATTAAATTTACCCCATCCTAGCCCAATAGAATATTTAAAATTGTTAAGCTGCTGAGTTGCAACAACATACTCTTTTGTAAAAAATCCAGTGCCAGCGAAATCATCAAGTCCAATTGCTAAATTTGGTATATTTTTATTTTCTGGTCTATAGATAAATTTAATATTAAACCCTTTATCAAGATCATGACCTCTGATTCCATCTATCCAAATTAAATCAGAAGGCCTGTAATAAAAATAATTTGCTTCTAGCCAATTAAATGGAGAAACTGATAAATTTCCATACTTCCAGATATCATTTTTATTAAACGTAAAGGATACGGATCCTTCTGGCATAGAATCAGCTGAGGGACTTTGAATTAGTCCTATCTGTCCAAATGAATTGTATGAAACGCTATGGTATTTATTATTAGGTAGTAAGTAATCTAAATAATTCGAGTATGAGAATGTACTGAAAATTAATAAAAAAAAAATCTCATATAAAATTAATTTGTATTATTTAAAACAGACAGTGAAGTAAGGCTAAGCGCTACGCTACTAATAATTGGTGCCCATATTGAAGCTACTTCAACACCAGAAACTAAGTTTGTTGTCCTTGGGATATAGATTATTGAACCAGGATAAATAAGAGGTTCTAATTCATTTGGTAGAACAAATGAAAGCCTAGAACCTGTATTTAAGTTCTCAGTCACACCGTTGGGATGAACAACAAAGATATTATCTAAGTCAGCATTATTTAGCGATCCACCAGAGCTATTTATATAATAAGATAAATCTTTTCCAGGAACGTATCTGACAGCACCTGGGTTGCTAATTTCACCTTGGATGTAAACTTGTTGTGTCATGTTAGGTATAGTAATAGTGTCTTCATCTTCTAAGATTGTATCAAGATTAGGATTTACACGAAGATTATCTAAATTAAACTCAGCAATTACCCTGCCAGTTACATCTGCATTCTTTATCTGCTCCAGTATGAATCCAAAATCCTGAGAAGCGCTAGCATTTGATGCATTTGAAATTAAACTCTTTAAAAATACATCGTAAAGCCTTTGTTTAGATGCAGAATTAATTTCAAGAGCTTTTTTATTTTCAAGATATCCAGAAAATGGATATGCTGAACTAGTATATCCACCGGCATCATTTATTACCTGACTTAACTTATAACCGTCTGGAACAAGATATATTCCAGGATTTTTTACTGCTCCAGAAACTCTAATAGTGTTAACCACATATTCTCTAATAAATATAGAATCCCCATCTAATAATTTAATTGATTTTAATTCATCATAATTTAGATACTTGGACGAAGTCTTACCATTTTTTAACCTTTTAAGTAAGATGCTTTCCACGTTGGCATATTTACTTAGCCCGCCTGCATAATAAATTAGATCTTGAACAGATTCATCGTTTTTGAGCTCATAAACACCTCGTCTATTTACACCAGATTCGATTGAAACAATGTTAATTGATGGGGATACAACTATGCTATCGCCAGACCTAAGTCCATTCGAAAAATTATGTCTTCCATCAAGAAAAACTTCATACATATCAAGAACATCTATAACTTCGTTATTTCTTTTGAGTTCTATATTTCTATAGCTACCAATTTCATTGATGCCGCCAGCCATACTAAGAGCATGAAGAATGTTTGTATTTCCGTTCAGAGTATATATCCCAGGATTGTAAGCATTTCCAGCAATTAGAATGCTAATATCTCTTATATTTTTGAGGGTTATAAATGCCTGAGTACCAATATAAGCATTGTCAATTTTAGCTTTAATTAAATTACTTGCATTGTTTAAAGATAAGCCTGATATATTCATTTTACCTATGTCAGCTAGATTTATAGATCCATCTCTTTTTATAACATAATCTGAAATGCTATTCTTTTGACCTATGATTTGAACCTCAAGAACATCTCCAAAATCAAGAATATAAGAAGAGTCTAAGTTTGGATCATTTGTAGGCATGAATGAAGACTGAATGGTATCAAAAAACTTGGAGCCGAAAACATCCTCTTTAATACTATCAGTATCGTTATTGTCAACTGGCTTATCAATTGAAGATGAGGCTCTTCTATAAATTGGCTTTTCAATTTCTTTTGACAGATCAGTTTGATTTTTGACATCCTCTCTTATGCTTTCTGGAAGACTTTCAAGATAATCTTTATCAAATTCTTGAGAATAAGAAATTGCTGAGACTATTAGCAACGATGAAAGTAGTATCTTTTTCATTAATTTATTTTTTTCTTAATAATATTTGAAGGCTTAAAATTTAATTTAGACATCTCGTGTATTATATATGAATCTTTAGTTTTTGGGTTTCTGCCAATGCGTTTTGGTGTTTTTTTAAAACTAAAAGATCCAAAATTACTCAATTTTACTAGATTTGATAAAGCTTTATTCTTAATTAATTTTAAAAAAGACTCCATTATATCTGAGCCTTCTGCGGTTGAAATAGAAGATTTTTTAGTAATATTTTTTACTATATTACTTTTGGTAAAAGTCATATATTTATCTTAATTCCAGGTATTGTAATACCATCAATTTTAAGAGAAGAATTAATTATATCATTATAAACAATATCAATTTGGTCGGCAGTAAGTGTTAAAATCTTAGATTGAAATATAAATCTAAAACCAATTTTAATTTCTTGTGCCTTTTCATTTTTATAATAATCAAAAATATAAATGTCCTTTATAATTTCATTTTTATAATTGAGCATGAGATTCTGTAGCTCTTCACTTTTACTATAATCAGTGATTAAGTACGAAATATCTTTAAATGATGAAGGCAGATCAGATATGGGACTATATTTTGCATAATCTTCTGGCGATTTTGATATTTCATCATAATTAAGAATATCTTTTGGAAAGCTATCAATATCTACCTCTAAACTAACTATTTCAGACTTTAATTTTGTCTTAAGCGTATCTCTAGGTATAAGTTTAATATCAAAAACTTCATTAGGAAGTACTTCTTTAAATAAGTAATGCAAATATTTCATATTAATCTTTTTTGAGAAATCTTCATAGTTGAGGCCTACCTTTCCGCTTGCAATAAGAGATAATTTTCTCTTCTTGTGAATACCATTTTTAAGTGTGTATATATCTGATATCTCAAATAATTTTATTGAATCTTTTTGCCTTCTTTCATTGAATAAAAGATTATCTAACAAAGAATTGATTATGTTCGTTCGTAAAAATTCTCTATTTGAATCTAATGGATTATCAACTTTGATTGCTCCTTCTTCAGCTAAGCTAACGAATGAGGAATTAACAACTTCATAAAAACCATTATCTAGTAGAAAGTATCTTATTTTATTTTCAATATCTTTGTTATTTGGTTTCTTGCAATTTAAAGTACTTATCTCAGTTTTAGGAATATTGTTATAACCAATAACTCTAGCAACCTCTTCGGAAAGGTCATTTTGAGTTTTAATATCACTTCTAAAAGATGGGACTATAATAGAGCCCTCTTCAATTCTAAAGCTTAGCTTGGATAGATAGCTCAAGTATTCATCCACGCTGAGATTGATACCAATTATTTGATTAATTTTATTAACATTTACTGGGATCTTATGAATAGGATTTTGTTTATATTGAAAGGAAATAAATGACATATCCTTTATATTTGCATTATCGCCCACGATCTTAATAAACCTTCTGAGCACCCATTCATGACATTCTATATCAACGCCTCTTTCAAATTTATGGGAAGCTTCTGATTCAATATCATACTTTACAGACTTTCCAATGATTGCCTCTGGTTGAAAAAATGCACATTCAACAATAACGGTTTTAGTGTCGATTGAGCATGATGTGTTATTTCCACCTACAACACCAGCAAGGTTAACTATTTTATTATTTAATGAAAAAACTGAGTTCTTTTTTGAAAGAGTAATTTTCTTACCAAGCAAAGTTTTGAACTCCTCTTCTTTTTCTATTTCTTCAAAAACTAATTTTCCATTTACTTTTTTTGCATCGTAACAATGAGTGGGCTG
>CABXTT010000022.1 GCA_902515155.1 uncultured SAR86 cluster bacterium | reverse complement strand
GAAGGCATAATTCCAAACAAAAACATTACCAAAAATCCAACGAAGCCAGAAAAAAATCTAAAAGACGGACTCCAAAATCTATAAAGTGTTTCAGATATTGCCCACAAACCTATAGAAACAGAAAAAAGATTAAAATTTATTCCTAGACCCCAATCTGTAAACCATCTCCAGATTGAATATATTATTATTATAGAAGCATAGGTTTTGAGAAAAGTATTAATACTCCATGAGGACATTGAATAAACGTTATACAACCACGGTAGTGATATAAACATAATCATACTTAAATTGTCTGCCCAACCGCCCCATTCAGTATTAGTTCCATGCATTAACATAGACCCTGGTCCTAGAAATATAACTACAGATGCATATAAAACTGAAACAGGAGTTATTCCAATAAATAAGTTATTTGATTTAACGCTTTCTTTTGAGATAACCCAAAAAATAAAAAGACCACTTATCATAAATCCTAGATTACTCCAGGTATTTAATGGCTCTCTAAACAATCCGCCTGAAACAGTCTCACACCAACGTGAAGCCTGACCAATCAGATGTAGCGTGTCAGAAGATTGAATCAACCCTGTTGCGCTTAAAATAGTGAATATTACTATAAATAGTATAGAAACAATTAAAGCTATATAAAATGGACTTATTTTATTAATCAATTGATATTACCTCTCCGTCTTTCATTACAAATTCAACAAATTCCATTACTTTGATATCATTTAAGGGATTGCCATTAACAGCAACCAAATCAGCAATTTTTCCGACTTCTATTGAGCCAAGTTTATCATCTATGTCTAAGAATCTTGCGGTTTCAATAGTTGATGATTGAATTGCTTCAATGTTTGGCATCCCATATTGAACCATAAATACAAATTCCATCCAATTAGTCCCATGTGGCTGAACACCAGCATCTGTTCCAAAAGCAATTTTTACACCCTTGTTGTATGCTTTATTGAAAGTAGCTCCAATTTGTGGTCCAACGGAAGCAGCTTTTGGTCTAACAATTTCTGGAAAGTAATTATCAATTTTAGATTTTTCAGCTACAAATTCTCCAGCAGAAATAGTTGGGACATAATAAGTGCCTCTTTCGATCATTAAGTCCATAACCTCATCTGTCATAAAAGTCCCATGTTCAACAGAATCAACACCAGCTAAAACTGCTCTTTTCATACCTTGAGCACCATGAGCATGAACAGCAACCCACATACCATAATCTTTTGCAGCTTTTACAACAGCATCAACTTCCTCAAATGTAAATTGAGGATTATCCCCAGATTTTGCAACACTTAATACACCACCTGTAACTGTTAATTTAATACCATCAGCACCATCTTTGTATCTTTGTCTAACAGCAGTATATGCATCGTAAGGACCATTAATTACTCCATCTTCTGCGACAGGATATTCGTATTCGTCTGAACTTTTGCCATTAGTAGGATCGGCATGACCACCGGTTGTTGCAATACTTTTTCCAGAAGTAAAAATTCTAGGGCCTTTGACATGACCTAAATTTATGGCATCTCTTAATGAAATTGCAACTAATCCACTATCACCTACCTGCCTTACAGTGGTGAATCCAGCTTTCAATGTTGTTAATGCATGAGCTGTTGCTAAAATTGCTTCTGTTTCTCTTTCAACTTTAATAGGTCTTTTTGCTTTCGATTGATATTCACCTCCAAAATGAACATGCATATCCATAAAGCCTGGCATAAGTGTTTTTCCTCTTAAGTCTATTAATGTGTCTGTTTTAGTGGCACTTATGTAGCCTGAATTAATTGAGGTAATTATGTTATTTTCTATGACAATAGATGAATTATTTATTACTTTTCCATTAATAACATCAATATAAGCAGATGAATAAATAATAGTCGATGTTGATAGATAGAAAGGTGTAAAAAGAAATAAAATATATATAAGTTTCATATATATATAATTCTACCTTTCTTTAATAAAAAAAATAGGGCTAAAAAGCCCTATTTTAATATTAATAACCAGTTCTATTAATTTGGAGTTGGATCATAAACTACAGTTCCATTAACAACTGAAGCATTTCCATTATTTATTAGGGACGTAGGAATACTCCCAATAGTTTTACAACGAGCTAATTGACCTCTGTGACCATGACGATTAGCAGGTTGAGTTTGAGTTTCGTTGTTCTCGTCAGTGTACTCGTACTCGTCACCCATCCATGGCTTATCATCATATGGAGTTGCAGGTCCAGTGTATTCACCACCGTTTTGTTCTGCGTTAGCTCTATCTTCAGCAATCTGTTGAGCACGTTGATCATAGTCATATTGATTCCTTTCAGTGCAATCATTAAACTCTGCAACAACTGACCATGCAGCATCATATTCTTCAGTTCCGTATTCTAGAGCATGACAGGAGTCCCAATCTGTCTCAGTAAACGTATTAGTTTGGGTTTGAGTATCACCGTTATCATCAACATAGGTATATGTTTCAGTTCTCTCGTAAGTAAGATTACAATCATAATAAGCATCTTTTCTTTGTGCTATTTCCCAATCAACATCAGCATTTGTAAGTAAATCAGCTTTGGTCTTTGCAGTAAGCAAGGTATTCATAGAACCTATTGCTGAATCCTTAATGCCAAGCCACTCTTCACCTCTTAATGCTTTTACAAGAAACTCAGTTCCATTACTATCAGTAAGAATAGAACCATCTGGAATAACAAATCTTTGAACCCATCTATATTCATCTTTCCATTGTTCTACATACTCACCAATAACCTCACCAGTCTCATAATTCACAACATTACCAGGTATGCCACCTAAATGATCTCCATGGTAATCAAGTCTAAATTTTGTATCTGCATCATCACCAAACTTAGCCGTATCATTAGGAGTTCTATAAAATAAAGTTTTTGGTGGATCAAGTTCTAATTTAGAATTATCGGCAGCTTTAAAGATTTCATATTGTTTATCTAATCTAATACTTATATTGTAAGTAACTAAAATATCATCATTACCGTGTTCTTTATTTTGACAATATCTTGTTTCTGTTAATTTACCATTTGCAGCCGTATATTCTGGATGATATTCGTTATAGGTTTTAACATTATTAGCATCAACAGAGTAATCACATTCAATATATTGAAGATTATCATCAGTTATTAAACTACCTGTATTAATACCCCAATGAGTTTCACGATTCCATCCACCTCGAATATCAGTAAAGTTTGCACCACGAATTGTTTCACCAACTCTAGAGATACCCCAATCAATACCGACTTTAATCTCATTTCCATCAGCGTCTTGAATAACTCCATTTGAAACAGTGTACTTGTAGACATCAGAAGCAACTATTCCATCTTTATGGTCTCCTCTTGTATAACTTCTTACTTCACTCCATTCATTTTCAGTACCAGCATCATAGGTAACCGTTACTTCTTTGCTTTCTTTAATATAAGGGCCAACATCAGCATAAGGATTTGGCGAAGCAGAGACTACAGTCCCAGTATATGTATTATCACCAGCTGGATCAGCTTGTGTCTTAACATCAGTATAATGCGCTGTTAAATTTGTTGATGTAAGACAATCATTTATACAATTAAGACTAGAAGGAAGATCACTCACTGACACTCTAGACCATTTCGTTGTTACTATTCCAGCATCTTTAGTGGCTGAGGTTGGATTACTCATAGCCTCATGTGAAATTGAATAGTCTTGATGAAGCTCATCTGAATAAATACCTAACTCTCTTTTGTCTATATGCTCATAGTCGGAACCTTCGTTATAAACTTTAACCATATTGGTAGTCCAATCACTGGCTGTAAAGGTTATTGGTGCTGGAAGATCTTCTCTAACATAACTTGGATTATATTTTAGGCCCTCTGTTATAGTAAAAGTAGCAGTTGCAGAATCAAACTTTCCATAATAATCATCATATATAACTCTGTTAGTATCTGGATCGTATATGTAAAGATCAGCAGAAGTTCTTCCAAGTACTGCGTTAGAGGATGGGTTTGATAAAGTAATTCTAAGGACTTCGTCAACCTGCCCTTCAGCTAAATCATCAGATTCAATAGCAACAGGAATTGTTGCACTTGTTTGACCAGCAGCAATTGTAACTGTTCCATTAGCTAGAGACGAATAATCAGATGCGGAAGCGGTACTATTGGCAGCAATTGCATAATCAAATGTAACAGCAGACGCTTGGGCTGATGACAAGGATACTGAATATTGAGTAGAAGTATTTGAGGTTGCTGGCTCATTTACCTTTAAGTCATCAACAAATATTGTTGCCGGCGGAGTATCAGAAACACCAAATGTGCCCATCACTTTTGTAAATCTATTACCAATATGATCATAAACACTAATATTACTAGCAACAATATAAGTAAATTCATCAGAGCTATCTAAGAAACTCTCTAACCCTCTCGATATATCCCCACCATTGTCATCACCTTGTGATAGAGAGCCAAATGCTGAAAATAGACTCTGTAATTTTATCTCGAGTCCTGCAGGTCTCTCTATTCCACTTAATGTTAATTTAACATCATATTCATAACCTGAGTTGTTCCAATTATCAGAATCAAAATCTAATAAAGTACCTGAATCAAAATCTTTAAATTGAGCATAATAATCACCACCCCAATTACTATTTTTGTTAGCGCTTGATAAGGTAAGAGTTGTTCCGTCTGAAGATAAATTTAAACGCCCTTCTACTTTTATACACTGACCAGTGGTTAAATTTAAATGATCCCAACTATGTATCTCTCTTTGAGTTGGAATATCAAATTTCTCATTACAAAGATATATTCTTATCCAGTCTTCACGTGTCCAATCTTGAATGCTGCCCTCATAATCAGGAAATTCACTAAATTCCATTGTTAAGTTCATAGCTTTACCAGGATCAGAGCTATCATTTTTAATTATTTTTCTAATGTTGTCTTTATCAATTTTCGCGCCAACAAGATCGGCTACAAATGTTTGTTTACCATCATGAGAGCCATACATTCCATATGTAAGAGGCTCACTAGCAACTCCATTGTTATAGTCTGTAAATACAGCTTTAGAAGATTTGAATTGTATTTTTCCTTCCCATGGTTCAACTTTTGGGAAACCAAGTTTTTGATATTCATCAGACCACCATGAGTCATTAACCCAAAATCTAAAACTAGCTCCATCTAAACTATTAAGTGAGACAAAAGATTTTTCTCTTTTATCTACCTCAATAGACTTTACTTTTAATGTATATTCTTCTTGAGTATCACTAGCATCTTGATCCCAGGCATCTTTTACCCATTTTGTAGTTTCTGTAATATATGGTTGATAAACTTCATCAACGTGTACACCCCAGTAACTTGCATATCCATGAACTCTTTTTGTTTCATTATCAACTTCTACAAATGTACGAATAGGAAAGGATTGATTTTCAGTTAATAATGATGAACCGTCACTATTAAATACTCCATAATCCCATATATTTTTAATAGCATCATCTTTTGCTATAGAAAAACATTTTTCTTCTGTATCCCATGAAGCACTATTACCTAAATATGCCTTTGCAGCGTCAGTTAAAGTGTACGGTGTAAGTTTTGGTTGTTGTGTTTCCTCATCCCAGGTATCCCAATCCACCTGAAATAATTCTGACATTTTAGTGCAATAAGATTTAGTTGAAGCCTCGATACCAAAAGCAAATATACCAAGAATACTTACATTTGAATTTCTATAAGCTTCAGGCTGACATTCCCAATATGCATCGTGATCCCATGTTCCATCCTCTTGATAACCTATTTGATCGCATGCTGGATCACGAAGTGATTCATCCATAAAGCCACTAGATCTTGTATAAATTCCAGCAATATCCCCATTATCGTAATAATCTGCGACAACGTTTTGCTGATCTTGTCCATGTCGATCACTTTTAAATTTAATACTACCACCGCTTGCAATTAATAATCCTCTTCCAAGATCTGCTCCATCTGCACACCAAGACCATCTATAATCTTGAGAACTTGGGTCTGGACATGAATACCAGTCAGGTAAATCTTCTTGTGTATTGCCAAAAGTAGCAAGCTGATATCTTAAGGTAAAATCCCCAAATTTATTTGTATCACTTACGGGGGCTGTTTGTTCATTCAATAGATGTAAAATATTTTTTGGCTCATTATTTGTTTGATCATCCCAAGGTTTATCATTAACAATCCATCCTTTTGTTGTTTGTAATACAGAAGTTGTAAATCCACTGTTAATAAAAACTGTTTCTATATCAGGAGCAGCTTCGCCGGTTGCCGCTGTAGCAGTTGCTGATGTAGATGCTGTAGATGTTGCACTGGTAGGAGCTGTTGTTCCAGCTGAACTATCAGTTGCTTCTGCTGCTGCTTGTTCACACTCATTCATGTAGATGGTTGCTTTATATGATCCATCACCAGATAAATCTTCTGTACCAAATCTTGATAATGCACATATTATGGTCTGAGCTTCAGCTAAAACCTCATTTACACCCTGCCCACTTACGAAGTTATCAAATTGCGCATTACTATAATCAGATGCATTAATAGTTGATACAGATAATGTTAACGCTAAAAAAATTTTATATTTTATTTTATTCATAATTTATTCCTTAGTTTCAATAACATCAATAGAGGTAGGAACTTTGTATCCTATATCTTCATTAATATCATTAATATTGATAGTTATTGTTTTTTCAACAGACAAAACTCCATCTGTTAAAGTTAGAGTAATAACATAAGAGCTTTTTGTTTCAAAGTCTGGTGAGCTATTGAAAGATATTAGATTATTAGTCAAGGTGAATGAATCAGCGTCAGTTCCACTAATAGTTAATGTTAAGTCATCACCATCAACATCAAGCGCAGATGGATCGATAGTGACAGTATCGTTTTCTTTATAACTTATTGTTGAAGCTATATTTAAAGTAGGTGCATCATTAACTGCAGCAACGGTTACAGAAACAGAAGATGAAGCAGTAATTGAACCTTGGGTAACAGTATAGTTAAATGAATCTTGTCCATTAAAATTCGCTGATGGGGTGTAAGTTAAAGTCTCGCCTGAAATTGAAACAGACCCATTTAATGGTGAACTAGTAGTAATTACAAATGCACTCCCTGTTGTTAATGAATCATTTATTAAAGGTGAGAATGAAACTGTTGAATCTTCTTGTAATGATATTGAGTCTGCAAAAGCTAATATTGTAGGTTGAATATCAGCAGCATTAATATTTTGATCAGTGGCTATATAATTCAATACATCTGATGAGTATGAATTTACCAATCCGACTTCAGCACTGCCATTTGCAATAGAAATAAAATCTGTTTGAAAAGTATTTGTACTAAATCTAATTACAGAAGATGTGAGTGTGTCTGTTGATTTGACTCCAATTATAGGTAGTACAGAAGATAATGCAGTAACAGCATTAGCTTTATTATCAGCACTTATTGTAAGAGACTTTGCAGCAACAAGATTATCTAAAACTTTTTCAATAAAAGCCTTTTTTTCAATATTTACTGCAGCACTAGTTGCCGTATGTTCTGTGCTAATTTCTTCACTAATTGCTTTAAAATAATCAGCTGTTGAATCAGTTGTAGTTTTGAGGTTATTTGCCATATTTTGAAGAGAATATGCCAAAACTGTAAGTTGATTTCCTTTTTCATAGAGCACATCATAGCCAGCACCATCGCCTTTATTAGCAACAGGATCTGCCGTATTTATATCAATAGAACTATCTAAACCAAGCGTATTATATATGTTCTGACTAGGCATAAAATGTGCTATAGAAGTAACTGGTGTTATCATAAAGTTATCAGAGGAATAGCCAGATAGATCTCTGATAATTTGAAAATTATCTAATTGTGTAAGTGTGTCAACATCTTGTCCACCAAGACTAATGAGAGCACCGTTTTCATATTTTATTGTAAACGATCCATCACTTCCTGAGGTCGTGCTTGTCTCGCCAGAATCCATTATATAATCTGAATCAGTATCAACAAAGACGCTTGCGCCAGATATATAACCATCAAGAGTTATTCCAGCTATGTTTCTATAACCTTCAATGCTTTGTGATCGGCTTGAGCTACCGCCCTCTCCAGTGCATGAGATTGTAAAAGTATTACTTCCAGCAGTTGTGATAGTTACAGTTTCAGTGCCAGAAGTACCTGTTTGAGTTGTCCAAGGAGCAGAACAAGACGTTGCATTGGTTGAAGCCCAGGAAATATCAACACTTCCACCAAGTAAAACAGAGCTTGAGCTTGAGGTAAAGGAAGATATAGCGGCCGCAATTGCCTGAGCTACTGCACCACCGCCACCGCCACCACCACATGATGACAATATTAACAATGAAGCTAAGATATAAACTTTTTTAATATTTGAACGCATATAAAGCACCTACTCTTTGGTTGGTTAATAAAATTGTTTGTAAATTAAACCATCAATTCAAATTGATAGTAAATCCCTATATATAATATAATCAAATATCATTCTATATACAAGAATCCTAAAGTTACAGAGACCCTAACTAAAATAAAAATTTTAACTTAATATTCAATGAGCCGAAGGCTTTATCAAAATGATGTTCAGATCTTTGATTAAAGCTTATATCTTCATAACCAAATAAATTATTTTTATATAATGTTCCGAATAAAGATAAAGATAATGAATCTGAAGCTAAAATAGTAATTCCAGTTTCGATTTTTATATTATTTTTAGGAATCGATCTATAGATACTATAATCCTCCGGTTCAACAAGAACAAAATCAATACTATAAAAGTAATCTAAATATCTATTTAGTGAAATATTGTTGATTACATTAATCCCAATCTTATTTAGTATAAAGTCCTCTCTCTGAGGAAGTCTTTTAATTTCCTGCCTTACAATTGAACCGATTGTTGATTCATTAAAAGATAAATTTGATAAAAAACCTGTTTGCAGTTCCTCTATAGGTGAAAGCCAATTAAAGCTATTTTTACTCGATGCTAAATATAATATAAATTCATCTATTAATATCGAATTGAGAGATTGGTAATAATTGATCTTAAATTCTTCATTGGAGCCATTAATCAGCATTAATGTATCGTTATTTAATACTTTATACTTTTCTTTTGAGTTTGATATAGAAAATCTCGCTTCACTACAATAGCCAAGCGTTAATGATGAGAATGTATAACAATTAAATCTTTGTTCATCTGCATTCTGCTCTTTATATGATAAAGATATGGCAGTTGATGGATTTAGAGTAAATATTAGTTCGTTATATTTTGAGCTTGCTTTTAGATCAACATTTTTAGGATGAATTGGCCTAACTAGGTTGAGCTCAAAATTGCTTTGAATATGTTTTATGCCATATCTTCCACTTATCAATAGTATTTCACTCGTTTGTGTTTCACTATAATCAAATGAGTTAGTAACAGGTGGAAGAAAATCCCATGCTTTATCAGTTAAAGATAAACTCGTTGAAATACTTCCATTAACTGCAAACCCGTAGGAAGAGAAAATAATAAATATTAGTGTAAACGTCTTTTTAATAATATAAAAAGTTTATAGAAATGAATAACTTATATCAATTAAGATTTTCTTATAACTTTGAATCAAGTTCAGGCAATGTCTCAAATAAGTCACTAACCAACCCATAATCTGCAACTTGAAATATTGGAGCATCTTCGTCTTTGTTTATTGCAACAATTGTTTTAGAGTCTTTCATTCCAGCTAAATGTTGTATAGCGCCTGAAATACCGACAGCTATATATAAATCAGGAGCAACTATCTTCCCAGTCTGACCAACTTGATAATCATTTGGAACAAATCCTGCATCTACAGCTGCTCTTGAGGCGCCAACTGCTGCACCAAGTTTGTCAGCAATTGAATCTAGTAAATGAAAATTATCACCAGATTGCATACCTCTTCCACCAGAAATAACAATGTTTGCAGCTGTTAACTCCGGCCTATCGCTTTTTGCTATTTCTTCAGAAACAAATTCGCTAATGTTAGAAGAATCAGATGCATCAAGAGTATCTATCTCAATACCTGAATTTGAAGTCTCAACAGGATCAAAAGCTGTTGATCTAACTGTAATGACTTTAATTTCATCTAGAGATTTAACAGTTGCAATACAACTGCCTGCATAAATTGGTCTTTTAAAAGTATCGTCAGATTCAACAGATATAATGTCAGAAATTTGTTGGCAATCTAGTTTGGCTGAAATTCTTGGCATTAAATTCTTACCAAAAGTTGTTGCTGGCGCCATTATATACTTATAATTATTTGCAATACCTATGACAAGAGATGACATATCTTCTGCTAAGAAATTTGCATATTTTTCATCATCAACTGAAATAATCTTTGATACATTGTTAATTTTTTGGGCCTCTTCTAAGACTGGTGTGCAATTAGAGCCAGCAACCAATAGAGATATTTCTCCTGAAATTTTTGATGCAGCAGCAACCGTATTTAATGTACTACCTTTTATATTGTTATTATCATGCTCTGCTATAACTAATATACTCATGAGATCACCTTTGCTTCGTTTTTAAGTTTGTCTACTAATTCGTCAACTGTTTCTACTATTATTCCTGCTGCTCTTGAAGGTGGTAATTCAACAGATATAAGTTCTGTTCTGTTTGTTCCGTCAACGCCAAGGTCAGCCAAAGACATTACTGCAAGTTCTTTCTTTTTTGCTTTCATTATATTAGGTAAAGAAGCATATCTTGGTTCATTCAATCTTAAATCAGTAGTAACAATTGCTGGCATTTTAAGTCTTAAGGTTTGAAGGCCGCCATCAATTTCTCTTGTTACATTTACATGTGACCCATCAAGAACAACTTCTGAAGCATTTGTTGCTTGAGGATAATCTAATAATGCACCTAGCATTTGTCCAGTTTGATTATTGTCTCCATCTATAGCTTGTTTTCCAAGAATAATAAGATCAATACTTTCTTTTTCTACAACCTTTGATAAAGCCTTTGATATGGCAAGAGGCTCAAGCAATGACTCTGATTCAACTAAAATAGCTCTGTCTGCTCCCAAAGCAAGAGCTGTTCTTAATTGTTCTTGGGAATCTGTTTTGCCAACAGAAACAGCTATAACTTCTTCAGCATTTCCAGCCTCTTTTATTCTTACAGCTTCTTCTAAGGCTATTTCACAAAAAGGATTAACTGACATTTTTACATTGTTAAGGTCAACGTTTGAGCTGTCTGCTAATGGCCTAACTTTAACGTTATAGTCTACGACTCTCTTAAGTGGTACTAGTATTTTCATTATTTTTATTATATAAAATTGTTATTTTGTATGTCCTTAATTATAACTGTAGGTTATAATTAAATATAGGCTATAATTGTAATAGCTTTTGCACATTTTACAATATAAATAAGAGGTAATCTTATGGAAAGGGAAATAATGGAGTACGATGTTGTAGTTGTTGGAGGAGGTCCATCTGGGCTTGCAACTGCAATAAGATTTGCTCAACTTAATCAAAAAAATGGGACTGAACACAGTATATGCCTTTTAGAAAAGGGATCTGAGATAGGTGCGCATATTTTATCTGGTAATGTTTTCCAGCCTAATGCTCTTGATGAATTAATTCCAGAATGGAAAGATTTAAATGCTCCTCTTAATACTCCTGTCACAAAAGATAAATTACTTTTTTTATTTGAAAAATTTGGTGTGCCTGTCCCAGCCTTTGTAATGCCACCAATGAATAATCATGGAAACTATGTTATCAGTCTTGGTAACCTCTGTAGGTGGCTTGCAGAACAAGCAGAAAATCTAGGTGTAGAGATATTCCCTGGTTTCCCAGCTAGTAAACTTATTTTTGAAAATGATAAAGTCGTAGGTGTTCAAACTGGTGACATGGGTATTTCTGCTGCAGGTGAAATGAAACCTGGAAATGAGCCAGGAATAGAGATAAGAGCAAAATATACAGTTCTTGGTGAAGGTTGTCGTGGGCATTTAGGTAAACAAATTATCCATAAATACAATTTATCAGAAGAAAAAGATCCTCAGCATTATGGTATTGGTTTTAAAGAAGTTTGGAAATTAAAAGATGAAAACTATGAGCCTGGTTTAGTAATGCATACAAACGGATGGCCTACTCCTTTTGATACCCCTTCTGGTTCATATTTCTATCATGGCGAAAATAATGAAGCATACGTTGGTTATGTAATTCCTTTAGATTATAAAAACCCTCATCTGAGTCCATTTGATGAATTTCAAAAATGGAAAACTCATCCATCTATAAAGAAGTATCTCGATGGAGCTGAAAGATTATCTTATGGTGCAAGAGCTCTCATTAAAGGCGGTCTTCAATCATTACCAAAACTAGATTTTCCGGGTGGGCTGTTAATTGGTGACAATGCAGGAATGCTCAATTTTTCGAAAATTAAAGGTTCCCATACTGCAATGAAATCAGGAATCATTGCTGGTGAGCATGTATATGAAAATCTAAATGACGTTTCATCTGAAATATCATTTTCTGATAAAGTTAATGATTCATGGATCTATGAAGAACTGTATAAATCGAGAAATTTTGGTCCATTCTTTCATAAGTTTGGGGCTTTAATTGGTGCTGCTTTTAATGCGATTGATCAGTTGATATTCAGAGGTAAATTACCATTTACACTCAATCACCCTACCCCAGATTATGCCTGTCTCAAAAAAGTGGATGAAATGCCCAAAATTGAATACCAAAAACCTGATGGTATTTATTCTTTCGATAAACTTTCGTCAGTATATCTCTCAAATACTAACCACGAAGAAGACCAACCTTGCCATCTTCAGCTCAAAGATTCAAGTATACCTATTGCTGTTAATCTTCCAATGTACGATGAACCAGCTCAAAGATATTGCCCTGCTGGAGTTTACGAAATTGTTGAAAAAGATAATGAAAAGAAATTTGTTATTAATGCTCAAAATTGTGTTCATTGTAAGACTTGTGATATCAAAGATCCTTCCCAAAATATTAATTGGGTATCTCCAGAAGGTCCTGGAGGTCCTAATTATCCAAATATGTAGGTATACTAATATTTGGGTATGTTAAATTTAAAAACAAACTATTTTCCGTTGTTAATATTTATATTAGCTTCATGTTCAAATATCCAATTTGAACAAAACTTAAATATACTTTCAGAAACCAAGGCTGAGGTTGAGACACAAGATACTCAATTTGAATCTTTTTTAGCCAATCAGTGGGATGAAGGTTTGAAAGATAATCCTATATTTGCTTCAAATCTCGGTGACAAGAGATTTAATACAAAAATATCATCAAATAGCATTGGCCAATTTAAAATAAATAAAGCTAAAGAAGAAAAATCTTTAAAAGAATTACAGTTATTTAATATTGAACTTTTAAACGATGAAAATAAACTTAATTACAAATTAGCTGAATTAAGTATGCTTAATTCTGTAAAAAGGATGAATTTTCCATCTTATTTAATGAGGTTAAATCAAAGAGGTGGAATTCAAAGTTTTTATGAAACTGGAGATAGATTAGTATATACATCAAAACAAGACTATGAAGACTGGCTTACAAGACTTAACAGCTTCGTAGAAAATATTGATAACTCACTTACAAATAATAAAAAAGGATTAGAACTTGGTTATACGCAACCCAAATTGGTAACAAGAGGAGTTATTGCACAAATTTCAGCAATTATAAATTCAGATATTGAAAATCATCCATACCTTAAAGTTTTTAAAAATGCAGATGAGTCATTAATGAGCTCAAATGAAAAAACTGATTTAATAAATAGAGCTAAGACTTTAATAACAAATGAAATCAACCCATCTTACAAAAGACTTCATGATTTTCTTAAAAATGAATATCTAAGTACCTCACGTAACTCAATTGGCATTAGTGATGTCCCAAATGGATCTAAATGGTATGAAGTATTGTCAAACTATCACACTACAACAAACCTTACTCCAGATGAAATACATGATATTGGCTTAAGTGAAATAAAAAGAATTCGCTCTGAAATGGAAAAAATTATTTCTGATTTGGACTGGGATGGAGATTTTAATTCATTTCTTAACTACCTAAGAACAAGTCCAAGATTCTATTATGATAATCCAGAAGATTTATTTAATGCTTATCTTATTATGTCGAAGACCATAGATCCTCTTCTACCTAAAATCTTTAAAACCTTTCCTAGAGCTCCATATGGCGTCATACCTATTCCTGCTGAAAGTGCTCCATTCACTACAACTGCTTATTATAATTCTCCAAGCAAGGGAAAGCCTGGATATTTTTATGCAAATTTATACAAACCAGAATCAAGACCTAAGTATGAAATCCCAGTATTAACTGTTCATGAGGCAGTCCCAGGACATCATTTCCAAATCTCTATTGCACAAGAGCTAGAAAATGTCCCTACATTTAGAAAATATCAAAGCTTTACTGCTTTTATTGAAGGTTGGGGTCTTTATAGTGAAGAACTTGGAGATCATATTGGTTTATACGATGATCCCTATGATAAATTTGGTCAATTAACTTATGACATGTGGAGAGCCATAAGATTAGTTGTAGATACAGGAATGCATTATAAAGATTGGTCTAGAGATGATGCTATTAATTTATTTATTGAAAATACTGCAAAATCTAAACTAGATATAGAAAATGAAGTTGATAGATATATAGCATGGCCAGGACAAGCATTGGCATACAAAATTGGGCAATTAAAAATCCTAGAATTAAGATCTAAGGCTGAGAAAGAGCTTGGTGAAAAATATGATATAAAAGATTTTCATTATGAAGTTCTAAAAAGAGGCTCACTTCCATTAGATTTACTTGAGTTTTATATTAACCAATGGATTGAAGATTCAATTACTTCTTAGATCTTTTACATCTTTGACTGCAATACTTAATATCAGCCCAATCTTTTTCCCACTTTTTTCTCCAACTAAAAGGCTTATTACAAACAATGCATATTTTTGATTCTAGCTTAAGTTTTTTATGCAATTTTACCTACCAGATGTTTAATATTATTACTTAAAACATATAATTTGTTATCTTTGATAATGTCTTTTTTAAGAGCTAGATCTATTAATTTATAATAACAATTTCTGCTAAAAAATCCCTCAATTCCACTCCTAACATGAACTAAAGGGATATGAGCATCTTCATACCTAATTAATCTTGTTGTATTTATATCATTTAAATCAAATGAAAAATCTAAATTTGTATCTAGTAATATTTGATTATCCAACAATTCAAAGTTAGTAATCATATATGGAGCTATGTCTACTTTTACTGGCACTTTTTCAGTAGGAGTTACTAAAAAATAATTTCCTTCATCTTTTCTTAAAACTGTAGAAAAAAGGTTTACTAGTTTTTTATTTTTGATAATAGATTTATTGTAAAACCAATCCCCTTCTCTATTTATAGATATTTCTTGACCAATACACAACTCAGGATTCCAAAGATGAACTGGAGGAAACGACTTTCCCTTTGTCTGATCAATACT
>CABXTT010000021.1 GCA_902515155.1 uncultured SAR86 cluster bacterium | reverse complement strand
ACTGCTCTATATTTATGTGGTTGAGCAATTCTAAATTTAATAAGCTCTAATATAGGTATTGGAATGACCATATTAGTTCGCATTTCATTAGCTCCCACTAGAAATTCTCCTTTAACGCCAATTCGATAGTCACAACAACAAAGTAGGAAAGTTCCTAGTGCAATTCCATGTCCTGAGCAGGCTGCTAAAACTGGTCTAGGAAATGAGAATATTCGAGATAAAAGCTTGAAACCGTTTAGTGACATCTCTTTAGTAGCTGCCATATCTCCAGCTGAAATAATTTTTAAATCAAAACCTGCTGAAAACATTCCAGTTCTGCCTGTTATTATTAAAGAACCTTTTTCAGTGGGTACATCATCTAAGCATTTATTCACTGCAGAAATCATTGACGGTGAAAATACATTTGCCTTGCCATCATCAAGAGTAATTATTGAAACATCTTCATCTTGGGAAAGAGTAGCTAGTTTGTCTGTCATTAGTTTTTTGTATTTTTAAAAGAACAAGTTTATCAAAAAATCATATAATAATAATAAATTTATATTAAGTAGGATAAATCATGATAAAAAGATTTTTAAAAGCAATTGGCTTAGTTGTTACTTTTGTAATTAGTTTAGGTTCTTTATATTTAGTAAACCTATTTTTTATGAAGCCAATATCCATTGATCATTATTTAGGAAAAGAGTTAGTTATAGGTCTTTTTGACTCTCCTGAGTCTATGACTTACATGGGTATTTTTGATAAATACAATTGGATTACTAAACATAACTCTGCTTTATCAATACCTAAACATGAAGATCTTGATGAAGGAATTAATGATGCAAAAAAATCACTTAGTGTCTTGAGTAAATATAAAGATACTTCTCTAACAAACAACCAAAAGATAACAAAAAAAATAGCTATGTTTGATATTGAAAATGGCTTAAAGCAGTCTGAAGAATTTCCTTATCATGATTACCCTCTTAACCAAGTCAGAGGCATACATCACAACATAATTAGTTTTATGAGCGACATGCATCCAGTTAGAACTCATGATGAAGCAAAAGATTTTATAAAAAGAACAGATCTTGCAAAGGACGTATATACTGGTGTTTTGGATGGATTAGAAAGGCAGGCTGCAGCTGGGATTTTTGCTCCAGAGTTTGTTTATGCTCATGTCATAAACCAGCTTAATGAGATGATTAATTACTCATTCAATGAGCATCCTTTATACACACAGTTTATGAAAAAAGCTGAATTGTTGGAAATATCTAAGGCAGAGTTGGCATCTCTTGAGTCTAAGTTAATTTTGTCTATAGAAAATAGTGTTACTCCAGGCTTTATTTTATTAAGAGATTTTATGGTCTCTACTAAAAATAGTGCTAATCCTCATCATGGAATTTGGTCTCAACCAAATGGTGATGAGTTTTATAAACTAAGAATTAGAACATACACAACCACAGACTATAGCCCTCAAGAGATTCATGAAATGGGTATAAGTGAAGTCGCAAGAATTTCAACTAGGATGAAAGAAATACTTGTTTCTCTTGGATATGATGCAAATAAAACTGTTGGGGTATTAATGAATGAATTAAATGAAGATTCGTCAATGCTTTATGACGATACTCCTGATAGAAAAGAAATTGTACTTAAAGATTATACGGATATGGTCAATGAAGCTACAGATGCTATTAAAGGATATTTTCATTCTATGCCCAAAGCCCCTGTTGTAGTAAAGGCCGTTCCTGAGTATATAGAAAAAACTGCTCCTGGAGGGTACTATCAAGCTCCCGCTCTTGATGGGAGCAGACCAGGAGCATTTTTTGTAAATCTTTATGATATAAAACAAACGCCAAAATATAGTATGAAAACTTTGACATATCATGAAGCTACTCCAGGACATCATCATCAAATTGCTCACTCATTAGAAAATGATGAACTAACTGTGTATCGAAGATTTGGTTACAGAACCTCGGCATTTTCTGAGGGTTGGGCTCTTTACTCAGAAAGACTATCACTTGAGGCTGGTCTTGCACCTGATCCTTATGATGAGCTAGGTATTTTACAAAGCGAGCTATTCAGAGCAGTTAGATTAGTTGTTGATACTGGAATGCACTATAAAAAGTGGACAAGAGAAAAAGCAATAAATTATATGAAAAATAAAACAGGTATGTCTGATACAGAGTGCCGAGTTGAGATAGAAAGATACATAGTTTGGCCAGGACAGGCGCTAAGCTATAAAGTTGGTATGATTAAAATTCTTGAATTACGACAAAAAGCAATGGATGAGCTTGGAGAAAACTTTGATATTAGAGACTTTCATTCTGTAGTTTTAGATAACGGCAGTCCTCCTCTTTTTATAGTTGAGCAGCTGGTTGACGAAATGATTGCTGAGAGTCTTATAAACTAATAATTCTCAGGGCGTTTTCCTTGGAACTTCATAAAATAATTTCTAACAAACAGAAGGTCTTTCTCAATATTTCCAGAAGGGTAATAAAATTTATCTAAGTAGATTCTCTTATTGCCAAAATCAAAGGCACCAAGAAAAATCTGACCTTCAACAGCTTTTGCAATTCGTAGGAAGCCAGATTTTAACTTCTCAGTCTTAGCTCTAGTCCCCTCTGGAGACATTGCAATTAAGGAGCCATTAAGTTTTTCCATATTTTTAATTGCTATATCTGTTAATCCTAATCCAGGTTTGGTTTTATCAACTGGAATGCCCCCCATATATTTTATAAACCTGCCAAGTATTGGCTTATTAAAAAGGCTATGTTTACCAAAGAAAGTTATCTTAGCATCAAGACCTAATATCGCAGCAAAACCAAAAACACCATCCCAATTAGATGTATGTGGACCTGCTATTATTATCAAATTTTCATTGCCTTTTACGGGTGGAATCTTACCTTCTACTCTCCAACCGCATATCCTTAGGAACCATCTAGCAATCCATTGAACAGATTTAGGTCTTTCGGCTCTATATTTAAATGGTATTTGATTTCTTGAAACAATTTTATTTAACTTCTTCATAATTATTTATTAGCCCTATCTTTAAAATAATATGGAAGGTACATTGCGTAACATAAAATTATTGCAAGCATATACAAGTCTATTATGTGATATGGAGCTGGTTTCATAAACGTAGCTACATTTTGACCAATAGGCTTTTCTATTAAAAACCAATAATTTGCAGGCGGGCCAAGAGAATAATTAACAAAGTACATAATAATCAATAAGATAGTAGCGAAGGCTAGCATTCTAAAAACATCGATTAAATAGGGTCTCTGATTATCTATAATCATCGCATAAGAAACTCCAAGCAAAATCATCATATGCCCAATCTGATTTTGAATATACCCTACATAGGGAAATCCATAAATCGTATCAGGTGTTAAAATTGACATGCCTCCTCCAGTTATTCCAAAAAAGAAAGCAAATAAGAAAAAATCTTTATTTTTAGTTAAAAGATACATTACAACTGCAAAAGATGAGAAATCACATAGATGAAGAGGTAGTCCAAGTTTCCATTCTTGAAGATAGCCTTCTCTGTAAAGATCCATTCCTTGATTGATAGCAATAAAAAAGATAATCGTGAAAGCTAATTTTCTATGTGTGGTCTTTGACGAATGTTTGAAATATCTTGGAATATAAATAATTCCAATAATGCATATTGAAACAACAATAAGATGTGAGCTACTTAAAAGATTTAATTCATTCATATTTGCATAAGTATTACACTTTTTAATATTAAAAACATCTAATTAATAAGTCTTTATATATGTAAAGTTTACTTGACACAATTTAAATGTGGGGCTATATTTATTTATTAACAAAAAAGGTGAAATCATGGCAAAAATAACTCATAAAGGAATGTGGATCGATATTAAATCATTGGAGGGTGTTGATAAAAGAAATTATATAATATGTCTAATTGCATCGTGTATTGCTGGAGGGCTTGCGGGATTTTTTAGTGTTACCACCTCAGAGCAAGGATTAGAAATTTTTGCTGATGTAAAAGGTAATAGTGCATATATAACCTATGCCATTGCACAAATTTTCTTTATCTATGTTGCAACATATACCTACATAGCTGTTTTAAAAAATCAGGATCAGTTATTTCAAAAATATAACGAAATGAGCATGATCGGAGGAGCGGTAGGTTTCATTCTTATTGGCATACCTATGGCCATATTAAGTCCTTTCTTCGGTTATGATGTTGGGTTTATAGAGCTATTTTTTGGGTTTGCAGTTGGTTCTGTTATTAACGGTTATAGGTTTTATAAAACATATATTAAAGAAGATTGAATGAAAAATAGATTAAAAGATTTGCGAATAAAAAGACAGATTAGTCAGAATGCTCTTGCGCATGCTCTTTCTGTAAGTCGACAAACTATTAATTCTATTGAAAACGGTAAATTTGATCCCTCGCTAACCCTAGTTATTAAGATGACTCGCTATTTTGAGGTTCCTCTTGAAAAGATTTTCATATTTGAAGAATAAAATAACTATTCATTTTAGTTAATGATTCTAGAAAATTTTATGCTTGCCCTGAAGTATTTCAAAATACATTTTATAATCGCCAATAAGACTCCAAAGTGGATACTTAAAAGTTGCAGGTTTATTATGTTCTATAAAAAAATGGCCTATCCAGGCAAATCCATACCCTGCTAATAACGCATATAGCAAAAACATAAAATCAAATGTCATAAAAAACCTTATGAACAGATAAATAGTTATGGTAGTGCCTATAAAATGAAGTAATTTTGTATACTTATTATCATGTTCACTTAGATAAAAAGGATAGAAATCCTTAAAGCTCGTATAACGTTCCATGTCAATTCCCCCTAATGTACTTATTCTACAATAACTCTATTTATTTAAAGAAACAAATTTGGTTTAAATAAGACTACTTTAGCCCCTCGAAGGCATGCCTTTTATTCTTTGTAATGTTATTTCTGCACCTGCTCTTCGATGAGCAGATAACTTTTGATAATCCGGATCACTCCACCAATTATCTGCAGCCTCTTCTGACGGGAAAGAAAAAATTATTACTCTATCAAATTGAGCAGGTTTTTCTCCTTCTAAAACTGTAGGGCTATCATCAAAAGTAACGAAGGATCCGTTATGTTTTTTCAAAATTGGAAAAAACCCTTTTTCATATGTTCGATATTCTTCTGCATCAGTAATTTTTAAATTAACTAGCATGTATACAGTAACGTCACTCACAATATTCTCTCCAATAAGTTTTTTATTATAAATAGTATATCCATTTATATTATAAATTATTTTAACGTAGCAATTTGATTAAGAATACTGGCTTCTAAAAAATGTTTAGATTGACAATCCCTATATGGGTCTGCGCCATAGGCTGGATTTCCAACTAATATGGATTTAGGTTTATTGGTCTGAAAAGTCCACCTAGTTCCAGTTTCTTTTGAAATGAATCTAAATTCTGTTACTAAATCAACTTCTGTTGCATACTTATCTTTTGATCTAAGTTTTAGATCAATTTTTCCATCAAGTTTTGATTCAAAGATTCTTTCGATATAGTCTACATAAATTTCGTTATTCATCATCCCGCAATCAATAAAGTCAGAAACTTTTTTAGATGTGAAAACGAAACTCATTTCTCCTGAGGTCTTATTTTTTGAACTCAGTTTGTAGGTATTGCCAATTTCAATAAGAGTCTTATCCCATAGCTCATCAAATTCTATTTCTTTGATAAGGTAATTTTGAATAGGATCGATATCTTTTGGAGCAGTATATCTATTTTTTTCTGCCGGTGGTTGGCATGAAATTAAGAATAAAATACTTAGCGCGAAGATTGTTCTTAACATTTTTATATCCAATCATTATCTGGGGCAGTTAGATCGCCTCCTGCACCACCTGTGTTAACAACTCCTGCTGGCTCTATAAGCATAATTTTACATTCATTTTCTGCATATGGTCTGTGCTTTTCGCCTTTCTTAACTACCACCATTTCACCACTTTCAAGTTCTATAGCTCTATCTTCGAATTGAATCTTCATCGAGCCTTCAATGACTATAAAAACTTCATCTGTGTCTTCATGGTTATGAGTTATAAACTCTCCTTTAATTTTTACGAGTTTGAATTGGTAATCATTCATTTCTGCAATTACTTTTGGAGACCAATGATCTGCAAATTTTGAAAACTTTTCTTCAAAATTTATTGGATTATTCATTACTAACAATGCTCTTTGCAATTGATCTGAACATGGCAACATGTGCAGCCTTTGAATATTCTTTTTCTGCAGTAAATCTATGATTGGATGAAGTTTTTGCAATGATGACCTCACTTATAGGATCTACATATATGTATTGATTATAAACTCCAGATGCGGTGAAATCTGTTTCTGGAAAACCTGGCACCCACCATTGCAATCCATAACCCCAAACACTTGATGATAAATCACTTTCACCGGGTTTTAAATGAGGTCCATCTGGATTATATGATGCTTTAACCCAGTCAGCAGGTACAACTTGTTCATTACCCCATTTACCGTTATTCAAATACAAGAGTCCAAACTTTGCAAAATCTCTCAAAGAGGCATTTAATCCTCCTAGAGCCATTTCCATCCCAGTATTATCTACAATATAGTAAGCATCGCTTTCCATACCAATCTTGTTCCATATCTTCTGATATAAATAGTCTCTAATGGGCATACCAGTGACTTCAGATAATAAAAACCCTAAGACTTGAGTATCTATACTTACATAATGATGATACGTACCTGGTTCTCTCGATTGTTTTAAAGTTTTGGAAAAGTCTCTAAATGAAGTTCCTTTGGCAACAGCTCGTCCAAACTTATTAATATCAGATTGTGGATCTGCATAATCTTCATTAAATTCTACTCCTGACGACATTTGTAAAATATTCTTAATTGAAACTCCTTCATATCCAGTTCCATTAAAATCTGGTAAGTACTTTGTAATAGGATCCTCAATGTTATCAATTAATCCATCGTGAACTGCGATACCTATTAATGCAGATAAAAAAGATTTAGAAACTGAAAATGCGATATGTTTTGAAGCCACTGAATTATTATTCCAATAATTTTCATAAAGCATGTCACCTTGATGTAAAACAATAAGCCCATCAGTTTTAAAGTGCTCAAGTGCAGAAGCTAAGTCTTGTTCTTTGTCTTCAAAAAAATATGTTTTAGGTAGCTCAAAATCCTTAGTATTAAATGTATAGGGTATTTCTGCTGGAGGAATTGGCTCAGAAACAGCAAATAATTTGTCTATGTTTATAAAATTATTCGCTATCCTTTTTTCATCATAGAGTTTGCTCAACTTATATAGTTTGCTAACTTTAGGTCCCAGAAAAAAACCAGATATTATTAGAGCTATAGATAGAATTATTATAAATATTTTAGTCATTAAATTAAGTTAACATAGATTCATGATTAATATTAAAAAATTAGATTCCGTTTCATTTTTTCTGGGTAAAAATTTTCTAGCCTTACTGTTTTTGTTTTCAGGTATAGGCAAGGCTCTTAACTTCTCAGAATTTCTAGAGTTATTGATTTTAAAGAACGTCCCTTTTGCATTCTTTTCCCTTTCAATGTGTATTTTATTGCAAATAATATTTGCATCTTTGCTCATAGTTAATAAATATATAAGGCTAAGCTCCTTGATGCTATTTGTAGTAACTATATTAATAAATGTCTTTATGCACGATTTTTGGAATTTCTCAGGAGACCCTTCGCAGGCTCATGAAACACAAAACTTTATAAAAAACTTAGGTATAGCTGCAGGCTTTCTAATATTGGCAACGAAAGAAAAAATTAATTAACTTTTTGGAATTCTATACATAGCGCATATTTTATTTCCACTTGGGTCAATTAAATATGCCAAGTATAACTGCACTCCACCTCCCTCACGAATCCCAGGAGGGTCACACAGCTCTGGAGTTGAAGCTCCAGCCTCAATTCCTGCAGCGTGCCAATCATCAATCATTTGAGTGCTAGTTGCATTAAACCCAATGGTTGCACCATTGCCATGAGAGGCTTCTTCATTGTTAATAGGTTCTGAGATGAGGAAACTATTTTTGTTATTAATAAAGTATACATATCTAGTATGGCCATCATGATTTAAGGTAAGCTTGCCTTGTCTGGCACCCAAAACTACCATAGTCTTATCATAAAATTCTCTTGATTCTTCAATATTATTTGCACCTAACATTACATGACTAAACATACTTAACTCCTCTCTAATTTAATTTATTATAAACTCTTCTTTGAATCATGTTGCTTATTAAATAACACAACATTTTTAGAAATAATTTCATAGCTCCAGTTTCTTTGATCTGCTATTACTTCAAATGTCTTTTCTGAATAAAATACAACATGAGTTGGATCTCTTCTGTAATACCAATAATCAAATGCATCATCTTCAGTTAAAAAATTTGTCATCAAGCCTATCCAACCATTATTTAAAAGCATGTCATCTATATTTATGAATTCTTTGTGAGGATCATAAAAATGTTCAGCAGTTTCAGTGCACGTTATAAATTCATATTTTTTTGAAAAAACATCTAGATTGGGGAAAAAAAATGGATCATAAATATCCATAATAAACCCATCAGCAATTAACATGTCTGCAAGTGCTGGTCCTGGACCACATCCAAAGTCCATTCCTTGACTAAATGGTTTTAATTTTTTTATTAATGGTCTAGATAGTCTTGATAAAAAATTTCTATATTCAGGATCTTTTATAAAATTTTTATGCTCAAGATATCTACCTCTTTCATCTTGTTTTTTGAGATGATGTCTTTTGTCTATAAATTTGGATAGACATAAGCTGCATCTCCAATATTTTTTGTCATCGTGAGTATAAAAACTCTCAATTAGACTGCTTTTACATACTATACATTTGGGCATTAAATTTTTATCAAGGAGTTATTCAAGATTGTCTTTAGCATATAATCTTAGTAGTAAATTAGATATAAAATTTAATAGAAAAATTAAGCCTACCAATTTATATTAATGACTTCAAAAAAAAATAAAAACACTAAGAGTTCTTTTGATGATGTCCTTGATCAAATAATGAATCTTCTCGATTCAGATGATCAACAATTTATATATCTGACAGGTGCGGCTGGTACAGGTAAAACTACTCTCATTGAAAAAGTAGTTGAAGCGAGCTCATTGAAAAAAATAGTCGTCGCTCCCACAGGAGTTGCGGCACTTAATATAGGTGGCAGTACCATTAATTCGGCCTTTCGAATTGGTTTTGATACTTTTCCTGTTATACAAGAGTCAAATGATCCTAGATTCAAAAAACTCTTGAAAAAACTTGAGCTTCTTATAATTGATGAAATATCGATGGTTCGTGCTCCAATGCTTGATGCTATATCTGATTCATTAAAAGTGCATCGCAACTCAGCGAAGCCATTTGGTGGAATTCATGTTCTTGCATGTGGAGACCTTTTTCAACTGCCTCCAGTGGTAAAAGATCATGAAATAAACGCAATTGATGAAAAATATGAATCTGTCTACTTCTTTAGTTCTAAAAGTTATAAAGAAATTGAATCTCCTTCATTTTTTGAGCTAACTTATTCATTTAGACAAAGTGATGATGAAAATTTTTACTCTCTGCTAAATAATATTCGTCTTGGTAAAGATCTTGAAGAGTCAATAAAAAAAATTAACAGCGCCTGTTTCAATCCTGAATTTTCAAATGAATCATCTCTTATCATTACAACTAGAAAATACAGAGCCGAACAAATAAATGAGGAAATGTTAAATCTTATAGAAGGACCTGCTACTGCTGCGAAGTCAGAAGAATATGGTGAATTAAATGAAAATGACTTACCCGCTCCAAGAGTCTTAAGATTAAAGCAAGATGCAAAAGTCATGTTCATAAAAAACGATAGTGAAGGCAGGTGGGTAAATGGAACCGTTGGAGTTGTCACGAATTGCTCTGATAAAAAAAGAAAGTTTATTCGAGTTCAAGTAGGTGATGATATTTTTAAAGTAAAAAGAGAAGAGTGGAATAAAATTAAATATGTATATGATGAATATAATGATGAAATGGATGAAGAAGTAGTATCTTCATTTAAACAATTTCCGTTGAAGCTCGGTTGGGCTGTAACAATCCATAAAGCTCAAGGATTAACTTTAGAAAGTTGCTCCATTGATTTAGGGCAAGGTGCATTTGCAACCGGACAAACCTACGTTGCTCTCAGCAGATGTAAAACATTAAATTCTCTAAATTTATATCAAGAACTTCAGATACGTGATGCACTTGTTGATTCAGCAATAAAAGATTTTCATAGTGATAATTTTAACTAATTTCTAAATCTAAAATTATTTCCTCTGGAATCTCTAAAGCTTTCCTTTCAAGAATCCAAAATTTTGTAATATGAGAAATCTTAAGATCTCCATAAAAATGAGGAAACTCTCCTGATCTCTTTAATCCTGGTTTTGTCTTTTCATAAACCAGAGCTTCTCTAACTGACTCCGCATCTATTTGTAAAAGAGCTACTCTGTCTTGGTCAGAGAAGTATAAAGCCAAAGTTACAGCTAACTGTTTTGTATTTGATAAATGAACAAATCCATCTTTGTTATCCAGAGATGTCGATATTAAATTATTTTTTTGAGCGTTTTCCCACTCTTCTATGGTTAATATTTTGTAGACATTGGAACCCATTTTTTTAGTTTATCAATAAAATTTTAAATAAATTTAAAATACAAAAAAAATGTGTCAAAATTTAAGATTAAGTAATTTTTTTTATTAATAATGAATTTCAGTGAATTTGCAGAATCAAGAAAAAGCGTAAGAGGCTTCTTAGACAAACCTCTTCCAAAAAAAGTAATTGAAGAAATAATAAGTGGAGCTAAATGGGCGCCGTCTTCCTATAACACTCAAACTTGGCATATCCATGCTGTGTCTGGAGATGCTTTGGAAAAAATTAGAAAGGGTAACGTTGATGAAACTATGGCAGGCAAACCCCATGTTCGTGATTTTGCATACAAAGAAGATTATGAAGGAGAGCATAGACAAAAACAGATCGATGTTGCTATTCAACTGTTTGAAGCAATGGGTATCAAACGAGACGATAAGGAAAAAAGAATGGATTGGATGTTAAGAGGTTTTCGTCAGTTTGATGCTCCTGTCTCACTCGTTCTTACTTATGATAAGTATCTTGAACCAGCGGGAATTACTCATTTCGGACTTGGTGCCCTTGCTTATGGAATTATATTGTCTGCATGGGAAAGAGGCGTTGGATGTGTTATTAATGGTCAAGGCATCATGCAGTCACATGTTGTTAGAAAACATGCAAATATACCTGATGATCAAAGTATTATGATTTGTATTGCTATGGGTTATCCAGATGATAGCTTTGCAGCCAATGATGTTCGTTCAGTAAGGGCTGACAATGATGAATTACTTACTTATGTAGGTTTTTAAAAAGAAATTTTTATAAAACATTTTTTAATCCCTCTACAGAGATCAACATGCCCTGATGAATGGAGTCTGCAAATATTTCAGGATCTATTTCAGTCGTCCAGTTGAGCTGACACTCCTTTTCTGATTTTACAGAAATTTGCATTGTTGCAAGATGATGATTAATTGGGGTTCTAGTTTCTACAGCTGAATATTGTAATCTCATTAAGTCGTGATTGATTTCTAGAATTCTTTCCTTTACTTGCCCCATTCCTGACATTTCAAATACCCTGCAGTCATCTTCTAAGGTTATTGAATTAATTGTAGGCACCCAGTCACATCTTGTGACATCTGATAAGATGCTCCATAAGTTTTTAGCAGAACATTGAAAGATAACTTCTTCTTTAAGAATTTTCATTGATTTTATAGATTCAAATTTTTCTAAATAAAAGAGTCATTCTGTCACTCTCTCCAATCTCAAGATACTTTTCTTTGTCTTGATCTTTTAATCTAAGATTTGGTGGTAAAGTCCAAACCCCACGAGGATGATTTGCAGTATCTTTAGGATTTGCATTAATTTCTGACTTTGAAACCAATGTAAAACCATGTTTCTTTGCTATTTCTATTGCATGCTCTTCAGTAACATAGCCACTTTTTTTCATTACTTCCATAGAAGTACCTGGTTTAGCTCTGTGTTCCACGACACCAAACAAGCCACCAGGCTTTAGTGCTTTATATGAATTAGCAAAAATTAGATCCATTTGAGGTCCAAGCCAATTATGAAGATTCCTAAATGTTAAGACAGCGTCTACACTTTCTTGTTCAGCCAAGTTCGAACTTAAATCAACAATCTCAATATCTTTAAACAAAGGTTTTTCACTTACTTTTTTTTCGAAATTTGCTCTGCTTCTTTGAAAATAAGCTCTTTCAGAATTCTTATCGAAGTGAGCTGCAATAAGCTTGCCTGGTTTATGAATATAATTTGCGAGTATTTCTGTATACCAACCACCACCTGGAGATAATTCAACAACTTTCATATTGGGTTCAATCTCAAAGAATGTCAGTGTTTCATATGGATGTCTTTCAGAGTCTCTCATTATATTTTTAGGGTCTCTATCTTCACTGCTTATTGCTCTTTCAAGGTCATGGGAAGCAAGAGATGGCATAAGAAGAAAAAGGAAGAGGAAAGAAATTATTTTTTGCATTTTGTTTACCTTTACATTTATTAAATTAATTATACATATTTGTATAAAGTTTATTGGTGATAACTTATGTTGATGTAAAAATTTACAAATAAAAAAGGGCGATAAATCGCCCTTTAAGTTTTAATTAGATATCTCTTAAAAAGATTGAGTAAGAGACATGTAAACAGTTCTTCCTAAAACGTTATGCATGACGTTATCGTAACCTGGTCGAACATTAGCGCCTAAACTTGGCGGATCTTCGTCCATAATATTTTTAATACCAACAGAGAGTCTTGTAGTATCTTTGTAAAGATTAGTTGAATATTGTCCATCCAACGTTACTAAGCTATCTATAGTTGTATTTGATTGGTCATTTTCATAATCGTCAATGTATCTAAGTTGAGTACTTAGGGTATGAGCTCCTTTTTCAAAAGTCACGCTCAAATTGCCTCGAATCTTTGGCATAGAGCGGAATTGATTTTTAAAGTTTCTTGACCCTGCACCATCAAAGGCAGCAGATGAGCTATTAGTTTGAACTTCAAACTCATTTATGTAAGTAGCTGCAAAATTTAAGTTTACTGCATCAAAAAACTTAGATGAATCTATTGAGTGAGCTAAAGCTATATCAAGGCCATCAGTTTTTACAGAACCAGTATTAATAAACTCTGATGTGATTTCAGCCACTGTTCCATCTGGACGACGACGTATTCTTGAATCATCAACAACACCATCGTTACAATCGTTGGCCAATATTGCCTGCGCTCCTTCATCTGAGGTTATAAGATCAGTATAGTCAAAGCTCCAATAATCAAGACTGATATCAGTATCATTAACTTCCATAACAATTCCAAGCGTTAATGAGTCAGAACTTTGTGGCTTAAGAGAGTCTCCGCCTTGAGTTGTTATAATTGCAATATTAGTAACATCTCTATTTACACACTCCAATTGTCCTGTTATCGGATTTAAAGAAGCTGGATCATCAATAATTGAAGACTGACTTGAAACACTCATTTGGCGAACTGATGGAGCTTGGAATGAAGATCCCCAGCTTCCACGAATGCCTAAACTATCAGATACCTGATAACGTATGGCAACCTTTGGATCAGTAGTGTCAACATTTCCATAATCTTCATACCTAACAGCTGCTTGAACTTCAAGAGAATCACTAACCGGTAAAATTCCTTCAACAAATAAAGCATCTACATCCTGACCTCCGACTATTGGTTGATCAGGGGCATTACCTATGCCTGATTCATCTAACGGATCAGGTGAATAGTTAAATGATTCTGTTCTATGTTGCATTCCAGCAGCAACACCAATGTTTCCGCCAGCTAAAGCTCCAAGCTCTCCAACAAATTTAATTTCAGTAACTTCTTGCTTAGCCGTTGATGCATTTACATTTAAAGTCCAAAGACTATTAGATACGTCATCAGAGTTAGCTGCAACACTGACTCCGTCTTTTGGAGAAACAAGTGTTGGGTTTGCTAAACGTGTTCCAAAAGGATTCCATGTCCCATTTAATAAACTATCGTTTACTACACTTTTAATGTAGTTGAATGGTCTCGTTTGGTCTCGCTCTGAACGAGAGAACATATAAGAAGCTTCAACACTCCACTGGTCAGATAGGTCAGCTTTTATTCCACTAAGCATACGTAAATAAGCGAGATCGATTTCTAGATCTGCTGGCCCTCTTCCGCCATTATATTCTTCACCAAATGGTCGTCCACGTAACTCAAGATCTGCTCCCGTATGAACTGCATTATCCCAATTTGTTGGTCCAACATACTCTATACCTCCAGCACTATTGTTAACAAAAAAGTTAAAAGGATGGCTTCCTGGTATAAACATTCTTCCTGCTGCTAAAGTCCCATGCTTGAATAAGTAAGGGCCTAGAGTTCGAGAAATTTTATTAGAAGAATAACTTGATTCTACAAAAGCAGTTACAGTATCGCTAATTTCATGAGTAGCTTCTCCAAATAACTGTACCCTGGATTCTGCTGGTATTACTGAAACCTGGTCAGCAAAACTAAATCTACAGAAAGGTGCTTTTAAAATTCCGCCTGCTGCTTCACAGTCTGGATCAGGAAAATTACCTCCAGTACCTGCAGTTCCTGTAGCATTAACTGCACGATAAGTTCCAGGAGCACCAAAAGCTGATAGTGTTCTTGAAGCTGAAGGGACGCCATTACCTAGGACTCTTTCGTTAATAAAATCAAAATCTGAGCGGTCTGCTCTATTTCTTTTTGTATACCCACCATAAATATTAACTTTTGTAGGGCCTTCAGCAGATGAGCCAAATGCAAAACCAATCTGAGTTTGATCAATACCTGGACCGTCAGAACTTTGACCATCTATAGTAAATTCCATACCTTCAAAATTACTACGAGTGATTATGTTTGCAACTCCAGCAACTGCTTGTGATCCATAGACCGCTGAAGCGCCATCTGTAAGAAATTCCACTTTTTCAATCATGGACATAGGTAGCTGATTAATGTCAAAAAATTGATTACCTCCACCGTCAGCAACTGTCGAAATACCCCCTCTTCGACCATTGATCAGTGTCAATGTCGAGCCAAGGCCTAAGCCACGCAAGTTAAACTGCGCTGTACCAATTAAATCACCTGACTCAGTTTGAAACTCTGAACCAATATTAACAGGAAGATTGATTGCAAAATCAGTGATTGTTTTAGCACCCTCTGCAAGCATTTCATCCCGATTCTTTACTTGAACAGGTGATATAGCAGTATATCCAGATCTTTGAATGTTCGATCCAGTCACCACTACCTCTTCTACATCAGTATTGTTTGATTCTTGTCCATTTATATTAATAGACAGGAAAAAAGGTAGGACAAATAATAGTCCTAATATATTTTTATTCATTGGTTATTCCTAATAATTATTGAAAACATTTAATTATAATTTTGAAATCAAGAAATATGTCTGAAGAATGGTTACTTTTTAATAGGTATTTTTTATAGGGGTATTGGGTGAAACTTATTTTGTTGGTGGCCCAAAAAAGAGTCGAGAAGCATGGCGAAAACTCTTTGCTTGATAGATGTCTTCAAGGATTTTTGACCACTCCATAAAAGTTATCTTTACTGGATTGAATGTATCAACATTTTTTACTAATCCATATTTTACCTTCTCATTTTCAGGCTCAAAAGTTCCAAAGATCTTATCCCAAATAATTAATAAGTTACCAAAATTCTTATCTATATATTCTTCATTTGAACCATGATGAACTCTATGATGTGATGGTGTGTTAAAGACTAATTCTAAAGCCCCTAACTTATCAATAATCTGAGTATGGCCAACTATCCCCCATAAAGTGCTAATAACTCCCGCTATTGCAATGATAGTTGGATCTAGACCAATCAAAGGAAGAACTATAAAAAAAGGTATCTTAGAAACCGGTCCGAACCAAGCTTGTCTAAAAGAAACAGCAAAATTCATCTCCTCACTTGAATGATGACTCATATGAATAGCCCATAAAAATCTTACCCTATGTGATAGTCGATGATAAAAATAAAAAACTAAATCAATTAAAATGAATGTGAGAAGCCACATTGCCCATAAGGGAAGATAGTCAATTAAATCAAAAATCCTAAATTGATAAACATAAAAATGAATGCCGAGAGTTACACCTTTTACTGCATATACTGCAAAGATATTTCCAACCAGTAAGCCAATGGTACAAAGAGTATCTCCTTTTTTATAAAAGGATTTATTTTTTACATTTGAAATAATTACTTCAAGTAAAATCATTGCCAAAACGATTGGCAGCCCTATTGCGTATACTTGATTAAATGTAATTTCAGTCATTTATGCTCTTCAGTTTTTTTAAATACTATATCAATTGATTAAGTAAGACAAAATACTCCCAAACCTTTTTCCAAAATATTCTGGTTCATGGCCATAACCATCAAAAATTATATATTTATAGTT
>CABXTT010000020.1 GCA_902515155.1 uncultured SAR86 cluster bacterium | reverse complement strand
ATCAACTATTTCAGCAGCTTCCCTTAAGTCCTCAATTCTTGAGTTGGTACATGAACCAATAAAAACTTTATCAAATTTTAAATCTGATAACTTTTGATTTTTTTCTATTCCCATATATTGTTTAGCTAGCTCAATATTTTTTCTTTTATCCTCTGGGGCCAAAGATGGATCAGGGATTTCACCATCAAAATCAACAACCATTTCTGGAGAAGTTCCCCATGTAACCTGTGACTTTATTTTAGAAACATCTATTAAAATTTCTTTATCAAAAAATGCATCTTTATCAGAAACTAAGCTGTTCCAATGCTTTTCTGCCACTGTTAATAAATCACTAGATAGGTCTGAATGTTTTTTAGCATAATTAATGGTTGTATCATCGCATGCTATTAATCCTACTTTTGCACCTGCTTCTATAGCCATATTACAAATTGTCATTCTTGCTTCCATAGAAATACTTTCAATATAACTTCCAGAAAACTCTATTGCATGACCATTACCACCAGCTGTTCCTATTTGTCCTATCAAGTAAAGAACGATATCTTTTGAAGTAACATTTTCTTTAGGTTTTCCTTCAAATTTAACGTGCATATTTTTTAATTTAGAGACTTTTAAAGTTTGAGTAGCAAGAACATGTTCAACTTCTGAAGTTCCTATGCCCATTGCAAGACAAGCAAAGGCGCCATGAGTTGAAGTATGAGAGTCACCACAAACAATAGTCATTCCAGGTAGCGTGTATCCTAATTCGGGCCCGATAACATGAACAATACCTTGATTATCAGAAGTAATATCAAATTGTTTAATTCCAAATCTATTACAATTTTTATCAAGTTCTACAACTTGAATTTTAGATATTTCATCTACTATATTATCCATCTCAAATGAATTACCTCTTTCTGTCGGTACATTGTGATCAGGAGTGGCTATATTTGCATTCAATCTCCAAGGTAATAAGTCTTTTTTTGTTAAACCCTCAAATGCCTGAGGAGAAGTTACTTCATGAAGATATTGCCTATCAATATAAAGTAATGATTCTCCTGAATCCAGAGTAGTTATGTGATGCTCATTCCAGAGCTTGTCGTAAAGAGTCTCTGGCATTTTATTCTGTAAACGGTAGTTTTTGATTAATTTCGCCGCATTGTGCTCTATTTCTTAAAAAGTGATCCATGATAACTAGGTTAGCCATTGCCTCTGCTATTGGAACTGCTCTAATCCCAACACAAGGATCGTGCCTTCCTGTAACCTCTATATCAACTTCTTTACCCTTAGTATTCACCGTTTTACCTTTAGATTTAATGCTTGATGTTGGTTTTATTATAAAATTTATGTTTATAACATCTCCATTTGAGATACCACCAAGAATTCCCCCGGCGTTATTAGAAGCAAAGCCATCTGATCTTATTTCATCTCTTGCTTCGGAGCCCTTTAACTCTAAAAGATTTTCAGTATTGCCTATAGAAACTGATTTAACTGCATTAATGCTCATCATTGCTTTTGCTAGGTCTGCATCTAATTTATCAAAAACTGGCGCTCCAAGACCAACAGGACAATTTTCAATTGAAACTCCTATTTTTGCCCCGACAGAATTACCCTCTTCAATCAACGAAGAAAACATTAAATCTAACTCATCTAACTTTGAAGAATCTGCAAAGAAATATTTATTATTAGAATCTTTTGGATTTATATTCTCAGCTTTTATGGTACCTATTTGAGTGACATATCCGGTTGTGGTAACTCCAAGGCCTTCTAAATATTTTTTAGCTATTGCTCCAGCTGCAACTCGCATAGAGGTTTCTCTAGCACTAGATCTTCCACCACCTCTGTAATCTCTATGGCCATATTTTGCCTGATAAGTTATATCAGCATGGTTTGGTCTAAAAGTATTTTTAATATCTGAGTAATCTTTTGATCTTTGATCTTGATTGTAAATAATTAAACTAATGGGTGTTCCTGTTGTTTTTCCTTCAAATACCCCAGAAAGTATTTCTACTTTATCTTCTTCTTTTCGCTGTGTAGTAACATCTGATTGTCCGGGCTTTCTTCGATTTAACTCTCCTTGAATATCGTCTTCAGAAAGCTCTATTAATGGGGGACAGCCATCAATTATGCAGCCCAAAGCCACCCCATGGCTTTCACCAAAGGTAGTAATTTTAAACAATTCTCCGTACGTATTGCCTGACATGGCAAAGATTATAGTCCAAAAACGCTTTAAAACGCTATTTTATAGGTATCTGATGGATTAGAAAATATTATTTTCTAACGAAAAAAGTTTTTGAAAATCTAGAACAGATGTATTTTCTAAATCTTTTTGATTAATACAAAGATTATATATTTCATCACACTTTTCTGAGTCAAAAGTTATTTCCAAATTATTTTTAAACTTTTGCTCGAGTACTGGAATTCCCTCTTCTCTTCTTCTTTTATGGCCAATTGGATACTCAACTTCTATTTCTTCAGAAGACGTTCCATCATTAAAATGTATTTGAAGTTTATTTGCAATAGATCTTTTATCAGCCTCATGATATTCAACAGAATATCTTTTATCTTCATTAATAATCATTTTTTCTCTTAATCGATCAATTTTAGGATCTGATGCAACATCATCCTCGTAATCTTCAGCAACAAGATCTCCTTTGAGCAATCCAATGGCAATCATATATTGAAGACAATGATCTCTATCTGCAGGATTATTTAATTCACCTACTTTTGATATTATTCTTATAGCTGATTCATGAGTTGTTACCTCAATTGTTTTAATATCATCTAATCTATCTTTGATATGAGGATGCAGCATAACCGCAGCTTCAACTGCTGTTTGAGCATGAAATTCGGCAGGAAAACTAATTTTAAATAAAATATTTTCCATAACATAAGTCCCAAAATCTTGAGGCAATGAAAGTTGTTCTTCGTTAAATAGCACATCTTCAAAACCCCATTTTGGAGCAGACAAAACACTTGGATAACCCATTTCACCAGAAAGGGTAATCATTGCGAGTCTAACAGCTCTACTGGTTGCATCACCAGCTGCCCAACTTTTTCTTGATCCTGCATTGGGAGCGTGTCTATATGTTCTTAGGCTTTGTCCATCAACCCATGCTTGAGTAACTGCATCTTTAATTTGATCTCTAGTTCCTCCCATTAATTTGGTAGCAAGAGCAGTTGAAGCAACTTTTACAAGAACAACATGATCAAGACCAACCCTATTAAAACTATTTTTTAATGCCAAAATACCCTGAATCTCATGAGTCATTATCATAGACTCGAGAACTACTCTCATAGTTAGGGGCTCTTCTCCATTTGATACAAGCTGTTGGGACACGAAATCAGTTACAGCAAGAATTGCACCTAAATTGTCTGAAGGATGGCCCCATTCAGCCGCAAGCCAAGTGTCATTGTAATCAAGCCACCTAATCATGCATCCAATATCAAAAGCACCTTTAATTGGATCTAACTTAAAATTCGTTCCTGGTACGCGAACTCCAAATGGGACTGAAGTACCCTTTACAACCGGACCTAACATTTTAGTACAAGCAGGGAATTTAAGGGCAAGCAATCCACAACCAAGGGTATCTATAAGGCAATTTCTTGCAGTATCAAGAGCTAAATCTGAATTTATTTCAAAGTCAGTTACATAGTTAGCGATTTCAGTAACAACAGAGTCATATCCAGGTCTTATATTTAGGTCAACATTTGAAGACATTGTTATGATCTATCTGCTATATCAACCCATTCTGAAGTTTCAACACCAATATATTCAGCGCTTGGTCTAATGATTCTATTATTTGCTCTCTGTTCCATACAATGAGCTGCCCATCCAGAAACTCTAGACATAACAAAAATTGGAGTAAATAACTTAGTTGGTATGCCCATATAAAAATAAGCTGGAGCGTGAAAGAAGTCAGCGTTTGCAAACATTTTCTTTTCATCGGCCATAACTTTTTCAACTTCTTCAGCAACTTGATATAGATCATCATTTGAATGTAATTTTGAAAGTTCTTTTGCAAACTCTTTTATAACTGCATTCCTTGGATCACGAACAGAATATACAGCATGTCCAAATCCCATTATTTTTTCTTTATTTGTAAGCATTGATAATATTTTTTCTTTTGCTTCTTCTCTTGAAGTCCAATTTTCAATTAATTCCATTGCTTTTTCGTTTGCTCCGCCATGCAAAGGTCCTCTAAGTGAGCCAATGGCTGCTACAACACATGAATGAATATCTGACATCGTTGAAGCACAAACTCTTCCTGTGAATGTAGATGCATTAAATTCATGCTCTGCATAAAGCACTAAAGATACATCCATGACCTTCCTGTGAAGATCGCTAGGTGTTTTACCATGAAGAATATGAAGAAAGTGGCCTGCCATGGTGTTCTCATCATTTACAAGATCAATATCAAGGCCTTCATGAGAAAATTTATACCAATATGTAACGATTGATGGCATTGTTGCAATCATTCTATTGATTGAATTAAGCTGGTTTGAAAAATCTCCTTCGGGTTCTAAGTTTCCTAACATTGAAGTTCCGGTTCTCATCACATCCATTGGATGAGCTTCAGCAGGAATTTTTTGAAGAACTTCTTTTAAAGCTTCAGGAAGATCTCTGTGACTTTTTAATAGAGATTTATAATCGTTTAACTCAGATTGATTAGGCAATTTATCATACAACAATAGGTATGCTACTTCTTCAAAGGTTGCTTTTTCAGCAAGAGTCTCTATTTTGTGACCTCTATATGCCAAGCCTTCAATTTGGCCAACTGTAGATAAGGAAGTCTCGCCAGCTACCTGCCCTCTTAGACCAGCTCCTTCAAGTTTTTTCACCATTTCTTTCCTCTTAAATAATTAATTTTTATACAAATCATCGAGTTTTTCTTCAAAACTATGATAATTTAATCTTTCATATAATTCATCTCGGGTCTGCATTATATCTAACAGATTTTCTTGTGTCGCTTCTTTGAGAAGAGAATTATATATTTTTTCAGCTGTTTTACTCATCCCTCTAAACGCGCTAAGTGGATATAAAATCATATCTACATTTACACTACTCAATTCATCTTTTGAAAATAGTGGTGTTTTACCAAATTCTGTAATATTTGCTAATAAAGGTACATCTATTACTTCTTTAAAATTTTTATATTCTTCAATAGATGTGACTGCTTCTAAGAAAATGCCATCAGCTCCATGTTCTACATATGAATTAGCTCTATCAATAGCACCCGATAGCCCTTCAGATGCAAGAGCATCTGTCCTTGCCATTATAAAGAAAGACTCATCTTCCCTGCCATCAACTGCAGCTTTGATCCTATCCTGCATTTCGTTCGAACTGACTAAAGATTTATTAGGTCTATGACCACATCTTTTTTGTGATATTTGATCTTCCATATGAACCGCTGCACAACCAGCATTAACCATTTCTTTAATGGTTCTGGATATATTAAAAGCGCCACCCCAACCTGTATCTATATCAACTAATAAAGGTAACGAACTAGCATTAGAAATTCTTTTTACATCAATTAAAACATCTTCCATAGAAGTAATACCTAGATCTGGAAGTCCATAAGATGCAGCAGCAACTCCGCCCCCGGATAGATAAATAGCTTTATGACCAGCCCTTTCAGCTAATATCGCGGAGTATGCATTAATAGCTCCAGGAATAATTAATGGATTATTATTTTTAAGAGCGTCTCTAAATTTTTTGCCTGCTGACATAGTTGAGGAATTATAAAGTAATTAGGGTGCTGTTCCCAAATTTCAAATTAGCTGTAAAACTTAACACCTCTAATTATCCTATCTTTATTATTTTCTCTTCTCCATCTATTTGTATCTCTTAAACTATATACACAACCACAGTATTCTTGTTGATAAAAGTGTTCTCTTTTAGATATTTCGATCATGCGAGAGGAGCCGCCTTGTTTTCTCCAATTAAAGTCCCAATAAATTACATCTTTATATCTTCCTGCAGCTTTCAATCCAGATTGATTAATTTGATTCATATCTTTCCATCGTGAAATACCTAAAGTTGTTGCATAAACTCCAAAATTGTTTTCTTGAGCATACAGTGCTGATCTTTCAAACCTCATATCAAAACATTGAGTACATCTTTTGCCTCTCTCTGGTTCATCTTCAAGTCCCCTAACTCTTTCAAACCAATTATCTTTATCATAATCACCGTCAACACTTTCAAAGCCTAATTTCTCACAAAACCTCTTATTTTCATTTTTTCTTATTTCATATTCTTCTAATGGATGAATATTAGGATTATAAAAATATACTGTGGTTTCTATTTCAGATGCAGCCAAGGCTTCCATTATTTCGCCTGCACATGGAGCACAACAACTGTGAAGTAACAATTTAGTTCCCTCCTCAGGCATTTGCAACTTAGGCCTTTTATAATTTTCTAATTTAAGATTATCACTCATGATGAAAAAATTGAGTTTTTGAGAAATGCATTTTCCAAATCTAAATAATTATCGAAAGATTCAATACCAGGATGCGCTTCAGCTATTTTTAAGGGTGCGTTTATAAAAAAACTTTTTTCTGCTACTTCGAACATTTGAATGTCATTGTAAGAATCTCCTGCAGCAAAACATCTATATCCCATTAATTGAAAACCCTTGATAGCTTGTTGTTTTGCTTTTTTGTGTCTAAGTTTATAAGAAATAACCTTATCATTATCAATTTCTAAGTTATGACATAAAAGAAGAGGATATCCCATTTTTTCCATTAAAGGTTTTGCAATTTCGTGGAAAGTATCTGACAGTATTGCTACTTGAAAGTTTTCTCTAATTTTTTGTAAAAAATTCATTGCGCCTGGAAGAAGATCTAATTCTGATGAAGCTTTTTGTATGTCAGATAATTTGAGATTATTTTTTTCCATAATCCTTAATCTAAAGTCCATTAGCTCGGAATAGTCAGGAATATCTCTAGTAGTTTTATTGAACTCTTCAATTCCAGTATTTAAAGCTATCTTTTCCCATATTTCTGGAGTCAAGGTTCCTTCCATATCGAGACAAACAATTTCCATCTAACTTCCTTTAATTGTTTTTAATTCCATAAGGCACATGGCCCGATGCAATTGATTTTTGTGTGTCTATGATATGTTTTTTTTGATCGTCAAAAAAGATATCTGCTTGAAAAGATTTAAGAAAGTCTTTTTTTGACATTCCACCTAGAAATAATGATTCGTCAATTCTTACTCCCCACTCTCTTAATGTCCTTATAACTCTTTTATCTGATGGCGCAGATCTTGCAGTAACTAGCGCAGTTCGAATTGGACACTCATTTATGTCAAAGTCATTTTGAATATCATTTAATTCCACTAAAAAAGATTTAAAAGGTCCTTCCTTTAAATTAGAGGTAGCGGTTACTTCATTCTCTATAAATGCATTAAGGCCTTTCTCATGAAATACTTTTTCAGAATCATCTGAAAAAATTACAGCATCTCCATCAAAAGCTATTTTTAATTGTCCTTCATTTTTTAAAAAATTATTTTGTCCATCTTGAGAAATAATTGTTGCAGCGGCAACATTGCTATCTATAGCAAGTTTTACATCTTCCATGCTGCTAGATAGAAAAAGATGAACTCCAAAATCTTTAACATATCTATGGGGGCTTTCCCCTCCACAGAAAGCAGCTCTACTAATATCTAACCCATGAGACTCTATGGAGTTTCTTATCCTTAAACCAGTATCAGATGTATTTCTTGAGAGAAGAATCACTTCAATTCTTTTTCTATTCTCATATAAATTATTAATTTCCAATATCTTCTTAACAAGACCAAAAGCCTCACCTGGTTCTAGAGTCTTGTCTTCATTGGCTATTTGATAGTCCCTATATGATTCTAATCCTTCTTTTTCATATATTTCATGACTTTGATCAAGGTTAAATAAAGCTCTCGAGGATATTCCAATAATTAATTTAGATTTGTTCTTCATTTTCTCTTGATAATAACATTAATTTAATATTATACTGTATATATATTCAGTATAATTGGAAACATTATGAAAAACATAACATCTCAACAAAGTAAGGTACTTGATTGTATTCAAATTCATATAAAGAAAACAGGTTTTCCTCCAACTAGAGCAGATATTTGTAAAGAATTGGGCTTTAAATCTCCTAATTCTGCTGAAACGCATCTACGAGCACTTGAAAAAAAAGGGTTTATTAACATTGAAAGTGGCACTTCAAGAGGAATATCAATAACTAATCCAGAAGCTGAAGTTCAAGAAGATGAATATCCTATAATTGGTTTAGTTGCTGCTGGATCGCCAACGCTTGCTACTGAAAATGTTGAAAAAGTCTTTAATTGCCCAAAGGGTTTCTTTGGTTCTAATTTTGATTATTTTCTCAGAGTAAGAGGCTTAAGCATGAAAGATGCAGGTATTATGGAAGATGACTTAATTGCAGTTAAAAAGACTCAAGATATTAGAAATGGAGATATTGTAATTGCTAGAATTGATGACGAAGTTACTGTTAAATATTTTCATAGGCATTCACCCAATATTGTCCACCTTCAACCAGCAAACGAAGAATTTAGTGATATAGAAATTGATCTAAAAGAAACTGAACTATTTATTGAAGGTAAGAGTGTAGGTCTAATAAGAGAAAATTAGTGCAGAACAGTAGTTTTTTTATTTAATCTCTCTTTTTGGTTATCGAAAAACTCGTCAAAATCACTAACATTACCGCTCACACTCTCTATACCAGCTCTTATCATCTCCTTAGCAACAGACAATTCTTGTCCTTGAAGAAATTCTTTTGATTCAGATGAAAACTCTATTCTTACTATAGGATTTTCATGATCATCCGATCTTCTTAAAACGATACTTCCATCTGATAATTGAGCGAGTTCTAGATAATTTGACATTTTTTCTCCAGTTGATTCAAGCTTAACACTCCTCAGTTGTTTTGCGAAGCATGAACATAAATTCTTTATATTTATCTAGTATCGAAATAAATTTTTTCAAGTTTATTGAATCATTGGAAATAATTATTGATTGATCAATTGGATTAAAAAGCTTCTCTTGAGTTTGATTAAACTCATACAGAAACCCGTTTGGTTCAAGCTCTCTTTTGATAATATTTTTAAAAGTAATATCATCTAAAAACAAATTCCATTTAGCAGACGAGTTCAAAGAAGAAAATGAAGATTGCTCAATTGAAGAAAATGATAAAACTTCATCTGCAAGATAATTCATACTTTTATCTAAAGTAATAAAAAAAATGTGTTGATTAGAATTATCGCTTGCTGACTTATCAAAAGTTAATTTTGTCAGTAATTCATTGCATATATCTAAGTAAAGATTTACATATTCTTTTGAATCCACTACTTTTTAAGGTTTTGCACCCATTCTCCATTATTGTATATCGCCGTCCATTTAGTCTTCTTGCCATCTTTTTCAGAAGCTAAATAATGAGTATCTTCAGATTTGTTATATCTAATAACATAAGGATTACCATCTTTGTCTTTTTCTGGAGCACTCATTAAATAAGAATGTTTATCTGATTGCGGTAAGAATCTACAAGCTTCAGATATCTCCATGCTAAGCTGATTAATCTCTGACACTTTTGGAGCTCTTGTTTCTCTATTTTTTGGGTACTTACTCGCAGCAAGGAATAAGCCTTTCATACTATCTCTTAATAGATAATGGTCCTCACATTTTAAACATGCTAAATCAGGAATTGATATTGGCTCCATGGTCAAAGGTTTTGGTTCACCATTTCTCTGAAGAGCTCTTGTTGTTCCACAATTGTCATTTAAACAGCCAAAGTACTTACCAAATCTCCCAGTTTTTAATTGCATTTCAGAACCACACTTATGACATTCAAGCGTTGGGCCGTCATAACCTCTTATTTTAAAAAGCCCTTCTTCTACGGCATGTCCATTACAATCTGGACTTTTTGCACATACATGAAGTTTTCTATTTTCGTCTATCAAGTAGTTATCCATGCTGGTATCACAGATATTACATCTTTCTTTAATTAATAAATTTTTAGCTTCCTCTTTATCATCAACACTTATTGCTTCATCTCCAGATATAAGATTTACAGTTTTTTTGCATTTATCATCTCCTTCATTATCATAACCAGAACAACCAAGGAAAACACCATTCGAAGAATTTCTAATTACCATTGTGTTATTTCCACAATCTGGACAGATAATATTCGTTGGTGTCGGTTTATTAGATCTCATGCCATTACTTTCTTCAGAAGCTGAAGCTAAGTCATTTTGAAATGCTTTGTAAAAGTTATCTAAGACATTTCTCCAGTCAAGGTCGCCATTGGCTACTTTATCCAAATTATTCTCAAGATTTGCAGTAAAGTCATAATTCATAATGTCATCAAAACTTTCAATTAATCTTTCCGTAACAATATGACCGATTTTTTTAACAAAGAATCTTCTATTTTGTATTTCAACATAACCTCTATCTTGTATTGTAGAAATAATATTTGCATATGTTGAAGGTCGTCCAATTCCTTTCTTTTCAAGCTCTTTAACTAATGCTGCTTCAGAAAAACGTGCCGGTGGTTTTGTAAATTTTTGTTCTAAATTAATTGAATCTAAGGAAAGAGATTCACCTTCTTGCATAATTGGTAATATATCTTCATCACCATCAGAAGAAATATTTTGAGTAATTTTTGTGTACCCATCAAAAACAACTTCTCTTCCTTTTGCAGAAAAAACATAATCTTCAATTTCAACTTTTACAGATGTTGATAAATACTCTGCATCTGGCATCTGGCATGCTATGTATTGCTGCCATATCAAACCATAAAGTCTTATTTCTTCTTCTGATGATCCTATCAAATCATTAGGAGACATAAATGCATTTGTAGGTCTAACAGCCTCATGAGCCTCTTGAGCATTTTCGGTGCTTGAATATATTCTAGGTGCATTTGTTAAGTACTTATCACCTAATTTATCATTAATATAATTTCTTGCATCTTGTATTGACTCTTTGCTTAAACTTGGAGCATCGGTTCTCATATAAGTTATATGCCCTGCTTCATATAATTTTTGCGCAACCCTCATTGTTCTTTTAACATTAAAGCTGAGTTTAGTACTCGCAGCTTGCTGCAGAGTCGATGTTATAAAAGGAGCTCGTGGTTTAACTTTTACTGGTTTTTTAGTAATTTCATTAATTTTAAGATCATGGCTATTGACTAAATCTTTAATTCTTTCAGCTTCATCTTTTTGCAACAAAGGATCAGATTTTTTTCTATTAAGCGAAAATGGAATGATGTCATTGGCATTATTTTGAAGATTCATGCTAACTTCCCAGAACTCTTCAGGAATAAATTCCTGGATCAATCTTTCTCTTTCATCTAAAACTCTTAATGCAACGGATTGAACCCTTCCAGCTGAGAGACCTCTTGCAATTTTCTTCCAGAGTAAGGGCGATAATTCAAAACCAATAACTTTATCAAGAAACCTTCTAGCTCTGTATGCTTTCACTAAATCAAGATCTATTTCTTTTGGATCAGCAAAGGAGTCGATAATTGCAGACTTGGTTATCTGATTAAATCTCACTCTAGAATATTCATACTTTTCAGGACCCAAGGCTTCCTTTAGATGCCATGCAATAGCTTCACCTTCTCTATCAAGATCGGTTGCTAAATAAATGTGGTCTACTTTTTTTGCTGCTTGTTTTAGGGACTTAATAACTTTTTCTTTTTCTGGAATAATTTGCCAATCTGCTTTCCATCCATTGTCTGGATCAATACCCATTCTTCTTATTAATCTATTTCTATCATTAATAGACTTTAATTTTTCTTTTTCCTCTGGAGATAGGCCTTTTGGAATTGATGATCTCTTTATATTTGTTGCAGCTTTTTTTGGAAGGTCTCTTATATGTCCTACACTTGATTCAACAATATATTCACTACCCAAATACTTCGAAATAGTTTTAGCTTTTGCAGGTGATTCAACGATTACAAGTGATTTAGCCATAATTAAAATAAGTTTCCTTTTTTATGAATACCATTAATCAAGTGGTTTTGACAAGATATTTTTAAAAAGAATTTATTACATCAAATATTTCTTTTAGCTCATCTAAACCATTTTTTTCTTTCCAAAGAAAAGAAATTTGTGACTTTGAAAATATTATTTCTTCGACACATATAGACAATTCATTTAGTCTAATTTTTATATCTTCATACTCATCTGAGTACTTGAGCTTGAGAGGAGAATACAAAATTAAATTAGATTTGTCTCTAATAAAATGAGCTTCTTTTAAATTAGTTGTATTTTTTAATTGATAGGTAACCAATGAAAGATCATTATTTTTAAAGAGTGATTTACCTAAATTATTAGGTATTATTCTAAAACCCATCTTTGAAGCATTCATTCTTAAATCAGATATTTTTCTTAAAGATTTTGAAGGTAAAGCGATACCTACTGTCCCAATTAAAAAGATTACGACAACAAGAATTATTATTAATTCCATAAGAGTTAATTTAAAATTTCACTGACAATCTTTGGGCCATTAATAATAAAACCTGTGTAGATTTGAACCAATGAGGCGCCAGAATTAATTTTTTCATTAAAATCTGATTTGCACATAACACCACCAACGCCAATGATTGGTAATTCTGGATTATGGTTACTTATGGCTTTTAGAATTTCTGTAGATTTCTTCATCAAAGGCGCTCCAGACAAACCGCCATCAATATCTATATTTTTTTTATTGTGAAGTATTTCTTTGTCAATAGTTGTATTAGAGATAATTAACCCAGTTAAGTTAGATAGATTGATTAAGTCTGCAATGGATTTAATTGTTTCTGCTGACTCATCAGGAGATACTTTTAAAAATATGGGTCGATTAAAATTATTTAATTTAGCTTCATTCTCAATATTTAAAATAAGGTTTTTTATATTATCTAAATCATGTAAGTCCCTAAGGCCAGGTGTATTTGGTGAAGATATATTTACAGTTATGTAGTCGCTGTATTTATAAACTTTTCTAAAACACTCTATATAGTCATCTATTCTCTTTTGATCTTTAGAATTTTTATTTGCTCCGATATTGACTCCAACAATACCCATAAATTTTTTTGATTTGAGTTTTTTTACTAAATGATCGACTCCTTTATTATTAAAGCCTAATCTATTAACTACTGCTTGCTCATCAAATAATCTAAAAACTCTTGGCTTAGGATTGCCATTTTGAGGTTTTGGGGTAACAGTTCCAACTTCTAAAAAACCAAAACCTAGAGCACCTAAGCAATCAATAAAGTCACCATCTTTATCAAGACCTGCAGCTGTTCCAAGTTTATTTTTTAGTTTCATTCCAAGAAACTCATATTCTTGATCTTTAAATTTTGGGAAAAGTAAATTTAAAATTTTTAACTTATATAAAATATTTAGAGATATTAGTGCCGCCTTATGTGCAAGCTCAGGTGGAAGTAATTTAAATAATGATAAAAAAAGGTTCAAAATTTATAAGTATTTCTTAAGCATATCTTTCATGGATTCATCTTTCAGAGCTTTAAATAATGTTGCTTCAACATAGCCGACCTTGCTGCCACAATCAAATTTTTTTCCAAAATACTTACATGCTAGAACTTTTTTTTCTTCTAACATTAATTTGATTGCATCTGTGAGTTGTATTTCGTTAGATTTGTCTTCTGATACTCTTTTCAAGTATCCAAAAATACTACTATCCAAAATATATCTACCCACCACTGCAAGATCAGAAGGAGCATTCTCAATAGTTGGTTTTTCAACTATATCATTTACAAAAATATTTCTATCTTCCTCAACGGATGGATTTATAACACCATATTTAGATATATCCTCTTTTGAAACTTTATTAACTCCTACTACTGATAATCCAGAATTTTCATGAATATTTATGAGTTGCTGCAAGCAACTTTCTTCTGAAAAAATGAGATCATCTGCAAGAAGAACTGCAAATGCTTCGTCTTCTATCAGATGAGATGCATGCGCTATTGCGTCTCCAAGTCCTTTCTGAGATTTCTGTCTTACATAAGTAAACCTAACATTTTTATACTTTTCTGGGTTTATAAGGGAGATAAATTCATGTTTATTATTTCTTGAGAGCTTCTCTTCTAATTCAAAATTACTATCGAAGTGATTTTCAATTGCGACTTTAGTATGGCTGGTTATAAAGATTACTTCTTCAATACCTGCATTTACAGCTTCCTCAACAGCATATTCAATAAGAGGCTTGTCGATAATCGGAAGCATTTCTTTTGGGATAGCTTTTGTTGCAGGAAGAAATCTTGTTCCGAAGCCTGCTACAGGCATTACAGCTTTCCTTATTTTAGTCATAAATATTTTTTAAGATTGTTTTAGCTATCATAGCAAAAATTATTCCAGAAATAAGTCCCCCTAAATGAGCAAAGTTAGCAACGCTGCCAAAACCAAAAAGTTCTAAAGTTCCAATAAAACCAAGCAACAACCAAACAATCATAAAAAGATAAAGCGCTGGTGGTAAATCATATCTTTCTTGTTGCTCCTCAAATTCAATTGTCATGCAATATCCAAGCATTCCATAAATAACCCCAGACAATCCTCCAAAAAGAGATGGTCCAGAAAAGAAATATTGAGCATAGTTTGCACTGATTGAAGTGAAAACTATTAATGTAATAAATAAAAAGTAACCATCATACTTTTCAATTTTAGGTCCTAAAATATATATCCATAAACAATTGAACGACAAATGAGCAAATGAGAAATGAATGAACATCGGTGTAATGAGTCTCCACCACTCGTTGTTACCATGGAATGTATCATTGAAAGATATAAATATTGGTCTGCCAGTGGCAATTGTTGGAGATAAATTAAATTTTAAAAAAGTTAAAGGCTCAATAATTGAAATAATGCTCCCAAAATTTGAAACCAAAGCAATAGCAACGGAGATAAGAATAATTGGTATATGAAAATTTTTAATATTCAATTTAATGATTATTTTTCGAGATATCTAAACTCCACCCAAGCTTTTCTCTGCAGGCTTCAAAAAAATCATTATCTATTGGATGAACCAACCTTAAAGTATTACTCATTTTTGTAATAGCGATGTCCTCGTCGTAAGGAACAGCTATATCATCATGGCCATCTGCGCATATTTTTGCATCCTCAAGAGGTCCTTTTAAGAGTTTAATTACTACCTTTTCTTTTGAAGAAATAACAAAAGGCCTTGAAGATATGCTTTGAGGTAACATAGGTAAAATTGTCCATACGTCTAAACTAGGATGAATGATTGGTCCTCCTGCAGATAGTGCATAGGCTGTTGAGCCAGTAGGAGTAGCTATTATAAGCCCATCAGATCTTTGTTCATAAACGACTTTATCATTCACACTTAATCTATATCTCATTAACTGAGTGTAAGCACCTGAGTGGATTACAATTTCATTTAAACCATAAACTGTCTCATTTAAGAAAGATGCGCTTACAAGATTTCGTTCTTCAATTTCAAACTTTCCATTTAATATATCTTGGATAATTGACTCGAAATCTTCTGTTTTTACATCAGTGAGAAATCCTACATTACCCATATTAATGCCTAATATAGGGATATTATTTTTTAGATATTTCCTCGCTGAATTTAATAAGGTTCCATCGCCACCAAATACTATTATTAAATCAACTTTTGAAACAAACTCTTTGTAATTTAGCTTCGTTACCGAGTCATTTTGATAATCAGCGTCATCTTCAATAAATACTTGTGAAGTATGATTCTTAAGAGATGAAATTAAAGAATGCAAAGCCTCATTATCAATCTCTTGATAAGCTTTTTCTTTAATATATATTCCAATATTTTTAAACATGTACTTATTATACTCTTAGCAATTGTTTGAAAACACTCAATTTTTAAATGAGTTGGGGTGAAAAAGTAAATTTTATTACTATAATAGTTTTGCGGAACATAAAACAAAGGATCCTTAATGAGTGAATTAGATAATTTTAGACAAGAAGTGAAAGACTGGTTGAAAGAAAACTGTCCTTCTTCAATGCAAAATGGTGCTGATCCAAAGACTCCAGTTGATGAGGTTTGGGGTGGAAGAAAAGCAGTATATAAAAATCCAGATTCTAAGATCTGGTTAGAAAGAATGGGCTCAAAAGGATGGACAATGCCAACGGTATCGAAAGAGTATGGTGGTGGTGGTCTTTCAAAAGATGAAGTAAAAATTTTAAATGAAGAAATGTTTATGATTGGCGCCAAAGCTCCTCTCTTAAGCTTTGGCATATGGATGTTAGCTCCTGTTTTACTTGAATACGGAACTGAAGAACAAAAAAAAGAACATTTACCTAAGATTATTAAAGGCGAGATAAGATGGTGTCAGGGCTATTCTGAACCTGGATCAGGTTCTGACTTGGCGAGTCTTGCAACAAAAGCTGAGGATATGGGAGATCATTTTTTAGTAAATGGTCAAAAGGTTTGGACATCTTATGCAGATAAAGCAGATTGGATTTTTGCTTTAGTAAGAACAGGTCCAAAAGAGCCTAAGCATGATGGGATAAGTTTTTTACTAATTGATATGGAGACTCCTGGAGTTAGTACCAAGCCTATTACATTAATTTCTGGAAAATCACCTTTTTGTGAAACATTCTTTGATAATGTTAAAGCTTCTAAAGATAACTTAATTGGAGAGCTGAATGCTGGTTGGGCTATTGCTAAAGCTCTTTTGCAACATGAAAGAGCATTTATATCAAACTTTGGTTTAGCAGCAGCGATGGGAAGTGGTAAAGATTTAGTTTCAATAGCTAAAAAGCACGTTGGTGAAGAAAACGG
>CABXTT010000019.1 GCA_902515155.1 uncultured SAR86 cluster bacterium | reverse complement strand
TGACGATCTTCGGTGATAAATTATCGATAGAAGTAAAATTAGGCAATGGAAGTGTATCTCCAATTAACAAGCAGAATGAAATACAATCTGAGAAGCAATTAAAGGCAGAAGAATCCGTATCATCAGACCCATCTATCCAGAATTTTTTGAAGAAGTTTGACGCTAGTATAAAAGACGGTTCTATTAAGCCAACCGAGTAAGATGAATCAAGATTTATTAAATGATTTAATTAATGCATTAACAATTTTACCTGGTGTTGGTAAGAAATCTGCACAAAGAATGGCCTTATATTTACTTGATAAAAACAAAGACGGAGCATCAATTCTAGCAAAAACAATGTTAGAGGCTCTTGAAAATGTGAATAGATGTAAAAGATGTCGCATGCTTACATCTAATGACTATTGTAAGGTTTGTGCTGATACCTCTAGAGATAGTGATAGTGTTTGTGTTGTTGAAAGTCCTTCAGACGTTCTTGCTATAGAATCAACAGGTGGATTTAGAGGTAAATATTTTGTGCTTCTCGGAAGATTATCACCAATAGAAGGAGTAAGCCCAGAAGACCTTGGCATAGATAATTTTTTAAATTTAATAAAAACAGAAAAGGTAAAAGAAGTTATTTTAGCTACAAGCTCAACCGTAGAGGGAGATGCTACAGCAATGTTTATAAAAGATCATATTGAAAATATTAAAGTTTCTAGGATATCTTATGGTATTCCAATTGGTGGAGAGTTAGAGTATGTCGATGGAAACACTATCGCAAGAGCTATTCAAGGGAGAACCGTTGTAAATGTCGATTAAATCAGATAAATGGATCACAAAAATGTCTTTTGAAAAAAAGATGATTGAGCCCTTCTCAGAAAATCAAATGAGAATTGATGAAAACGGCCAAAAATTAATTTCATATGGCGTTTCTAGTTACGGGTATGACGTCAGATGTTCAAATGAATTTAAAGTTTTCACTAATATACATTCGGCAATCGTTGATCCTAAATCCTTTGATGAGAAGAGTTTTGTAGACATTAATTCTGATGTATGTGTAATACCTCCCAATTCATTTGCTCTAGCTAGAACGGTTGAATATTTTAGAATACCCAGAAATGTTCTGACAGTATGTCTTGGTAAATCTACATATGCTAGGTGTGGCATTATTGTGAATGTGACTCCTCTAGAGCCTGAATGGGAGGGGCATGTCACCTTAGAATTTTCAAATACAACTAATTTACCTGCAAAAATATATGCCGGAGAAGGAGTAGCCCAAATGTTATTTTTTGAATCCGATGAAGTTTGCGAGACTAGCTACAAAGATAGAGATGGAAAATATCAAGGTCAAACAGGTGTAACTCTACCCAAGACTTAGTATTTCCAACAACTCTAATTTTTGAGTTCTTTCAGAACCAGTATCAATGATTTTAAGGAACATATAACCCAACTCTGGGGCTAAATAATATAAAGTTTCTCTACTTTCTTTTTTTCTTTGCCTTTTTAAGATAATACATTCGTATTCTTTAGAGCCTATATTACAAATCTCTTCACCTACAATTTTATAAAAATTATCTTCAACTGCACCATTTTTTATTTCAACTAATTTTATTGAGAATTCCTTCATATTATTTAGTAAATTTAACCTAATTTGAATTTGTGCATTCAACGGATCCATAGGCTTTAAATCTTTATCTATATAACTTTTCCAACTATCTCTGCCAACTGACTTAATAGATAAATTATCGTAATTAAAATTCACCTCTTGATCTCTATTTACAAATTTAGGTCTCACCTGAATTAGGTAATTCTTTGTTGTAATGTTTTCATTTATCATCGAGAAGGTAGATGCAAAAGTCATTTTGGCGATCATATTTCTAGCTTTAAAGCTAAGCACAAAATTATCATCAACTTTTTCAAATTTTCGAACACCATTTATCGATATTTCATCAGATTCATAAGAATACCTAGCTTCATATTCTTTTATTTCTAAAGAAGCTAGCTGAAAGCAAAGTAGCAGAAGAAAGCAAGTGTTAAATTTCATAATTCTTATATATAAAGTCTTTATTATTTATATTAATATTTTTATAAACAATTTTATTTGAATCTAAGTAGATTTGCTTCTTGCAAATAAACTTAATAACTTCTGGGTAAATAATATGTTCAATTTGGTGGATTCTTTCTATTAAATCATCAATATCCTCATCTTTATAAGTTTTTATTGCACCCTGAGCTATCAAAGGGCCAGCATCAAGCTCCTCAGACACATAGTGAACAGAAACTCCATGTAAAGAATCTTTATTCTTTATTACTTTTTTATGAGTATCTAAGCCAGGATATTTTGGGAGCAAGGAAGGGTGAATATTAATAATCTTTCCATAAAATGTTTTTGTAATAGTGCCTGATAGAATCTTCATAAACCCTGCTAAAACTATCAAATCTAAATCTAATGTTTTTAAATAGTCATATAAACCTTCATTAAATAAATCACTAGTTTCAAAGTCTTTTGAATTAATTATTTTAGTTTTAATATTGTTTAATTTAGCTCTTTCAAGACCATATGCATTAGGATCGTTACTTAGAACACAAACTATTTCTGCCTCAATATAACCTGATAAACATTTATCAATAATAGCTTGAAGATTAGTACCACTTCCAGATATCAACACAGCTATCTTTTTCATGAACCTAGAGATAATTTACTGAATTATTTGAATCTTTATTTTTAACTAAGCCAATTTGAAAGCATTTATAATTGTGTTCTCTTATGTGATTCATTACATTTTCAACAATGTCAGGATTTACAATTAAAACCATTCCAATTCCACAGTTAAAAATTCTAAACATGTCGTTTTCCTGAATATTTCCATTCTTTTGAAGCCACTCAAAAATTTCAGGAACATCCCAGGAATCTTTATAAATATCAGCACATAGTTTATCTGGTAAAGATCTTGGAATATTTTCCGTCAATCCGCCACCAGTAATATGAGCCATTCCATTGATAGTAAAACTATCTAAAAGACTAATTATTATATTAGGATATAAAAGAGTTGGTTTAAGTGCTTTATCAGCTATTATTTTTAACTCTTCTTTGGAAAGATCTGAGTCTTTTATAATTTTTCTGATAAGTGAATATCCATTCGAATGGGGACCACTTGATTCAATACCAATTAAGATATCACCGTCTATAATCGACTGATTGTTTATAATTTTATTCTCATCAACACATCCGACTGAAAAACCTGCCAAATCAAAATTATTACCTACATAGTGTCCAGGCATTTCAGCAGTTTCACCGCCTAAAAGTGCACATCCAGAATCTTTGCATGCATTCGCAATGCTCTTAACAACCTTAGCAGCCTCCTTTACTTGAAGTTTCGAGGTTGCAAAATAGTCTAAAAAGAATAGGGGCCTAGCTCCGCATACTATTAGATCATTTACACACATAGCTACTAAGTCTTGCCCTATGCCTTCAATTTTTCCATTATCTTGAGCTAGGGCTACTTTTGTGCCCACGCCGTCAGTGCAGGCAACCAAAATTGGATTTTCATATTCTTTATCAAGTCTGAACATGCCTGCAAAACCGCCGATGTTGCCCAATACATTTGGTCCATGAGATGACGCGACATCACCTTTAATCATATCTATTAAATCATTGCCTGCACTTATATCTACACCAGCAGACTTGTAAGGATCATTATCTATAATTTCTTTTGTCATTTAGAATACCTATTATGAGCAAGACGACAATGCATAATAATTTTATAAAACATTTTATAGTTGGACTTATTATCTTTTCTAATTTCTCCTTTGGGAAGGAATTTGATGAACTTTTTACTATTTATGAACCAATTGAAAATTCAAGTAAAATTGAGAAATCAATCAATTCTTCTTTCAACAATATGGTCTACAGATTAAGCGGATCAGATTCACCATCGAATATTTGGAAGATAATCAATTCAGGAGTTACAAGGAAAGACTTCATAATAAGCTATTCAATTAAAAATATAGATGATTTGAGCTATCTTCAAGTAATATTTAATCAGGATTTTTTAATTAGTAAGTTCAATGAATTATCTATCCCAATAGTTGGATACTCCAGGCCTGTAATATTTTTTTTGATAGAAATTGACTCTGGTTCAGTAAGCCCATATTTTTTATCTGCCGATCAGTCAAAAAATAAAATAGACAATATATTTACGAGTGTGCTAAAAAGCATTTCAAAAAATAGAGGCATTTTTTTAGAGATTCCAATATTTGATCTTCAAGACCGACAAACTCTATCTAATATGAGTATTCTATCGAGTCCTTCTGAGTATATTTCATCAAAATATGAATTTGATGAGTTAGTAAAAATAAAATTAACAAACCTTGGTTTAGATAATTGGCAAATTACTGGAGATATAAAATCTTCTCTAAATAGCGAGAATCTTAAAAATGATCTTGAAAACATTTTTTTAGAATATGTCCAATCTATTACAGATAAAAAATTAAATGATTTAAAAATCAATACAAATAGAACTGTAGATACTCTCGTTTCGATAAGTGGAATATCTTCTTATATGGACTATATTGATTCTAGGGATAGGCTAAGTAAATTTATTGGAATTTCAAGTATTGAAATACTTAGTTTAAAAAATAATATAATTACATACAAAATCAAAACACTAGGTGATATGAATACATTAATTAACGAAATACAAAATAATAGCTTTTTACATATTACTGACAGTGACTCATCAAAAATTAATATAGAGTATAAAAAATGAGTAAGTATTTTATATTTATTCCAAACTTTCTTTCAATAATAAGAATTGCTCTTGTTTATCCAATACTCAATAATATTTTTCTAGGTAACTTTGTTACTAGCATTGGTTTTTTTGCAGTTGCATCTATTACCGATGCTTTGGATGGCTTTCTCGCAAGAAAAATGAATTGGCAAACTTATTTAGGAACAATCCTTGATCCAGTTGCTGATAAGCTTCTTCTTTCAGGTACTATTTTTATTCTTTGGCTAAATCTGTATATACCTTTGTATATTTTTGTAATTTTTATTGGAAGGGATATTGCCATCTTAGTTGGAGCAGCAATTCATATGACATTAATTGAGTCTGAAACACCTTTACCAAATATTTTAGGTAAATTAACAACGGGCCTTCAAATAAGTTATATATTTACGATTCTTCTATTTCAGATTTTTGATGTAAATTTGTCTCTATTAATTCTAGATATTTTTATAGTCGTAATAACTTTGCTCAGTCTAATAGTTTATGCAAAAGGGTGGCTGGTTAGTCTTAACAAATACCATAATGAATAAACCTAAGCAATTAACCTTTCCTTGGAGCAGACCTAATAAATCATCTTTTGAGAGTTTTTATATTGATCCAAAAAATTCGCTTTTATTATCAATTATTGGTAATAAGATTTTGTCTGATGACATTTATATTTTTGGCATCAATAATTCTGGTAAGACTTATTTACTGCAATCTTTGTGTAACTTTTACAGCAAACATAATAAAACCGCATTATTTTTACCTATTAAAGAGATAATATCGCATGGAGTTGGCATATTAGATTCAATTGAAAATTCTGATTTAATTTGTCTGGATGGACTCGAAAATATTATTGCTAACGAGGAGTGGGAAACAGCCGTTTTTAATTTAATAAATAATACACTTAATAATAAATGCAGACTTGTTTTCTCATCTTCTATAGAAGGTAGTAACAATATATTTTCACTTCCTGACTTAGATTCTAGAATAAAAAAACTACAAAGTTATGAGCTTTATCCAGTTGATGACGCCAATCTTGAAAATGCACTAAAACACATTGCGAATCTTAGCTCGATTAATTTGGGCGAGAGAGAAGCTAAGTATCTTTTAACTTACTCAAAAAGAAATATATCAGATTTAGTAAACATTCTTGAAGGCCTTGATCAGCTTTCAATGGAAAAGAAAAAAAGGATTTCCATACCTTTAATTAAAGAAATTATTTAGGTAAGAAATATTCACATTCAAAACAATAAGAAACCATACTTATATTTTTATCTTCTTCAATAAATTTATATCCTTCATTTAAAAAATTTAATATCTTTTTAGAATTCTCTCCTATTTCTATTTTCGTATCTAGATTGCCAATAAGTTCAGATATAAAGACCTCAAAGGGGTCCATATCCTTAAAGTATCTTATTACTCTGTAGTCATCTATATTTGCTAATTTTGAAGCAGCATTTATTGCATCATCTAAGTTACCGATTTTATCAACCAAGCCTAATTTAAAAGCTTTTTCTCCTGACCAAATTCTACCTTTAGAAATTGCATGAACTTCCTCATATTCCATAACTCTATTGTCTGAAACTTTATTAACAAATTTCTCATAAGTATTATCTACTGATGCTTGAATTGCATTTGTAACACTCTCAGGCATTGATGATCTTGGATCCCATGCGGCTGCTTCTGTTGAGCTAGTTCCATCAACTTGAACTCCTGCCCAATCATATAAATTTTCAAATGTTGGTAGAATACCATAAACTCCAATAGAGCCAGTTAGAGTTTCGTTTTTTGCCCAAATTTCATCTGATAGAGTTGTTACCCATACACCTCCAGATGCTGCTATGTCACCCATTGAGCTCACTATAGGCCTGCCAGTATCTTTAAACTCGTCTAAAGAATTTGTTATTAATTCACTAGCGTAAACTCCTCCTCCTGGACTATTTACACGAAGAACAAGAGCTTTTACAGATTTATCCTTAATAGCTTTTCTAATGTTTTCAACAATGGTATCTGACCCAGCAGTGCCAAAGGATGATTCACCCGTAGTAATAGATCCTTCAACATGAATGACAGCTATTTTATTTTTAGAATCATTTTCTTTGACATCGACAGTTGCTAAATAATCATATATTGATATTGAATCAGGTAGTTTATTAGCATCATTATCTTCATTAGGATATTCCTCAAAAAACCAATGCCGTAATTCTTCAACTGTGAAAACTTTATCTACAAGATTTCTTTCAAGAGCAATCTGAGAAACCTCAGGCGTTTCTTTTGATAACTGCCAAAAAGCATCGCCATAATTTTGCAGAGTTCCTTTTGGGAGCTCTCTAGCGTTCTCAATATAGTTTGTTATTTTATTCCAAAGAGGCTCCGCAAAATCATTCCATGATATTTTGTCTTCTTCAGACATGCTATTTCTTGTAAAGTTTTCTGGACCAGTTTTCCATTCTCCTGCAACAAAAACATGTTGATTAAGCTTAATATTTTGATACAAATCTTTTACATATTCTCTTTTTCTAGAAAAACCAAATGATGCAATTTGACCATATTTATTAAGAATGATTTCGTTTGCTTGTGAACTAATTAAATATCCATTGTTTCCAAAGGTTTCTCCATAAGCTATTACTCTTTTGCCGTTATCTTTAATATTTTTTACTGCATTTGCTAATTCAAAAGCTGAAGCGTAATACATTCCAAGCTCTGTAACATTTATATAGACAGCTGAAAGCTCTTCATCGTTTGCAGCATTCTTTAAAACATTCAATAAATCTTCAAGTTTATGTTGTTGAATTTCAGCTGAACCAAGCAAAGCGTCAATTGATGAAGAAGAACTTATCGAATTATCAACTACAACACCAATAGGCTTAAACCAAAGAATTTTATCTTTTTTATCAATTTCATCAGATCCAGAAAAAGATGAAGCCACTCCACCAATGACTGAAAATGTTATTACTACCAATATAAGAATAGTCGCACCATTAATAATTATTTTTCTTGAAAGTGATAGAAAACTATCGGCTTGTTGCCAAATTGATTTTTTTTGATTCATTTATTTCTCCATTTTTTCGATGATAGATTATCAATTAATTAATGTAAAGTAAACTTTACACCTTACTTCTAATCGTTTTTGGTCCATACATACAATGGACAAAAAATAAAACTATTAATATTAATTCTATTAAATCAAAGATGTATGGCGTAATCCCAAAAACTCTTAGAGAAGAAGACATAAAATAGATTAAGAGAATAAAACAAAAACTTTGATATGATTTTATTGATAGTTTATTAGCAAAGTAACTAAATATAACAAATGGCAATGACCATATAACAAAAAAAATTTCATCTGTTCTTTCGTTGATAACAGTTATCAACTTTATTCCAATTAATAAAATAATAAAAATATTTGTAATCAATTTAAAGTTCTTTAAATCAAACATTTAAAAGGTTTATTAATGAAGCTATTCTAGCTCCTGATTTTTTAGCAATAGCATACTCATCAGGAGTTAACTTATTTGAATCATTAAAGCTCTCTACATGGGAGGGCCCATATGGAGTCCCCCCAGATTTTGAATTACCTAATTCTTTTATCGAATAAGGCGACCCGTGAATGATCAGTCCCTGATGAAGCATGTAAGTTAAAAGATTAAATAAAGTTGTTTCTTGTCCTCCGTGCATCGAGCTAGTTGATGTAAATGCCATTCCAGGAATATTTTCTAAAGCATTTGTAGCCCATAAATCACCAGTTGTATCTAAAAAGTATTTAAGAGGGGAGGCCATAGAACCAAACCTTGTAGGAGAGCCAAGAGCAAGACCGCTACAATTAATCAAATCATCTTTAGTGCAATAAACTTCATCTTTATCAGGAATTTCAGGGGCTGTTTTTTCTGTAACATTAGAAACCCTAGGAACCGTTCTTAATTTTACTTGGACACCTTTTTCTTCAGCACCATCAGCTATAGCATGTGCTATATTTCTTACTGACCCGCCGGCTGAGTAAAAAAGAATTAATAAATATCTATTTTCCATAAGTATTATTTAGCCTATGATGTCTTCCATGAAAACTAAAATTATAACCTTGTTATGCCTTTTCATAATATTTGGATGTCAAAAAAATGATATAGAAGTATTCAATGGTTCAAATACTTCGATGGATAACCTTCGAGGTCAATGGATAGTTGTAAACTATTGGGCAGATTGGTGTGCACCATGTATAAAAGAGATCCCTGAGTTAGTAGAGTTTGCTCATGAGAACTCTGATATTTTAGTTTTCGCCTATAATTTTGATGAATTAGATGCAGAAGATCTTGCACCTATAGCTAAAAAATTTAAGGTTGATATACCATCTTTAATTTCGCATCCAAGAGAAATATGGGGTATAGAAACTCCCCCTGCAGTTCCTGCAACTTTTTTTATAGATCCAAACGGAGTGCTTGTTAAATCTTTTTTTAGACCTCAAACGAAAGATTCTTTAAATACTATCTTGAGAAGCCTTCAAGAGCAGATCTAAATAATTTCTTTTTAAAAGAGATTCGGGATTAATTCTTTCTTTATTAAGATAGACAGACCAATGTAAGTGAGGGCCTGTAACTCTTCCAGTTGATCCAACTTTTCCTAAAATATCACCTTTTTTAACAATACTATCAATAGATACTAAAATTTCTGACATATGACTGTAGGATGATATAAGACCTTTTCCATGGTCTAACATTATGTATTTACCAGAATAAAAAAAATCTCCAACTAAAATTATTCTTCCAGAACTTGGTGCAATTATTGTTGTGCCTTCGCTTGCTGCAATATCTAAAGCTAAATGAGGAGATCTTGGTTTATCATTTATGAACCTTTTTTTTCCATAACGACTTGAGATAATTCCTTCAACCGGTGAAATAAAATTTAAGCTAGGAGAAATATTAGTTGTAAATGTATTCAAGGCTTTTTTAATCAGTAAAGACTCTTTATAGGCTCTATCTGAATCTGATTTACTTAAATCAACCATGGAGGGATTAGTAATAGTTATCCTTGATTCTCCAAAATCTTTTTTCTTTACTTTTATAGAATAACTACCTTTTTTTATAACAGTATCATTGGCTGAATATGGAACTGGCAAAATTGCATATTCATTTCCATTAAAATTAATTACTAAATCGTTATCATGAAGTTTATTAATTTTTTCGTTTAATTTAATCGCAATAATTTCACCCGGAATACCAATAAGATCAGCTTGAAGGTTTATTGAAAGAAAAAAAATAAAAATAATTTTTTTAATTTTATTTTTCATTAGATTTTTTTACTTCAATCTCTAGATAGCCCTCACCGAGTCTTGCAGATAATTTTTCACCGTCGGAAGTCTGCTTATAAGACTTAATAGCATCTCCTTTTTTATTTTGAATAATTGAGTAGCCACGATCCAAGATTGAGAGGGGACTCAAAATTATTAAGTTTTTATTAAATTCTTTTAATTTAAATGATTTTAAGGATAAATTATTTTTGATGCTCTTTCTTAAATTATTTTCATAATAATCAATTTTGTTATTTAATTCTTGAAACAAAGATTTAGGACTCTTATCCATTAGTCTTGATAAAAGAAGTTTAAAGGATTGAATATTTTTAGAATATTTCATTTCTATTTTTTGTTTCATTATTAGCTCATAAGCATCCAGTTTTTGGTTCTGTTCTCTAAGAATTGATAATGGATTTTTGATAGATAATTTTAAGGATTCAATAACTAATTTTTTTGATTTAAATGAGCTCAATAAAGATTTTTTTAAAACAGAGCTCAACTCATCAATTCTATCACTGATTTTGAAATTAAATTCAGTAACTAATTCTGCAGCTGCAGTAGGGGTTGGCGCTCGCATGTCTGCAACAAAATCACTAATTGTAAAATCTATTTCATGTCCAACACCTGATATTGTTGGTATAGGGAATGTTGAAATTTCACGAGCTAACTCTTCGTTATTGAAACACCATAAATCTTCTATAGATCCTCCACCCCTTGCCAAAATAACAACATCAATTTTATTGTCAGCATTAGATTCATTGAAGTGGATAATTCTATTCATTGCTTTTATTAGTGTTCGAGGGGCGTTGTCGCCTTGAACAACTGCTGGGCTAATACTTACCTGAGCAGATGGTGCTCTTCTTTGAATAGTACTTAATATGTCTTGAAATGCAGCTGTTGATGATGAGGTTATAACTCCAATATGTTTTGGTGAGAAAGGTATAGATAATTTATTTTGACTGTCAAATAAACCTTCTGAATCTAATTTCTTTTTTAGGTTCTCAAACTGCTGCATTAAATTGCCATCTCCAGCTTGTTCAATAGTTTTGACCATTAACTGATAACGACCTGTAGCAGGATAAATACTCACTTGTCCTTTAAGAATGCATTTATTTCCATTTTCAGGTACAAAATTTAATTTAATGGCTTGAGACCTCCACATTGCACATCCAATAGCTCCGTCTTCATCCTTTAAGGTAAAATATATATGTCCAGAGCTTGGTCTAGACATATTAGAAATTTCACCTATCACTGAAATATTATTGAAAGCGTCCTCTAATAAAAATTTAGCAGATCTATTTAATTCGCCAACAGAGATAATTTCTTTACTATGATCTACAATGAATTCGTTCATATTCAAAGTATAACTTCATGATCAAGAATTTACAGGGAACAAATTATTTTCTAATGCTTGCAACCGGCGGAATGTTAATTGGTTTTGCTCCGATCTTTGTAAAATGGAGCTATTTATCACCATCAGCTATTTCATTTTGGAGGATGTTTCTTGCTATACCTTTTTTAGTAAGTTTCAATTTCTTAATTAATAAAAAAATTCTATTTAGAGTTAAAGATAAAAAAACTATTCTCTATACTGCAATAGCTTCTATTGCATTTACAACTGATCTAACTCTATGGCACTACAGCATGGATATTACCTCTGTATCAAACGCAACCATTATTGTTAACTCGGCACCAATCTTTGTTGCTCTTTTAGCTTATTTAGTTTTTAAAGAAAAACCACAGAAAGGCTTTATTTTTTCTTTTTTAATAACTTTTATTGGCATCTTTGGCTTAATAATATTTTCAAATAATTACGCTAATGGAAAATTACTTGGTGATATTCTTTGTATGGTTGCAGCGATATGGTATGCAGTTTATTTATTGATAATCTCCAAATTGGGTAAAGAAACCCCTTTAAATATTATTTTTTATACGACCTTCTTCTGTTGTCTATTCTCACTTGTAACAATGAGCTTTAGTTCAGGCTTAAATCTACCTCAATCAAATTTTGAATGGGTAAATCTTTTGCTAATGGCGTTTTTATGTCAATTTGGAGGTCAGTTTTTGATAACTTTTGGTATAGGTAACATTTCTGCTTCTAGTGGATCCATTGGCCTATTAATGCAACCACTCACCGCTACAATTCTAGCAGCCTTTATTTTCAGTGAAATTTTAAATTTAATACAAATTATATTTGTATTCATAACGTTGCTAGGAATTTATTTAGCAAGAGCCGGACTGAGTGAAAATTAAAAAATTTCAAATTAATTAAGCATATTATTTTTAGAAATATAATAGTATTATTGCAATCTTGAACTTTGGGATTTATTAAAGACTCCCTTTGGATAGTGGTCTGGGGTGATTAGCTCAGTTTGGTAGAGCATCTCGTTTACACCGAGAGGGTCGGCAGTTCGAACCTGTCATCACCCACCATTTTTTGGGTTGACCTTTTATCTAAAGAAGATATTATTCAATCCATTGTTAAGTGGTCCGGTAGTTAAACGGTTATAATTCCGCCCTGTCACGGCGGCGTTCGGGGTTCGATTCCCCGTCGGACCGCCATTTAGTTATGAATATAGTTGTTTTAAGTCTATTAATATTATGCTACTCATTGGTTTTGGGTATTATATTTGCTCAAGTTCTGCTTACCGCTCCTGTAGTTTTTAAAGTATTAGATAATCAAAACGCATCTCTTTTTTTAAGAAAGATTTTTCCAAGGTATTATTTATTACTATCATTAATAACATTAATTGCTTTACTAATTTCTTATTTATTCTTTAATAAATTCGATATATATTTTGCACTTACAGCAGTCTTCTTCTCAATTTTTGGTTATGTGATTATACCTTTAACAAATGTTGCCAAGGACAGAGGTTGGGATAACATGTTTAAAGCACTTCATAATCTTAGCGTTTTTAACACTATTATTATTTTAATAGTGTCTGTCGTTCAAATTATAAGAGTTACTAATTCCTAAAAACCCTTGAAATTAAGTTATTTGTTATTACTAATAGTTGAAGACAAGGGGATAAATTATGGCTAAGACAAAAACTAAGATATTTCAAACTGAAACAAAGCAACTATTGAAGTTGATGATTCACTCGCTTTATTCAAACAAAGAGATATTTATTCGTGAATTAGTGTCAAATGCATCAGATGCGCTAGATAAATTAAGATTTAAAGCAGTTGAAGACAAAGGAATATCAAAATTTAATAAAGATTTAAAAATAGATGTAAAAATTGTAAAAGAAGAAAATAAAATCATAATTTCAGATAATGGAATAGGAATGTCGGAAGAAGAACTTGTTGCTAACATTGGAACTATTGCAAGATCAGGAACAGCATCTTTTTTAGATAATATTACAGGTGATAAGAAGAAAGATTCAAATTTAATTGGACAATTTGGTGTTGGTTTTTATTCTGCATTCATGGTGGCAGAAAAGGTTCAGGTAATATCCAAATCAGTATTTGAGAAAAATGATATCGCTACCCTTTGGGAAAGCAATGGAGAAGAAAAATATAAGCTGCAACAAACCACAAAGGAGACTAACGGAACAGACATTATTATTCACCTAAATGAAGAAAACTTTGAGTTTGCTGAAGAGGGGAGGATTAAATTTCTTTTAGAAAAGTATTCTCAATATATTAATTTTCCTCTTAATCTTATAAGTGAAGCTGACGAATCAACAAGAATTAATGATGCAGACGCATTGTGGTTAAAACCTAAAAGATCAATAAAAGATAAAGAGTATAAAGAATTCTATAAATTTATAACTTTTGACCAAGAAGATCCAATACTATGGGTTCATAATAAAGTTGAGGGTAAAAACGAATATTCCAATTTGCTTTATATTCCATCTAAGCCCCCCTTTGACTTATGGAACAGAGAATCTCCAAGAGGTGTAAAGTTATATATTCAGAGAGTTTTTATCATGGATGATGCTTCCAACTTTTTACCCTTATATCTAAGATTTGTTAGAGGTATTATTGATACAAATGATCTCCCTCTTAATGTATCAAGAGAAATTCTTCAACAACATCAACTTGTCGATACTATTAAAAAAGCAGTAACAAAAAGAGTATTGGAATCATTAAAGTCTCTAAAAGAAGATACATTTGATGGTTATAAAGAATTTTGGAAAGAGTATGGACTTGTTTTAAAAGAAGGTACTGCGGAAGATTTTGAGAATAAAGAATCAATTGCAAGCTTATTTTTATTTTCATCAACTAATACAACCACAAATGATATCGATCAAAGCTTAGATAACTATATTGAAAGAATGAGTGAAGACCAAGAGAAAATTTATTATTGTGTTGCTGATACATATGAAGCTGCTGCAAACTCGCCACATATTGAAGGATTAAAATCTAAGGGTACAGAAGTTTTATTACTCACAGACAGAATTGATGAGTGGGTTATGACAGGTTTAATGGAGTATAAAGGTAAGGAAATAGTTAATGTTGCTAAGGAAGATGTTTCACCTGATGAATCTAGTAAAAAAGTATCAGAATCTGATCAAGGTCTTGTTGAAAAAATAAAAAAACAACTTGATGCAAAAGTATCTGAGGTAGTGATTAGCTCAAGACTAACAACGTCAGCAACCTGCATAGTAGTTCCCAAACATGAGCCAGGAGCACAACTGAGAAAAATTTTAGAAGCATCTGGCCAATCAATGCCATCTTCAAAACCTATTTTTGAAATAAATATGAAACATAAACTTGTGAAGAAATTAAATGATCTCAAAGGTAAGCAATTTAATTCTTTCGTCGACTTTTTATATGACTACGCAATTATCGCTGAGGGCGGATCTCCTCAAGATCCTGCTAAATATTTAAGACAGTTAGATAAATATTTATCATAATTATGAAAGTTTCAGTTCTTGGGGGTGGAAGTTTTGGAACTGTTCTTGCAAATATTGCTGCATCCAATGGAAATAAAGTAGATTTATGGGTTCGTGATAGTGAACAAGCTCTCAGAATCAATTCAGAAGGAGCAAATTCTACATATCATCCTGAGCTTAAATTATCAGAAAATATTCAAGCATCTGAAATATTAGAAGATGTTGTTAAAGACTCTTCATTAATTCTAATAGCTACACCCAGTTTAATATTTGAAAATATTGTTAAAAGGATAGTTCCTTTTATTAAAGAAGGTGCTCATATTGTCTCTTGTACAAAAGGAATTAAATCTAATCCATTTAGATCTATGTCAGAAATAATTTCAGTTAACGTAAATTCTAGTAAGAATAAGGTTGGTGTTTTAAGTGGTCCCAATCTAGCAAAAGAAATTGCAGAAAAAAAAGTATCTGGCACTGTTATAGCTAGTTTTGATAATACTTTAATAAATGATGTAAAAATGGTTTTAGCATCTGAAACTTTTAAAGTTTATTCAAGTAATGATGTTCAGGGTATAGAACTAGCAGGCTCTTTAAAGAATGTTTATGCAATTATATGCGGCATAGCAGATTCATTGGATGTAGGAGAAAATGCTGTTGGACTAATTTTGACAAGAAGTATGGCAGAAATGAGCAGATTTGCTGTTGCCAGAGGAGCTAATCCAATAACTTTTTTAGGTTTAGCTGGAATGGGCGACTTAGTTGCAACCTGCTCATCTAATCTTTCACGCAATTTTCAATTTGGTTTTAATATAGGTAAAGGATTATCCATAAGCGAATCAAAGGATAAAGTTGGTCAAGTTGCAGAGGGAATTCGAACTTTAGAAGTTATTAGAGAAGAGTCAGAAAAGCTTAAGATCAAGATGCCATTGTTAGATTCCTTATACAGTATTCTTTACGAAGAAAAACCTGTCGATACAATAATAGACGATCTAATTAATAATCCACACGAAGTTGATGTAGAATTTACATATTAGGAAAAAATTATTATGAATAGAATTGATATAGATAAAGAAGAAATTTTAAAAACCAGTAAATGGGTAAGGTTTCTATTTATGGTTGTTTATGCTTTTGTAATCAATTTTGTTTTGACTATTTGCATTGGATTAGCATTTATTCAATTCCTATTCTTTTTATTTACATCAAAAGTTAATGGTTCAATAGCTGATTTTAATAACCATATCGTTGAATTTTTTCATGATTGTATAGCATTTCTTTTATTTGCTACTGAAGACAAGCCATTTCCTTTTAAATCAACTGAGACAGTTGATGAAAATACTGAAGATCCGGAAATAATAGAAGCAGAGGTTGATTCAATTAATTCTGATGAAGATGAGCCTAGCGAAGTCGTAGAAGAAAAAGATAAATAATATTATTAACTGACTAATTTTTTTGCAGACTGCATAGTATGCAAAATAAGAGTATTAATTGTCATTGGGCCTACTCCTCCAGGGACAGGAGTGTACGCTGATGATATATGGTCCATTTCAGACAAATCTATATCACCACATTTTTCTGTATGGAATCCAGCATCTATAACAATTGCATCTTGCTTTATCCATTCAGTCTTAACAAACCTTGGTATTCCAACTGCTCCAACAATTAAATCAGCTTGTTTAATTATTGATTCAATATTTATTGTTCTAGAGTGACAAATAGTTACTGTTGCATTTAAATTGAGCAACATCATTGCCATCGGCTTGCCTAGTATAGGACTTCTACCTACAACAACAGCATTAAGACCCTGGACTTCCAATTCATAATGTTTTATTAATCTTATAATTCCGGCTGGAGTACAGGAACCATATGCACTAAGCCCCATTGACATATTTCCGAAGCCAAGACATGTAACACCATCAACATCTTTTTCAATATCGATAGCATCAAAACATTTTCTTTCATCAATTTGAGACGGAACAGGATGTTGTAAAAGGATTCCATGCACATTTTTATCCGAGTTAAGCTTTTGAATAGCTTCAAGCAAATCATCAGTAGTTGTTGTTTCAGGTAATTCAACAGCAATAGACTGCATTCCAACTTTTTTACATGTATTTCTTTTCATACGTACATAAGTTTCTGATGCGGGATCGTTGCCTACTAATATAGTTGCCAAAGTAGGCTGAATTCCCTTAGAGAGAAGTTCAGAAACTTCAGTTTTAATATGCTCTTCGCTAAGAGTTGCTAATTTTTTTCCATCTAATATTTTTGCTGCCATCAAAATATTATCGCACTTATTAATTTTTATGCACGTGAAGATTGCTTATTTATTATATAAACTTTAATATTTGCACCCTCGGGGTATAGCGCAGTCTGGTAGCGCACTCGCTTTGGGAGCGAGTGGTCGTAAGTTCGAATCTTACTACCCCGACCATGCGCCTGTAGCTCAGCTGGATAGAGCAACTGCCTTCTAAGCAGTGGGTCAGGAGTTCGAATCTCTTCAGGCGCGCCATTTTTTCTTATATAATTTTAATATGATAAATTTTTTTAGAAATAAAGCTTTAAAAGGCTCAGAGCTTTTATTTAAAAAAAACAGATATTATTTAGCTAAAGGATTGGTAAACGATGAGTTGCTTTCTTATGTTCAGGATTCATGGAAGGGTTATGACAAATATCCATTTGATTCCATTTTTGTAAAAAAACAGGGCATTCATAAAGAAAACTCTAAATGGAAAGAAGAATTTGAAACGATTGAGTTTGGTGCTGCGCCTTTCGGAACTATTTTATTAACTAGATTACAAAAAGAAATAGAGAAAATTATAAATATTAAACTTATTCCTACCTATAACTATTCAAGAAAATATTTTAGGAATTCAGTTTTATACGCACACAGAGATAGGCCAAGTTGTGAAATTAGCGCAACAATTTGTATTGATCAAGATACAGACAATAAAAAACCATGGCCGATTTGGCTTAAGAATGATAAAAATTATGCTAATCAAACCTATGCTGGTGCATATGAAATTTCTCAAAAGCTAGATGAAGATATAAGAAAAAAATCAGGCTGTAAAAAAATCTTAATGGAGCCTGGTGATGTTTTAATTTATCAAGGTATCAATGTTCTTCACTGGAGGGATCAACTAGAGGGAAATTTTTCAAAGAATGTTTTTATTCACTATGTAAATAAAAATGGCCCCTTATTTAAAGATCATCCTGAATTAGCATGGGATGGAAGAAAGTCGGCTTACTCAGACTATGATGCAGATTTCAAAAATTATAAATTGGTTCAAGATCTCAACGAAAAGTCTGAAAATAATCCAGATTGGTTGAAAAGCAGGGCATGTAAAGGTATCTCGAAGATTGATTAAATATATGCTCCAAACATATAGTAAAATATAAATATCATGACAATAAAAAGATAAAAATTCTTTTTCGTTTTATTTTTCATATGAACAAATTTAACAAATCGTAATGAATATTGTATCAGCTTTATATAAATTTTCTTTCATAGAAAGTCCTCATATACTCCAGTCAAAAATTAGAAGAAAGTTAAAATCTTTATCCATACTTGGAACTATTCTAGTTGGCAAAGAGGGATTGAACGGGACTATTTCTGGTAAAAAAGAAAATGTCGATAAAGCAATAAAATATATTAAAAATATTGATGGCTTCTGTGATATAGATGTTAAATTTTCTAAATCTTTAGTAAACCCGTTTATAAGATTAAAAATTAAATTAAAAGATGAAATAGTTACTATTGGCGATAAATCTATTAACCCTAATAAAGAAGTTGGTAAATATGTTAATCCTGAAGAATGGAATGACTTAATATCTAATAAAAATACTATTCTCATAGATGCAAGAAATAATTATGAGCATTCAATTGGAACTTTTAAAAACTCTCTGAATCCAAATACGATCAAATTTAGGGAATTTCCGGAATGGGTTAGAAAGCAAAAATTTTCTGATAATGAAAAACAAAATAGGAAATTCGCTATGTTTTGTACTGGCGGCATAAGATGTGAAAAAGCATCCTCATTTATGCTCAAAGAGGGATTCAAAGATGTCAGTCATTTAAAAGGTGGGATACTAAATTACTTTGACTCGGTCCCGAAGAACGAAAGCAAATGGAAAGGGGAGTGTTTTGTATTTGACGATAGAGTATCAGTAAAACATGATCTTACTGAAGGAAGTTATGATATGTGCCACGGTTGCAGAATGCCAATTACCAATGAAGATAAAGCAACGGACGAATATATAAAAGGTGTAACATGTCCAAGTTGTTTTTTTGAAAAAACTGAAGAACAAAAGGCAAGATATATGAGCAGACAAAAACAAGTAGATCTAGCGAAAGAAAGGAACCAAAAACATATTGGACCAAAAGATAAGAAACTAAAAAAATGAATTATCCAATTTTATATTCCTTCAGAAGATGCCCTTACGCAATGAGAGCTAGAATGGCATTAAATTTAGCCAACATTAGATGTGAAATTAGAGAGGTTAGTCTAAAAAACAAACCACAATCTATGATTAAGTTATCACCCAAAGCTACTGTTCCAGTTCTGTATGTTAAGGATAAAGTTATTGATGAAAGTATTGAAATAATTAATTGGGCTTTATTAAAAAAGGATATTTTTAGAAACAGACTATCTCAAGAGCAAGAGGAATACAGTAACGAGATTATAAGATTATTTGATGAAGAATTTAAACCTAGTCTGGATAGATATAAATATAACAACAGATATAAAAATGAGAATAGAGAAGAGCATAAAAAAAAGTGTTCAAACATTTTAAAAAAAATTGAAATTAATATGAATTCTTCATCTAAATGGTTTTTTTCTGATGATATAAATAAACTAGATATTTCAATACTTCCATTTATAAGGCAATTTAGATTGGCAGATGAGCATTGGTTTGATAACACTAATGAGCTTGGTCAAACTAAGCAATGGCTTGATTCTTTTTTAAAAAGTAGTTTATTCAGAAAAATCATGATTAAAAAAGAGAATTGGGTTGATGGGGATAAGCCAATATACTTTCCCTATGAGCAATAAAAAATTAATTATTCTTATTTTTAATCTATAATGTCTCGTTTCGTGGCGGGCGTAGCTCAGTAGGTTAGAGCGCTGGATTGTGGCTCCGGAGGCCGTGGGTTCGAACCCCATCGCTCGCCCCATTTTTTAAATTGGTGAACAATTATGACAAGTAAAGTTAAAAAATTAAAAGATCTTGAAAGAAAGCTTACTGTTTCTATACCTGTTGAGGAATATGATAAAAAATTTCAATCTAAGATTAATAACATCAAAGGCAAGGCAAAGCTTGATGGGTTTAGAAAAGGAAAAGTTCCAAATGATGTTTTAGAGCAAAGATATGGTCCATCCATTCATGCAGATGTTGTAAATGAATTAATTCAGAGCTCTTATCCAACTGCCTTAACAGATAATAAACTTAATCCTGCATCAGCTCCCACAATAAATCTTGAGAGCGAAGATCCCAAAAAACCTATATCGTTTTCTGCTGTGTTTGAAGTTTTTCCGGACATTAAACCAAAGTTAAGTAGATGGACAAATTATGAAAATTTTTCAATTTCGATATCTGCTGATGATTTAGATTTAGCTATTAAAGACATTTTAAAGCGTTATGGAGAGTGGAGTGATGTCAGTCGTGCATCCAAAGAAGACGATCAAGTTATCATAGACTTTGTTGGTATGATTGATGGCGAAGAGTTTGAAGGTAATTCTGCTAAAGATTTTAAATTAGTGTTAGGAAGTAAATCAATGATTCCTGGTTTTGAGGATGCAATTATTGGGAAAAAACCTTCTGAATTTTCTATAAAGTCTATTTTTCCTGATGATTATTTTAAAAAAGACCTTGCTGGCATTGAAGCAGACTTCAAAATAAACTTAAAGACAGTTCAAGAGCTTAAAATTGCTGAAATTGGAGAAGATTTATTTAGCAAACTTGAGATGGATGTAAAAGATGAACCAGCATTCAGAAAAGAAATTTCAAGTAGAATGCAAAAAGAAATCGAAGTTCAAGAAAAAGATCTAACTAAAGAGTCCATGTATGAAGCTCTTCTAAAGACAAATAAATTCAATGTTCCCAACGTAACCGTAAAGGAGCAAGCAGATTTGATGAGAAAAGATGCTTTAATGAGAATTGGTCATTCAGAAGAAAATGCAGGTGAAGATTTGTTTCCAATAGATTCATTTATGGAAAATGCTCAGAAAAGAGTTAAATTAGATTTATTATTTGCTGAATTGGTAAAACATTTTGATCTAAAAGTTGATCAAGAGATGTTGGACTCTTTTATTGAAAAGGAATCGAAAAAATATAAAGATTCTGATCAATTTAAACAATGGATTTTGGGACAACCTCAGCAACTTGATCAGTTTAAGATGATAGCTTTAGAAGAACAATTGGTTGAAAAATTAGAAAATGCCCTAAAATCAAAGGATAAGGTGATAAAATTTTCAGAACTTTCTAATAAATAAAATATATGAACGAAATTAAGTCAGCACTAATACCAATGGTTATCGAGCAAACTCCTCGTGGAGAGAGATCATTTGATATTTATTCAAGATTACTTAAAGAAAGAGTAATTTTCTTATCAGGTCCTGTAGATGACTATATGTCAAATGTTGTTGTTGCTCAGCTTCTATTTTTGGAATCAGAAAATCCTGATAAAGATATATCCATTTATATTAATTCTCCTGGTGGAAGTATATCGGCAGGTCTAGCAATTTATGACACGATGCAATTTGTTTCTCCGTCAATTTCTACTTTGTGTATTGGACAAGCCGCTAGTATGGGAGCAATTCTTCTAGCTGGAGGAGATAAGGGAAAAAGATTTGCGTTACCTAACTCTAGAATTATGATTCATCAGCC
>CABXTT010000018.1 GCA_902515155.1 uncultured SAR86 cluster bacterium | reverse complement strand
CTTCATCAAAATATAGTAAATCTTCCGGAGGTCCGTCTTGTTTCTTAATCTTCATATTTCCCTACTTTATTTGTTTTTAATGTATGCGGTGCATACATTCTATGGGTATATTCTATAACAAATTTCAATTCTTGAAAAGCTTTGTAAGCTCGTCAAGCAAAACTTCACCTAATTCTTCAGCTCTATTTATCGTGATTGCATTTTTATAATATTTTGTAACATCATGACCTATCCCAATAGCTTGAAGTTCAACAGGACTTTCATTTTCTATTAGTGAAATTATTTCTTTAAGATGGTTATCTAAATAATCTTCTCTATTTGCTGAGAGGGTGCTATCGTCTACTGGAGCTCCGTCAGAGATAACTATCATAATTTTTCTTTCTTCATTCCTTTTTATTAATCTCTTGTGCGACCAAGATAAGGCCTCACCATCAATATTTTCTTTAAGTAATCCCTCTCTTAGCATTGCCCCGAAATATTTTCTAGCTCTTCGCCAACTATTATCAGCGCTTTTATAAATAATATGTCTTAGATCATTGAGCCTTCCTGGACTTGAGTAGCTTCCATTACTTATCCAAAGTTGTTTAGAGTCACCACCTTTCCAATGTTTTGTTGTGAAGCCAAGAACCTCTGTCTTTATTTGACAACGCTCAAGTGTGCTCCCAATTATATCCGTACAAATTGCAGCTAAACTTATAGACCTTCCTCTCATTGATCCTGAATTATCGATCAATAAGGTTACAACAGTGTCTTTAAAATTTGTTTCAGTTTCTTGCTTATAGCTTAAAGGATGTCCCGGCTCTGCAATTACTCTATGAAGTCTAGCAGTATCTAGCATTCCTTCCTCTAAATTATAGTTCCAACTTGTGTTTTGCTTAGCCAGTAAAAGTCTCTGTAATCTATTTGCGAGCTTGCCAATTGTCGTTTGGTGGGGTTTTATAAGATTATCTAATTGATTTCTCAACCTTATTGCTTCCTCAGGAGTAGTAAGATCCTTAGCATCGATAACTTCATCAAAATCAGAAGTAAAAATGGCATAGTCTTTCTTTAAAGTATTTTGAAAATCATTTTGAGGGTAAGCTAATGCGTCAATTTCTTCGTCTATAGCATTACCGTCTGTTGCTTGGGCTCTTTCTTGTAAATTATCATCCATTTCAAGGTTTATGTCCTCTAATGATGAGTCAGAAGATGAGTTTTCACCCAGATCTTCGAGACTATCCTGCTCAATTTCATTTGTGCTTCCTGGCGATTCAATTGGTTCATCATCAACATCCTCTTCTGATTGATTATTTGTTTTTAATAGTTTTAGCTTTTTTAAAAAATCTAATGATATTTCTTCAAATAATTCTTGATTATCAATATTATTAATAAAGTTGTTTTTAATAGAATCTAGACTAGATAAATCATATTTTTTATTAAAAGACTCAACTAAAGTCTTTGAGGCAAAGCTTAATTTAAATCCTAGGACATTTTTCAACCAAAGATTTGAACATAAACCTAAAAAATTAGGAGATTTCTCATCGTCCATATTTATGCTTTTTATTTCAAGATATTCTAAAATATTTTTCTTAGAACCTTTGTATTTGTTTGATCCAAGTATTTCAACTCGGGACATTTCCAATTCGTTAAAAACTATTCTTGCAGACAGGGTTAAAGGAATCTCTTTAGTTTGTTTGTGATACAAATGCCAAAATGCTTGAAAGTCTGATTCACCCCTCCATGAATGTATATCTTTGCTTGATCTTGGAGTTGAGGAAATAGCTACTTGATTTATGCTAGGCGGTCGCTGAGCTATTCCGTTTTTTGAAGAAATGTTTTTGTTGTTAGCGATTGCTTTAATCGATGAGGCAGCTGCCTCAAAAAGTCTTTCACGATTTTTTATCCAACCCATTATTTATCTTTTATGTTTTATTCTCATCAATATCTATATCAAAACATCTCTGAAAGTACTCTGAAATAATTGGTTTTTCCATATCATCAGATTTATTATAAAAAGTTAACTTAAATGATTCAGAAACATCTTTAAATATTTTGAAGTTTTGGGCCCAAGATATTACTGTTCTGGGTGACATTAAAGTTGATATATCGCCATTTGCAAAACCATTTCTTGTTAGGTTTGCAAGCTTGATCATATTTTTTAGTAATTCTTGATTCTTAGTACCCTTAAAGTCACTAATTTTTGAGATTACTACTTTTAATTCTTGACTCGGTTCAAGGTAGTTAAGTGTAGATAAGATATGCCATCTATCCATTTGACCTTGGTTAATTTGTTGAGTTCCATGATATAGGCCTGTAACATCTCCAAGACCAACAGTATTTGTTGTTGCAAATAGTCTAAATGACTGATGAGGACTAATAACTTTATTTTGATCAAGAAGAGTTAGCTTACCCTCAACTTCTAAAATTCTTTGAATAACAAACATAACATCAGGTCTTCCTGCATCATATTCATCGAAAACCAGAGCAACAGGATTTTGAATTGACCAAGGTAAAAGTCCTTCCTGAAACTCAGTTATCTGCTTACCATCTTTAAGTTTAATAGCATCTTTACCTAAAAGGTCTATTCTGCTTATGTGACTATCAAGGTTAATCCTCACGCATGGCCAGTTTAATCTTGCTGCAATTTGCTCAATATGAGTCGATTTACCAGTTCCATGAAATCCTTGAATCATGACTCTTCTGTTATGCTCAAAACCAGCTAATATTGATAAAGTTGTTTTTTTATCAAAAACATAACTGTCATCAATCTCTGGAACCCATTCAGTTTTATTCTTATAGCCTTTTACTGATAACTTTGTATCTATATTAAAAGTTTTAGAAACATCAAACTTCTGATTGGGCTTGCTTGGTAAATCAATTTTACTATTTATCGTCATACTAATTTATTTATATATTAAGGTGCACATCATACTTTTTGAGATATGAAAGTTCTAGTTTTTTTACAAACAATGTAAGATATATCCACAAGCCTACTCAAATACATTAAAAGAAATTAGATGACTGATATAGAAAATGTCTTACAAAAATCTTTAAAACTTTTTTCTTTAGATAAGGTAGATAGAGATATTTATTCGTGGACGGGTAAAAATGTTGGATGGAGTAGAGTTTTTGGAGGGCAGGTTATGGCACAAACCCTCATGGCAGCATACCAAACAATAGATGTTGATCATTTTGCTCATTCTTTTCATTCGTATTTCCTTAGACCAGGACATATGAAGAAACCTATCATATTCACGGTAGATAGAATAAGAGATGGAAGAAGTTTCACAACGAGAACTGTAAAAGCTCTTCAAGATGGTGAAGCTATTTTTAGTTGCTCAATTTCTTTTCAAAAAAAAGAAAAGGGTCTTGAACACGAAGTCAAGATGCCAGATGTCCCAGGGCCTGAGGATCTCAAGGATGAACTAGATTCAAGAGAAGATATGCTTAAAAAGTTAAATATCGATCCTAAAGATATGCCAATGTTTCTTAAACAAAGAGAGATAGAGATGCGCCCAGTTGAAATCCAAGATTATTTCAATCCAAAAAGAATGCCTCCATACAAAAATACTTGGATCAAACCAGTTGGAAAAGTTCCTAATGATGAAAAAATACAACAAGCTTTTCTTTTATATATTTCTGACATGGGATTATTAGCAGCAGCAAATAATTCTGTTGGCGTTAATTTTCTTACTAAAAATCTTCAAAATGCTAGTCTTGATCATGCTATGTGGTTTCATAGAAAAATAGATTTAAATGATTGGTTTTTATATTCAATTGACAGCCCTATAAGCAGGAATGCAAGGGGTTTCTCAAGAGGCTCAATTTTTTCTAAAACAGGCAAATTAATTGCTTCTTGCACCCAAGAAGGCCTCATTAGACTTTGGCCGGAAAAGAAAAATAGCTAACTAATAAGATCTTACTAAATTAGTTAAATATTTAACTTTGTTTGGATCTATATTAGGTGTTATTCCATGTCCTAAATTAAAAATATAACCATTAAAATTTTTAAACTTTTCTAATATTTTATTAACTTCTAGCTGAATTAACTCATCTGATTGTAAAAGCACTTCCGGATTAAGGTTTCCTTGTAAAGCAATTTTATTATTAAGAGAATTAATATTTAAATTATTCATTGACCAATAAAGACTCAAACAATCTGCTTTAGTACTAACTAAAAATTGTGGATCACATTTTGGATCTCTAGAAAATAAAATTACTGGTATATTTTTAGTAACTGAATCATTCTTTAGAGCTTGAATAAGTATCTCAATATAATGCAATGAATATTTTTTATATTGTTCTTTATTCAACAAGTTAGCCCACGAATCAAAAATTTGTAATACATTGGCGCCAGCTTCAACTTGTTTTCTCAGATATAAGAAGCAAGCATCAGTTAATTTTGTTAAAAAAATGTGACTTTCTTCTTCATTATTTTTTATAAAGTCTTTAGTAGAATTAAAATTCTTTGAAGATCTGCCTTCAATTGAGTAGGCAGCAAGTGTCCAAGGACTCCCAGCAAAACCAATAAGAGGTATGTTAGATGGCAGAGCCCTTCTTATGTTATTAACTGCTTTATATACATAATCAAGATCATTAGGGTTAAATGGAGGAATATTAATGACATCCTTATTTGTTTTTATAGGATTATCAAAAACAGGGCCTTCTCCTTCAAGAAACTTGACCCCTAAGCCCATGGCATCAGGGATAGTTAAAATGTCTGAAAATAAAATCGCAGCATCTAAATTAAAAGCTTCAATAGGCTGCATTGCCAACTCACAGCATACGTCCGGATTCTTACACATATCAAGAAAATTTTTGAAATTTTTTCTTACAGCTCTATATTCAGGCATATAGCGACCTGCTTGTCTCATATACCATATTGGAGGAGTGGAGAGTTTTTCTTTATTTAATGCTTTTAGAAAAATTGAATCATTTATCATGAAACATATTTTATTATACTTTTAGCAGCTTCACGTCCTTCCCAAATTGCAGTGACAACTAAATCAGATCCTCGCACCATGTCACCACCTGAGAATATCTTTTTATTAGAAGTTTGGAATTGGTATTCTTGATGTTCTTCGGCAACAACTAAGCCATTTTTATGAGTATCAATACTAAAATCATTAAACCAATCAGAAGGACTAGCCCTAAAACCAAAAGCAATTATTACAGCATCGGCATCATAAATAGTCTCTGATCCAGGAATTGGAAGAGGGACTCTTCTTCCATTTTGATCGGGTTCGCCAAGTTGAGTTTTGACTATTTTTACTCCTTTAACCTTATCATCTCCAACAATATCAATGGGTTGGATATTAAATTCAAATTGAACCCCTTCTTCTTTAGCATTTTTAACTTCTCTTTTTGATCCAGGCATATTCTCTTCGTCTCTTCTATACAAGCATTTAACAGACTTTGCACCTTGTCTTATAGCGGTCCTATTGCAATCCATAGCAGTATCACCACCACCTAAAATAATTACTCTTTTGCCTTTGAGATTGATAAAGTCATCTTTACTTTTTTGAAGTTTTAAGAGTTTTTTTGTACTAGAAATTAAATAATCAATTGCTTTGTATACTCCTGGAAGCCTTTCACCACTGAAACCACCTTCAAGTGATGTATAAGTTCCCATAGCAAGAAAAACTGCATCGTATTCATTGTAGAGTTTTTTAAATGGCAAATCTTTTCCAATTTCTTTACCAAGATTAAATTTGACTCCCATATCTTCTAAGATTTTCCTTCTTCTTTTTATAACTGATTTCTCTAACTTAAATTCAGGTATTCCAAATGTTAACAAACCGCCAATTTCCTCGTTTTTATCATATACATGACTATGAACTCCAGATCTAGTTAAAACATCAGCACATGCTATACCCGCAGGTCCAGCACCGATAATTGCAACTTTTTTATCTGTCCATGTTCTATAGGACATATCTGGCTTCCATCCCATTTCAAAGGCCTTCTCAGTAATATACTTTTCTGTTGATCCAATAGTAACTGCACCAAAACCATCATTTAATGTACAAGCACCTTCACATAATCTATCTTGAGGGCAAACACGACCGCAGACTTCTGGTAAGCTATTTGTTGAATGGCAGAGTTCAGCTGCTTCGATTATATTTCCTTCGTTAACAAGTTTTAGCCAATCGGGAATAAAATTGTGAACTGGACATTTCCATTCACAATAAGGATTTCCACAATCCAAACACCTGTGCGCTTGATTTGAAACTTGAACTTGATTATATTCTTCATAAATTTCAACGAAGCTTATTTTTCTTTCTTCGGTAGATTTTTTTATAGGATCAAATCTGCCAACTTCTAAGAATTGAAAATCATTCTCAAGTTTTTCATGATCAGTGTATTCATCTCTATAATTTGAAGCTGAGCCTTTTTCTGCTAATAAGAAATTATTTTTATCAATGCCCAAGATCTCTTCACGCCATTGATAGATTTTTTCTTTTGCAGTATTGAAATCGTCAATTGGAGCAAAAGACTGAGTAATATATTTACCATTGACTCTGAGTTTTCCATAAAAATAGGGCGACCTAGGCTGAGTAAAAAGTAATACTCCTTTCTCAATGCGATATTGTTTATTTTTATTTTTCATAATTGTAAAGTGTGCGTATGACAGAGTATGACACTTTTATTGGATAAATGAAAGTTTATTGTGATACAATATCTATTCACACACTTTAATACAATATGCCAGGACTATTTAACAAAGAAGACTTTAAAGATAATTGTGGATTTGGACTAGTTGCTAATATCAACGGTGTTAAATCACATAAAGTCATAACTAATTCAATTGATTCATTAGTTAGTATGACTCACAGAGGCGGTGTTGGATCAGATGGTAAAACTGGAGATGGTTGCGGACTTCTTTTTGATATTGATCATAATTACTTCAAAAATATAGTTCTAGATGAAAACAACATAGATCTTGGAGAGTACTTTGCTGTAGCTCAAGTTTTTTATGAAAGAAATATATTAAATATTTTGCCAAGTATTGAAGACATTTTAAAAAAAGAGGGATTAAAGTTAATCTTTTGCAGAAACGTTCCAGTTAATAGAGACATTCTTGGTGAAATTGCATTAGATTGCGCTCCAAATATATATCAGTTATTTATCAAACCTGATAAAAAAGATTTTAATAAAGAAAAATTTGATACAAGCTTACTTCAAGCTAGAAAGTTTATTGAAGAAATTCATATGAATGATGAAGTGCTTTATATCTGCAGTATGTCCTCAAAGACAATTGTTTATAAAGGCCTAATGCTTCCAAATGCAATAAAAGACTTTTATTTAGATTTAGACAATGATAATTTTAAAGCCTCAACATGTGTCTTTCATCAGCGTTTTTCAACTAACACAAGTCCAAGGTGGCATCTTGCGCAGCCTTTTAGATTGCTTGCACACAACGGAGAAATTAATGCTATCAGAGGAAATAGAAATTGGGTTAAAGCAAGATCATCAAAATTTCTAACTCCACTAATTCCAAAAATACAAAAATTTAAACAGCTTGTGAATGAGACAGGTTCTGATTCATCGTCTTTGGATAATATGATCGAGCTCCTTGTAAAAGGAGGAGTAGATTTATTTAGAGCTGTTAGAATGGTTTTACCACCGGCCTGGCAGAATACTCAAACCCTTGATCCTGATATAAGAAGTTTTCATGAATACAACTCTATGCACATGGAGCCGTGGGATGGTCCTGCAGGAATAGTTATGGCAGATGGGCAATGGGCAGTATGTATTCTTGATAGAAATGGATTAAGACCAGCAAGATATCAGCTTGATAATAGTAATATTATAACTATAGCCTCCGAGACGGGTGTAAATCCTGTAGCTGAAGACAATGTTGTTAAAAAGGGAAGAGTAGAACCAGGTGGAATACTTGCAGTTAATACCTTAACCGGCGAAATACTTAATCAAAACTCGATTGATAATGAACTCAAGGAAAAACTACCATATAGAAAATGGTTAAAGCAAAACGCATTATATATCGAATCTAGACTAGATTCATATGAAGGTCCTGGACTTAAATCAATAGACTCAAATAGTTTTATGACTGCAAGTAAATTATTCTTATTATTTAAAGAAGAAAGATCATCAGTTATTAAACCATTGGCAGTTGATTCTCAAGAAGGCACTGGATCAATGGGAGACGATACTGCATTAGCGGTAATGAGCAAAATGCACAGGCAAATTTATGATTTTTTTAGACAACAATTTGCTCAAGTTACCAACCCTCCAATTGATTCACTAAGAGAAGTTGCTGTTATGACTCTAGAGACATGCTTTGGGCCTGAATTAAATATATATGAAGAATCTCCAGAGCATGCCAAAAGATTAGTTACTACATCTCCAGTTCTTTCTCATAGAAAACTCCAATCCATTCTAAGCAATCCTTATTTCAAGGCACATGAAATTAATTTATCTTTTGAAAAAAACATATCATTGAAAAAAGCAATAATAAATCTTCAAAACAAAGTCGTTGACGTTGTAGATTCAGGTACTGCAATAATTCATTTAGTTGAAGATTTGCCGGATGAAGGCAAGCTGAACATCAACGCACTGCTTGCGGTAGGCGCTGTTCATCAAAAACTTGTTAAATTAGGCAAAAGATCTGATGCAAATATAATAGTAACCTCTTACTCTGCAAGAGACACTCATCAAATTGCTTGTTTAATAGGCTTTGGGGCAACAGCAGTATATCCAAGTCTTGCATATCAAACTATTCTTGACCTAACAAATAGAAATGAACTTAAGGGCGATCCGCATGAAAATTGTTTCAGATACAGAAAAGGTATTAACAAAGGACTGCTTAAAATAATTTCTAAAATGGGTATTTCAACTATTTCAAGTTATAGAGGTTCTCAATTATTTGAAATTGTTGGATTGGGAGAAGATATCGTTGATTTGTGTTTTACGAATACAACTAGCAGGGTTAAAGGAAGAAACTTCATAGATCTAGATAAAGAAATTAGAGCACTTGATGATTATGCTAGATCTAATCTATCGGATATGAATGTAGGAGGTCTCCTTAAATACATTCATGGAGGCGAGTATCATGCTTATAATCCTGAGATAGTTAAAAAACTTCAAGAAGCGGTCAATTCTGGGTTACCGAAAACTTATAAAGAATATTCACAATTAGTAGATTCAAGACCCCCCGCAATGCTTAGAGATTTACTTGCAGTTAACACAAAAAAGAAAAAAATAAACCTTAGTAAGGTTGAATCTCAAAAGAAAATTTTAAATCGATTTGACTCAGCCGGTATGAGTCTTGGAGCACTTTCACCAAAAGCTCATGAAACACTAGCTGAAGCAATGAATACATTGGGAGGGAGATCTAACTCTGGTGAAGGCGGAGAAGCGGTTGAAAGATATGGCACTATAAAAAGGTCTAAAATAAAACAGATAGCATCTGGAAGGTTCGGAGTTACGCCTCATTATTTAGTCAACGCAGAAGTTCTTCAGATTAAAATTGCTCAAGGGGCAAAGCCTGGTGAGGGCGGACAACTACCAGGGGGAAAAGTTAATCAATTGATTGCTAAATTAAGATATTCAACCCCTGGAGTTACTTTAATTTCTCCACCTCCTCATCATGATATTTACTCTATAGAAGATTTAGCTCAACTTATATATGACTTAAAAGAGGTCAATCCAAGTGCGTTAGTTTCAGTTAAATTAGTCTCAGAGCCAGGAGTTGGAACAATAGCCTCAGGTGTAGCAAAAGCATATGCCGATTTAATTACAATTTCTGGCCACGATGGAGGTACAGGTGCTAGCCCACTTACCTCTATTAGATATGCAGGATCACCATGGGAGCTTGGTTTAGCTGAGGCTCATCAAAGCCTTAGAGATAGTGGTCTTAGGCATAAAGTAAGACTTCAGGCAGACGGTGGAATGAAAACTGGCCTTGATGTTATTAAGGCAGCTATCTTAGGTGCTGAGTCATTTGGCTTTGGAACAGGTCCCATGATAGCAATGGGATGTAAGTATCTAAGAATATGCCATCTTAATAATTGCGCAACTGGTGTTGCAACTCAAAGAGATGATCTTATTAATCATCATTTTGTTGGTGAAAAAGAAAAAGTTATGAATTATTTTAAATTTATAGCAGATGATGTTCGAGAACATCTCAGCAACATGGGCATATCAAAATTAGAGGATATTATAGGACAAACCCAATATCTTGAAAAAGTTAAAGATCTTGAATTGCAGTTTAATTCAATTGATCTAAAAGATTTACTGTACAAAGATGACAATCTTGACGAATCATTTTTTTGTAAATCAAGAAAGAATAATCCATGGGATAAAGGATTACTTGTAAGAAAAATTCTTAAAAAAGTTAAGCCTGCAATTGATAAAAATGAATCAATTTCATTAGATTATAAAATCTCAAATACTGATAGATCAGTTGGGGCCTTAATTTCCGGATATGTGGCTTCTAAATTTGGTGAATCTGGCTTAAAAAATCCAATTAATATTAATTTTTCTGGATCAGCTGGGCAAAGTTTTGGATGTTGGAATGCTAACGGAATAAATCTAGTCATCGAAGGTGACGCTAACGATTATGTTGGAAAGGGTATGAATGGGGGTAATATAGTTATAAAAAACAACAGTAACTATGCAACTACTAATTCTGATACTTCCTTGGTGGGTAATACGTGTCTTTATGGTGCTACTGGTGGAAATTTATATGTATCTGGAAGAGCTGGAGAAAGATTTGCTGTAAGAAATTCTGGAGCTAATGCCGTCATTGAAGGGGCTGGAGATCATTGCTGTGAATATATGACCGGCGGACAAGTAACTGTATTAGGATCTGTTGGAGCAAATTTTGGAGCAGGTATGACTGGAGGCTTCGCCTATGTCCTTGACGAGGAGAGAACTTTCTTTGATAACTGCAATAGAGGCTTGGTAAATATAGAAAGAATTACAACTGAAGATATGCAGTCCCATAGAAAGTATCTAAAAGAAATTATTGCTAAACATTTCAAAAAAACAAACAGTTTAAAAGCAAAAATGCTTATAGAAGACTTTGAAAGATATGAGCCTTACTTTTGGCTAGTTGTTCCAGCAGCTTCAAATATTCAGGATTTATTGAAGGCAACTACAGCTAATGCAGCTTAATTAAAAGATTTTTCTATATTCTTTAATCTAAAACTATCTGTTTTAAAAGCTTTGCCATTTTTATCGATTAGTACCAGGTTTAACTTGCCTTTGGAGACCTTTTTATCATTCATAATATATTGCTTAAGATCTCTAAAATTATACTTTTTATAATTTGTATTAAGTCCAAGTGAATCTATTAAATTAATAATGTTGTCTAGTTGATGAATTTTAATATGACCTTCTAGATAGGAAACCTTAGATGCTATTATCATTCCCAAAGTTATAGCAGCACCATGAGTAATATTTTTATAATTATTAAATGCTTCTATAGCATGACCAAAAGTGTGACCAAAATTAAGAATTGCCCTTATGCCACTTTCTTTTTCATCTTGTGTAACAATTCTAGCCTTAGTTTTAATTGATTCCTCAACTATCTCCTCTAAAATTTTTAATTCTCTAGATTTAATTTCATCTGTATTGTTTTGAATTAATTTGTAAAGTTTTTTGTTCCCAATGAAGGCGTATTTTATAACTTCACCTATCCCAGATTTAAATTCTTTTTCAGACAATGTTTCTAAGAACTTACTGCTTATTAAAACTAGACTTGGGTTATAGAAAGATCCAACAAGATTCTTACCTTGTTTAATATTTATTGCAGTTTTTCCACCTACAGAGGAGTCAACTTGAGCTAAGAGTGTTGTTGGTATTTGTATAAAATTAATACCTCTAAGGAATGTAGCAGCACAAAATCCTGTAATATCTCCAACAACACCTCCACCAAGGCCTATTAATGAATCTGATCTATCAAATTTTAGTTCAGCTAGCTTTTCTTGAATCTTAATAAATGAATCGAATGATTTAGATTTTTCACCTTTAGGTAAGATATAGACAAATACTTTTATATTATTTTTGAGTATTAGCTTAACTTCATCAATATATTTTTTGGGGACCCCAGAATCAGTAATTATTAATACTTTACCTTTTGTTTTTAATGGCGTTAAAAGATTTACTTTTGTTAAAGCATTCTTTGCAATTACTACTTTATATTGGGTAGCCCCTTTGCCGACTTTAATAACTTTAGCCATAATTCTTAACTAATTTAATAATCTCAGAGGACACTTCTTGGCTAGATTTGCCTTCAGTATTTACGATGTAATCTGAAACTTCCTCATAAAGACTTTCTCTAGTTAAATGAAGATTTTTTAGTATTTCACCTGGATCACCATCTTTAAGTAATGGTCTATCTTTATCTTTTGATGTTCTTTCTAGTTGAATCTCAATTGGGGTGGCTAAATAGAATACAGTTCCTCTTGATGAAAGCATTTCTCTATTAGCCTCAGAAAGTATAATTCCGCCTCCAGTCGATAGTACAATTGAATTTTTTTGGGCCATATCTTCAAGAATTTTACTTTCTCTTTTTCTAAAACCTTCTTCACCCTCTAAATCAAAGATCCAATCTATAGAAGCTCCAGTTCTATTTTCAATTTCTTCATCTGTATCAAAAAAATTAAGGAACAATTCACTTGAAATTATTTTTCCAACTGTTGATTTTCCTGAGCCCATTGGCCCAACTATAAATATATTCATACAATTATTTTACCCAAAGATGCGAGCATTTTAGCATTGAACTATATAAAATAGTTTTTTTGATATTAATAAGATGTATCCTAAAAAGATTAAGAGTTTATACAAAATATGTTGAAAATAATTAAGATTCTTTTCTGGCTTTCCATTTCCAGTTGCATTATTGCGTTGTTTAGCGTTTTGATATCATATTTTCTTTTAAAACCTAACTTGCCGGAGATATCTCTTGTTGATGAGGATAACCTTCAAATGCCTCTCAAAGTTTTTACAAGTGACGGTGTTTTAATTGGTGAATTTGGAGAAATTAAAAGAAGACCTTTAGCCTTTGATGAAATACCTATTAATATTAAAAATTCATTTTTAGCGGCAGAAGATGACAAGTTTTTTAAACATCAAGGCATAAGTTACAAAGGCTTAATTAGATCAGTAATTAGGTGCTTGAGTCCAAATGGTTGCTATGGAGGAGGAGGAACGATCTCTATGCAGGTTGTTAGAGGATATTTGCTTACAAGAGATCAAACGCTAATTAGAAAGGCTAAAGAAATTTTTCTTGCTTTAGAACTTGAAGGAAAACTCTCCAAAGAGGAAATTTTTGAACTCTATGTAAATAGAAATTTTTTTGGTAATCGTTCTTATGGCATAGAAGCTGCCTCTAACACTTATTTTAATAAAAGTAGTATAGATCTAAATTTATCAGAATCAGCAACGATTGCTGCAATGGCTCAATCCCCGTCAAGAATAAATGCTATAAAAGCACCTCTTCGAACAGAGCAAAGAAGAAACTGGATATTATCAAGAATGTATCAACTTCGTTACATTAGCAGAGATGAATATAACCAAGCGAAATCATCACCATTAGAAGTAGCTAAAAATATTAATTTGTATACTGTTGACGCCAGATATTTAGCAGAACTTGCCAGACAAGATATTATAAAAAGATACGGACTTGAAGCATACAAAAATGGATGGTCTGTCTTTACTACTCTTGATTCAAAATCTCAATCTAGTGCTCAAAAAAATATTACAGATCAACTTGAAATCTACCACAAAAGACATGGCTGGATAAAGGCTGATAATTATTCTCAAATTTTTGATGAATCAGATTTAAAAGCACTTACAAATTTAGATAACAGTTTTATTTCTTTTAATATGGAAATGGAGGAGTCATTTAACAGTGATGACTATATTGGCAATAAAATCGCCAATGTATTTAGTAGTTATCCATTTTACGAATCTCATATCAAAGCAATAGTAATTAAAATAGAGGACAAAAAATTATTTTTTTTAAACGAAAATTTAAATATTGATTCAATTCCTTGGTCTTCAGAATATGAATGGGCTAGAAAAAGAATATCTATCAACCAAAAAGGACCAAAGCCGAATTCATTTACTGAATTTCTTAATATTGGTGATTTTATTTATCTTAAAATAGAACAAGAATTTCTTTCACTTGATCAGATTCCTGAAGCTGAAGCTTCTTTAATTTCAATTAATCCAAGCAACGGCGCTGTAAAAGCATATATTGGAGGATCAAGTTTTACTAAAAGTAACTTTGACAGAGTAAGGCTTTCATATCCACAATCTGGATCAAGTTTTAAACCTTTTATATATGCAACGGCTTTAGCAAATGGATACAATTTATCATCATTAATTAATGATGCGCCTTTAGTTTTTGATGACAAGAATCTAGAAAGTATATGGAAACCAAAAAATTATACTGGTAAATTTTATGGACCAACCCCATTAAGAGAAGCTCTTATTCAATCTATCAATATAGTTTCTATAAAACTCCTAAGAGAATTGGGAATTAGCAATGCACATGATTATATTGATAACTTCGGTTATGAAAAGTCTAGGTTGCCCTCAGATTTATCCTTAGCTTTAGGCTCAGGTAATTTTTCTCCCGTTGAAATGGTTAGAGGATTTAGTGTAATTGCAAATGGCGGTTTCTTGATTGATCCTTATTACATATCCAGAATAGAAGATAGAACAGGTAATGTAATATATTTGCAAGAAGATTTTGTAAATGCAAAACAAGATAAAAATTTATCAGCCTTTCCCTGGCTAGATACACTAGAAATGAATATAAAGCGCCCTTATTATCTTATAAAACCATATTCTAAGAGTGAAAGAGTTATAGATGAACGCATTGCATTTCTAGTTAAAGACACTCTCCAAGAGCTTATGACAAGAGGAACTACAGGTAGAAAGGCAGCATTTTTAAATAGAAAAGACATTGCTGGAAAAACTGGAACAACAAATGATTCTGTAAGTACGTGGTTTTCTGGTTTTCACAAAAATCTCGCAACAACTGTATGGGTCGGCACTGATGATTTTACTTCATTAGGCGAGAATGAATATGGATCTACGATTGCATTGCCTATATGGCTAGATTATATGAATGATCAAATACAAAACCTTGAAATTGAAAAAAATACAATTCCTGAAAACATATCATTTGTAAGAATTAACAGTGATACTGGCAAGATAGATAATAACAAAGATATTGATTCTTATTTTGAGTTATTTTTAGATGAAAATATTAAGAACTAAGATTTAAATATACTCAAAGATAATAATTCCCATACGTTTTCTATGTAATTACTGGGCGAGTCTTTAAATTTTGATCTTATATATCTAGAAACATTACCCTCAATACAAGTCACTATGAGTTGAGCTGATATGCCAGGTTGAGTAATTAAGTTTTCTGAGTCTTCTGAAAGCATTTGTTTTAATGATAATTCAAACCTTTCAAAAAACTGATTAACATTATCAGAAACATTTTGCTCATCAGACGATAAGGCTTCTCTTGAGACTAGTCTTGCAAAACCTTTATTTTTTTCTATAAAAATCATGAAAAATAAAAATGCATTTTTTGTCTTTTCTTTTGAAGTTATTTTAGATTTCTTTAACTCACCGCATTTTGCAAAAATTGCTTCATCACAAAATGAAAATAGCTCAGCATATATGGCTCTTTTACTAGGAAAATGTCTGTAAAGAGCTGCTTCTGTTATTTTCGATTTTTCTGCCAAGAGAGCGGTTGTGACTTTGGACATATTTCTTTCTTCAAGAAGATTTGCCAGAGACTGTAAAATAATATTTTTTCTATCATTTTTCATTAGTCTAAATTTATATTAATCTCGGGACAAATGCGAGAGAGTTCTGCAATAAATTTTTCTTTTATATTTTCCATTTCTTGCTGTGAATCTCCTTCAAATCTCATAACTAGTTTTGGTGTTGTGTTTGATGCTCTGATCAGTCCCCATCCATTCTTAAAATTAACTCTTAAGCCGTCGATAATTATTTTCTCTCCATCAAGAGAACATTCTTGAGAAAATCTCTTAACAATTTCAAATTTAGATTCATCGGTTACTGATATATTTAATTCTGGGGTTGAAAATGACTTTGGAAGCTCATCAATTAGATTAGAAATAGAAATATTTGAGTTAGCAATTATTTCTGCAATCCTCACGCCAGCATAATGCCCATCATCAAAGCCATACCATTTATCATTAAAGAATATATGACCACTCATCTCGCCAGCCAATAGGGCTCCTGTTTTTTTAATTGTATTTTTAATGTGGAAATGACCTGTTGGCGACATTATTGGCTCACCACCAGATTCGTAAATTACTTTTTCAAGATGATTGGAGCACTTAACATCAAAAACTATTTTACCTTTTTCTTTGTTTAAAACATCTTTTGAAAATAACATCATTAAGGTGTCAGGAAATACTACTTCTCCTTTATCTGTCACAAGACCAACTCTATCCCCATCCCCATCAAATGCCAATCCAACATCTGCTTGCTTTTCAATAACCATTGAAATCAAATCTTTTAAATTATCAAGCTTTCCTGGATCAGGGTGATGATTGGGAAAATTTCCATCGATATCACTAAAAAGCTCAGTTACCTCAAAACCTAGTTTTTTAAATAAATCAGGAGCAATGCATCCAGCAGCTCCATTGCCTGAATCCAGCACAACTTTAAGTTTTTTATCTTTTGGGATATTAATGTTATTAAATACTTCATTTATATAATTTTCTTTAATATCAGTGAAAGTGATTTCAGCATCTTTGAAGGTATTTAATTTTTCAGATTCATTATCTATGAGTGAGAGAATTTCGGTGCCAGCTACAGGCTTATCATTAATGACCATTTTTATACCATTATAATTTTTCGGATTATGACTGCCTGTAATCATCACACCACTTTTAGAGTGTTCTTTTTTTGCAGCAAAATATAAGAGAGGACTTGTAACAAGGCCAATATTATTAACGTTAATACCTGCTTGAACCAAACCCTTGCAGAATGCATTTAATAAAGATTCCCCAGAGAGCCTTCCATCTCGCCCAACTGCTAAAGTTCCAATAGCTTCTTTATGACATTTTGTTGCAATTGCAAAAGCAATTTGTTCAATAACTTCTTCATTTAATTCGTCTGGATAAGATCCTCTAATGTCGTATTCTCGAAATATCGAACTAGTAATGCCCATCTTTTCCCTTTTGTTATTTCTTCTAGTTTGTCATAATAACGCTTCACTATTATATCTTGAATAAATGTTTGTAAATACTGATTCGAAAGTTATTTGGAAAAATGGTTCTTATGAAAAATGGGAGGAATCTTCTGTACATATTCTATCTCACACCATGCACTATGGGACCGGAGTCTTTGAAGGGGTTAGGGCATATAAAACTGATCAAGGTCCTGCAATATTTAGATTAAATGATCATACAGAAAGACTATTTAAAGCTGCTAGTAAGATCGGTATAAAAATCCCTTATACAAAAGAGGAGTTAAACCAGGTTCAAAAAGACATTTTTATTAAAAACAATTTAGAGGAGGGTTATCTAAGGCCCATTATTTTTTTGGGTAGTGAGTCCTTAGGTATAAGGGCGACTGATTTATCAGTAAATGCTGCAGTTGCTGCATGGGAGTGGCCTTCATATATGAGTCCTGAAGCAAAAAAAGATGGAATTTCTATAATTAAATCGTCTTTTGAGCAATATAGTAATCCTCTTCATTCTGGTTACAAGATTATTGGGACGTATATAAACTCTACTATGGCACTTCATGAAGCTATCAACAAAGGTGCTGATGAGGCATTACTTTTAGATAAAAATGGTTTCATTTCTGAGGGAAGTGGGGAAAATATTTTTATAGTTAAAGATGGGGTCATAAGCACACCAAAAACGGAACATTGCCTTAATGGTATAACTAGACAGTCAGTAATAAAGATAGCTAAAGACTTTGGGTACACAATAGACGAAAAAAATCTTACTTATGAGGACTTACTTGATAGTGATGAAGCATTCTTTTCTGGAACAGCAGTAGAAATAACACCAATATCAAAAATAGACGAAACTATAATTGGTTCTGGCTCTTGCGGAGACATTACCGAAAAACTCCAGTCTACATATTCAGATATCGTATATGGAAGAAATGAATTATATAAAGATTGGTTGACCTTAGCTTCATAAGAAATTATTTTGTCAAAACTTAGAATTGCAATCCTTAGTTACAGAAGTGCTCCCTTTGGAGGTGGTCAAGGAGTGTATATCAGAGATATATCATATGCTTTAAGCCTAAAGGGGCATAAGATTGATGTTATATCTGGGCCTCCTTATCCAAATCTAGCAAAACAAGTAAAGCTAATAAAACTTCCTGGTCTAGATCTTTTTCAAACTTTCTTATTCAAAGAAAGGCTCAAGATTTTTTTTAACAAAAAAAATAAAAAACTAATAGATTACTATGAATTTTTATCAACACTCTTAGGTGGATTTCCTGAAATGAGGACGTTTGGGTCTAGGGCAAAAAACTATCTTAAAAATAATGATTACGACATCATTATTGACAATCAGTCCTTAAGTTATGGAGTTCGAGATCTTCAAAAAGAAAATCCATTAATCGAAATAATTCATCATCCAATTACAAAAGATTATGAGCATGAATTGGAAACAAACAATAAATTTTTATATAGATTATCTCGACATAGATGGTACTCTTTTTTAAAGATGCAAAAAAAAGTTGCACCTAAATTACAAGCAATAGTAACTCCATCTATAAATTCACTTAAAGATATAGCAGCTGATTTTCATTGCGATCCTAAGAACATAACTGTAATTAATAACGGTCTTGATATAGATATTTTTATTCCACACAAAAATATAGAAAGAAGAAAATTTAGGCTGATTACTACTGCCAGTGCTGATGTTCCATTGAAAGGTCTTGATTATTCTCTTATGGCCTTAAGTGCTTTAAAGGATAAATACCCAGATATTGAATTAATAGTCATAGGCAAGATTAAAAAAGATGGCCACACCTCTAAACTCATTAAAAGGCTTGGCATTAAAGATAGTATTAAATTCAAAACAGACCTTTCAAAAGAAGAGATTGCCAAGGAATATGCTAAAAGTTCAATATCTATTGTTAGTTCTCTATATGAAGGTTTTGGATATCCTGTTATTGAGGCAATGAGTTGCGCCGTTCCATTAGTTGCAGCAAATACTTCCTCAATACCAGAATTGGTAGGTGATTACGCAACTCTTATACCTGCAAAGAGTTCAAAGGAGTTAGCTGAATCTATAAAACATATATTTAGTGATTATCTTAAATATAAAAATATTGCTGAAGCCGGCAGACAACATATAATTGATAACTTTAATTGGCTTAAAATAACTCAAGAGTACGAAAATATAATTTATAAAACTATAGAGGAACATAAAAATGCTGACCTTTGATTTTAATAAAGTTCACTTAGATAATGAAAAGGGCATCATGCTTGATTTAGGATGTGGCGAAGGACGGCATATTTTTGGAGTAATGCAAAAATTTCCAGATATTCAATGTGTAGGACTTGATCCACATTTAGAGTCATTGGACAAATCATTGGAAGGTCTTGAGTTCCTTGAGTCACTTTCAAATAAAACTACCACATTTTTAAGTGGCTCTGCATATGCACTGCCTTTTGATGATAATACTTTTGACTTAGTCGTGTGCTCTGAGGTTTTAGAACATTTACATGAGTATAAAGATGCAATCATAGAGGTAAATAGAGTCTTAAAACCTAATGGTAAATTTCTTGCCAGTGTTCCAGCTGAATTCCCAGAAAAAATATGTTGGGCTTTATCAACTGAATATCAGAACCAACCTGGAGGACACTTAAGAATTTTTAAGAAAAAAAATCTAATAAATGAAATCTCTGAAAGAGGATTTAATTTTATTCAGTCAGAAAGGTTCCATTCTGTTCATTCAGCATATTGGTGGTTAAGATGTTTCTTTTGGAAAACACAAGATTCAAATACTCTTGTTAAATGGTATAAAAAATTTTTAGAGGTTCATATCTTAAAAAAACCAAGTTCAATAGACTTTTTAGACCGGTTGCTCAATCCATTGCTAGGCAAAAGTATTGCCTTCTATTTTGAAAAAAAATGAACTGGCCAGAACTAAGGCAAAAACTTGAACCGGCTAAAGACTGGATTATTAAAAATCAGTCAGATGATGGATCAATATCTTGGGATGAAAAAGGGAAGTGTGATCCATGGGATCATTGCGAGTGTCTAATAGCTTTAGCAATATATGAAGAATGGGATGCTTGGCATAAAGGAGTAAATTGGTTTTTAGAAAACATTAATCAACACGGTTTAATATTTCCTGAATTTCAAAATCAAAGAGCAACTCAAATCCACTTTGAAAGTCATCATGCTCCATATATATCACTAGCATTGATGCAAGCATCTCTAATAGATAAAAAACAAATTGATTATTTAAGTAAAAAATCTAATTTTAAAGAAAAGATTGATCTCATTTTTAATGAATTAAATAATTTTAGAGATGAAGATGGTTATTATTTTTGGGCTAAAGATAAAAAAGGCTATTCTGATAATTCATTAATCACAGCCACCATGTCTATTTTATTGTCTATAAAAGCAAATGATATCTCTAAAGATATTAATTTTGATACTTTAAAATGGAGCAAGAAATTTAATAGAGATGGACAAGACAGATCAAGATTTTCTATGGATTTTTACTATCCTTTTCTAGCTGGAATTAAGAAAGATAAAAGTGAATTCAAGAAAATGTTAAAAAGTTTTTATGTTGAGGGCTTAGGAGTAAAGTGCGTCAAAGAGGAGCCTTGGGTTACATTTGCTGAAAGCTCAGAATGTGTTCTTGCAGCTCTTGTTAATGGTAATGAGAACTTAGCAGAAGAAATTTTTAAAAACCTGCTTCAATTTCAGAACTCTGACGGTATATTCCCTACAGGATATCAATATGATTTAAAGATATTTTGGCCAGATGAGAAATCAACTTGGACAAATGCAGCAGTAATTATTGCTGGTCATGCTCTTTGCACATTCAGAGAAAATAAAATTGGTACTGGAAGCAATGTTTTCATCAATTTAAGCAATTCTTAACAGAGCGACTAAGCTATTAATTCTTTTCAATAGTTTAAAATTCTCACTTAAAGCTTTTTCATATATTTCTTTGGGAGCCTGGCCCCCCTCAACTTCAGAATCATAAACATCATGTATTGCTAAAATTCCACCAATTCTTATCTTATTTTTCCATGACACATAATCCTTCCTTGCAGATTCAAATGTATGACTTCCATCTATAAAAACTAGATCTATATTGTTTTCTATCTCTTTGGAGGCTAATTCTGAGGAATTGACTACTGGGAGAATAACTTCTTCAAATCGAAATTTTTGAATATTTTTTAATAATGTTGGAAGGGTATCAACTATTTCCTTGTCATAGTTGTACTCATCTGGATCGAAATATTCTTCACCATATTGCTGTTCTTCAGAACCTCTGTGATGATCGATTGTCATTAAATATGTCTTATTTTCTTTACATGCTTGACCAATATAACAAGCAGATTTACCACAATAAGAACCTACTTCAACTGCAAAATTTTTCAAACAATATTTCTTCGTTAGTTCATAAAGGAAAAGGCCTTCTTCATGAGCTAAGAAGCCTTTTATAGAGTCAAATTTATTAAGATCATTCATAAAAATCTTCTTTACCTAGTGTTGATTTGAATCTTCTATGCTGCCATAGATACTCTTCAGGATTTTTTCTTATTTTTTTCTCCATATGAAGATTTAATTCCTTTGAAAAACTAATTTCTGAGGACATATCAAGCTCAATTGACTCAATATCAATCACGTAAGTGTCTTTATCAATATAACTATTTAAAAAGTAAGTCTTGCACTTAGTCGTTTCAATTATCTTTAGTGGAGCAGATATTGTTGCAGTAGGGTGACCAAAGAAATCAACAATATTTGACTGTCCTAATCCATAATCTTGATCAGTAGCATATAAAACTGTTTTTCCTTTTTTAAGCCATTTTATAAATCTAATTGGATTGTTTCTGTCACAAGTACCTTTCATACTCTTTAGCCTTCCTGATGTCTGAATTGAGTCGAATGAATTAGAATTATGCGCTCTTTCAACTCCATATACATCTAGATTCATTGCCAATAATCTTGCATCTAGTTCTAGGTGAAGTGAGTGCTTAAAAAACAGGAGTACTCCATTATTAATTAATTGCTCATTTAAAATATTTTTAAGCCCTATTATCTTATATTTAAGAACTTTATTAATTCTCCTATCAGACCAAAACCATGCCATTCCAGACTCAAAAGGAATTTTTCCTGAAGAAAGTACATTTAATTTATATATATCACTTCTTTTTTTTCTGCTTAGATCATGAAAACAAAGATCAATATTTTTCTTACTAAATTTATTTCTTTTGATTGAGATAAAATAAAAAACATAACCCAGAAGATGCCCAAGACCAATATGAACAGATCTTGGGAGGAGCATTACAAGCCTCCAAAAATTAACAAGAAGTATTAATAAAATTCTATTCATTCGTTTTTAGCCTG
>CABXTT010000017.1 GCA_902515155.1 uncultured SAR86 cluster bacterium | reverse complement strand
GCATGAGTATTTTACTAATGTTGTACCAATGTCCTCAAGAAAAGGCATTCCAATAATTGCAACTAATGATGTTCTTTTTGCAGAATCAACAGATTTTGATACCCACGAAACTAAAGTATGTATAAATACTAGTAAAACCTTGAGCGATCCAAATAGAGAAAAACTTTTCTCTCAAGAACAATATTTTAAATCACCTGAGCAAATGGAAAACTTATTTGATGGCTTTGGTGAGCTTATAAGTAACACAAATGAGATTTCAAAAAAGTGTAATGTTTCAATTCATACGAAAGAATACTTCCTCCCAGAATATCCGGTTCCTAAGGAGCATGATTTCGATTCTTTTTTAGTAGACTTATCAAACAAGCGTTTATCAAAATATATTTCTGAGTTTAATAAAGAAAACAAAAAAATTTATCAACAACGACTAGACTATGAACTAGATCAAATTAAGACTATGGGTTTTTCAAGTTACTTTTTAATTGTTTATGATTTTATTCAATGGTCAAAAGATAATGATGTTCCTGTCGGTCCCGGCAGAGGTTCAGGTGCAGGCTCTCTAGTAGCATTCGCACTAAGTATTACAACATTAGATCCTATAAGGCATGGTCTTCTTTTTGAACGCTTTCTAAATCCTGAAAGGATATCTATGCCGGATTTTGATATTGATTTTTGCATGGAGAAGAGAGACAGCGTTATAGATTATGTAAGCAAGAAATATGGTTCAGAAGCAGTTTCTCAAATTGCCACTTTTGGCACTATGGCTGCACGAGCAGTTGTAAGAGATGTTGCAAGGGCACTTGGCAAGCCATACGCAGTTGGAGATAGAATTTCTAAAATGATCCCATTTGCACCTGGCATGACTTTAGATAAAGCTAAAGAAGAACAGCCAATTTTTGCAGATGCCTCAAAAAATGACCCCGAAGTAAGGGAAATTGTTGATTTAGCATATAAATTAGAGGGTATTGCAAGAAATGTAGGTAAACATGCTGGAGGAGTTGTGATAGCTCCAGGAAGTATTTCAGACTTCTGTCCAATATATAACGATAGACAATCTTCATCAATTATGACGCAGTATGATAAAGATGATGTTGAAAAAATTGGCTTAGTAAAATTTGATTTTCTAGGATTGAGAACCCTTACAGTTATTGATAGAGCCGTAAAATCTATAAATGCAAACTTGGAAAAGAGTGAGCATATAGATCTTGAAAAAATTCCCTTAGATGATCCAAAAGTATTCGAGCTTCTATCATCTGGAAAAACTATGGCTGTTTTTCAATTAGAATCTACAGGAATGAGAGCGTTAATTAAGAGCTTAAAACCAACTAAATTTGAGGAGATAACTGCTTTATTGGCATTGTATCGACCTGGACCATTAAACTCTGGTATGCATACCACTTTTGTTGATAGAAAACATGGCAAAAGTCCAGTTTCATATCCTCATGAATTGTTAGAACCAGTCTTATCTGAGACCTATGGGGTTATTGTTTATCAAGAGCAAGTTATGGAGGCTGCAAGAGTTTTGGCTGGATATTCCATGGGAGAAGCAGATATATTAAGAAGAGTTATGGGTAAGAAAAAAATTGAGGAGATGGAAGAACAAAGAGAAATTTTTATTAAAGGCTGTGAAAAGAAATCGATTTCTGCAAAAAAGGCTGAAAAAATATTTGAATTAATTGAGCAATTTGCTGAGTACGGTTTTAATAAATCACACTCTGCAGCTTATGCAGTAATATCATATCAAACCGCATTTCTAAAGGCCTATTATCCAGAACATTTTATGTCTGCAGTCCTTTCAACTGAATTAGGAAATACAGATAAAATATATTCGCTTATTCAAGAATGTAAAAGGATGGGTATAAAAGTATTAAAACCAAATATCTTATCAAGTAACAAAAGATTTGTTGTTAATGAAAATTTAGATATTGAGTATGGTTTGGGCGCAATAAAAGGAGTTGCTGATTCTTTTATTAAACATATTTGTGAACTTAGAAAATCTTTAAATTTTAAAGATCTATGGGACTTTTCAAAGAAAGCTGATATTAAATTAGGAGGCAAGAAATCTCTTGAAGCGCTTTCTCAATCTGGTGCTTTTGACAGTATTGCACCATCAAGGAGCATAGCAATAGCTTGTGTTGAAGACATGCTTAAAGATACTTCTAAAAATATATCTAATGATATTGGTCAAACAGGCGATTTATTTGCATCTATAGATGACGATTTTGATCCCTATGATAAATATTCTAATATCCAGGAACTTTCTTTGAGTGAGCTTCTTGTTCTTGAAAAAAAATCTCTTGGATATTATTTGTCGGGCCATCCTGTAAATGCAATTAAATCAAAAATAAGTGGCTTGAGGTCTAAAGAAATTTCTAATTTAGACAATGACACCAAAAAGGCATCGCTGGTTTGTTTAATAAATAGTGTAAGACAAATTAAAGATAGGAAGGGTAACCCATTAACATTTATAAATTTTGATGACGGAACTGGTGTTATGGATGGAGTGGTAGCGAGTGATACTCTTGAATCTTGTCACTCGATATTAAAAGAAGGTCAAATACTCGTCTTGAAGGGCGCCATAGAGGCCGATGATTATAAGTCTAAAGAAATGGGTGATTCAATGTTTAGAATGAGAGTAAAAGAAGTTCATTCATTAGACATAGAGCTTAATAGGAAAATAAAAGAAGTTACCTTAGACATTGATGAGTCTAATTTAATATCTCTAGAAGAGTTTTCAGATAAGTTAGAAAAAATAAGTGACTTTTTCTGGAAAGAGGGTACATGTCAATTGCAAGTTAAAGTTAAGGCTAATGCTTCAGAAGCTATCATCGAAGCTGGAAAGAAATTTAAGTTCCAGCCAACTTTAGAGAACTTAAATTATCTTGATGATATATTTGGAAGTGGCGCACTAAAGATTAATTAATGATTAGCTATAAAAAATTAGTTAGAGATATAGATCTTGATAAAAAAATATATATTGCCTTTAGTGGGGGCCTAGATTCTTCAGTTCTTCTGCATTTATTTAGCGATTTAAAGAAAAAAGATTCTCTTAATATTGAGGCTATTTACGTAAACCATAATTTATCTAAAGAAAATAAAAACTGGGAAAATCATTGTGTCTCAGTTTGCAATGAACTGGGACTAAAGCTTCATATTAGATCTGTAGATATTAAAGTGTCTGGTGAGGGACTTGAATCAGCAGCAAGAAAGGCTAGATACAATATTTTTGAGGAGTTGCTTGAAGAAAATGAGCAAATTCTCATCGGTCATCATTCAGATGATGTAGCAGAAACTTTTTTTCTAAGGCTTTTCAGAGGAACTGGAGTTCAAGGTTTAGAGGGACCAAAGATAAAAAGAAGAGTTGGTAAAGGATGTCTAATCAGACCTTTATTAAGTTACTCAAAAAAAGAATTATTAAAATATGCAAATGAAAATGATATAAGCTTTATTGAAGATTCAACAAATTTTGAGATCAATCAAGATAGAAATTTTATAAGAAATAAATTGATTCCAACCATTGAAAAAAGGTGGATAAATGTCTCAGACAGGATTTCAAGAACCTCGAGCAATATCGGGCAAAGAAATGAATTATTTGAAGATTTGTTAAAAAAAGAATTTAACTCATTTCTTATAGATGGATTGCATGTCAAAGAATTAAAAAAATTAGATCATTCAAGCATAAAAGAAATTATTAGATTATCAATTAGAGATCAAGGAGTTGCTTTACCAAATAAAAAAGTTACAGATGAGATTATAAAAACTTTCATCTCATCAAATCCTGGTCCTAAGTCAAAGGTATCATGGTCAAGGGCTGATAAAGATCTTCCTAGTGGAGAAATTACCTATAAAAATGGCTATATTATAATTTCAAAGGGTTAGCCTATATAATTAAGTAAATATTTTGGATACTAGATATGAATTTTGAAACTGTTGAATTAATTAAAAAAAATAAGGTTGCAACTATTAAGCTAAATAGACCAGATAAACTTAATGCTTTTAATGAAAAGTTAATATGGGAGCTTCAGGAAGCAACCTCAGAAGTAAAAGACGATGAAGATATCAAAGTTCTTATAATCACTGGAGCTGGAAGAGGATTTTCTGCTGGAGCTGATTTAACTGAAAGTGAATCTAGTTGGGAGGGTTCAAAAGACGCACTTCTAAGAGGTTTTAAACCATTTTTTGAAAATATTATTACGATGCCAAAACCAGTAATAGCTTCTATTGCAGGACCTGCAGCAGGTATTGGAGCAGCACTGGCGATGTCTTGTGATTTAAGAATTATGTCTGAGAAAAGCTATATACTTTCAGTATTTAGTAATATTGCTTTAGTTCCTGACGGAGGTCTTTCTTGGTTCCTTCCAAAATTTTTGGGTTATGCCAAGGCATATGAGTATGCCATCGAAGCTAAAAAAATTACTGCTAATGAGTGCTTACATTTTGGAATGGTCAATAAAGTTGTTACAGAGAGTGAGCTAGAAGATAAAACTATGGAGTGGGCCGAAAGGCTTGCCAAAAGATCATCGCAGTCACTTATGCATACTAAAAATCTTATGAGAGAGTCTTTAAGTAGTGGTTATTGGGATACATTTGCTAGTGAGGCAGAAATTCAAAATAGTCTTACAAGAAGTCCTCAAAACTATGAAGCTGTGACAGCTTTCTTTGAAAAAAGAGAGCCAAACTTTGATTAAAACTTAAAGAATTTTACTTAGCCCAACAATAATAGCTTCAAAAGAAGCCCTTGTAGTATTTTGATTAATACCAACTCCCCAGCTATTTTTTCCATTTATTTCTAGTTCAATATATGCTGCTGCTTGAGCATCTGACCCAGAAGAGATTGCTGATTGATGATAGTCAGAAACCTTTATTTGTATATTCAATTCTTCACATAGCCCATTAACAAATGCATCAATTGGACCATTGCCAAGACCATTGATAATTAACTCATTGGAATCCATCATCATTTTTAATTCTAATTGATTAACCTCGTTTTGAGTTGATGATAGATGACTTATATATGAAGCATTTTTCTTAGGAATTAAGAAATTTTCTTCAAATATTTTCCATATATCAGTGCTACTAACTTCTTTTCCTGTTTCTTCAGCAATCTTTTGTATCTTTTGACTCATGCTAATTTGCAATCTTCTTGGAAGTGAAACCCCATGATCTTTTTCAAGTAAGAAAGCAACTCCGCCTTTGCCTGATTGTGAATTTATTCTAACAACAGCTTCATAACTTCTTCCTAAATCAGCAGGATCTATTGGAAGATAAGGGACTGCCCATACAGGATCATTAGATTCCGTCATGGATTGAAAACCTTTCTTAATAGCATCTTGATGAGAACCAGAGAAAGCTGTAAAAACAAGATCTCCAGCATAAGGATGTCTTGGGTGAACAGGAAGCTGATTGCAGTATTCAACTTCTCTCATAATAGAGTTTATATTGGAAAAATCTAGTTGTGGATCTATACCTTGAGTTAGCATATTTAAGGCAATAGTTACTATATCAACATTTCCAGTTCTCTCACCGTTACCAAATAATGTACCTTCAACTCTGTCAGCCCCAGCCATTAATCCAAACTCTGAAGCAGCAACAGCAGTACCTCTATCATTATGAGGATGCAAGCTAAGAGAAATGTTATCTCTATTTTTAAGATTATTATTCATCCATTCAATTTGGTCGCCATAAATATTAGGAGTCGACATTTCAACAGTAGCTGGAAGATTAATGATAATTTTATGATCTGAAACTGTTTTAAGGATTTCAACTACTTCATCACATACTTCGGCAGCATAATCTAATTCTGTTCCGGTAAAGCTTTCAGGTGAGTATTCAAAACTCCAATCTGTATCAAGATTTTGCTCTGCTAATGCTTTTATTTTAAGAGCTCCATCAACAGCAATTTTTTTTATACCTTCTTTGTCTTGTTTAAAAACAACCTTTCTTTGCAGAGTTGATGTTGAATTATAAAAATGAACTATGGCTTTTGGAATACCTTTCAAAGACTCAAAAGTTCTTTCAATTAACTCGTCCCTAGCTTGAGTTAAAACTTGAATATTTACGTCACTAGGAATTTTCTTAGCTTCAATTAAATCTCTAACAAAGTCAAAGTCTGTTTGAGATGCAGAGGGGAAGCCAACTTCTATTTCTTTGAAGCCAATATTGCAAAGAAGTGAGAACATTCTATCTTTTCTTTCAACACCCATAGGCTCAATTAGAGCTTGATTTCCATCCCTAAGATCAACAGAACACCATGTAGGCGCTTTATTTATTATTTGTGTTGGCCACTGTCTATTTTCAAGTTTAATTCGCTTAAAAGACTTATATTTGTTTACTGGATTATCCATTTTGTATTAAGTAAATGTTAATATTTTATCCCTATGATAACTTCATCTATAAAAACTAACCTTATCTTAAAAGAGATTGGCGTTACAAGGTATTCTTTGCGTTCTAAAAAAGAAAAAACCAATGATAAAGAAATTCATATTTATCAAAAAGGAAACATTCTAACATTACTTGAAATTTGTTTTAATGATTTACCTACAGATCAGGTTGTCCTTCTTAAAGCTATAGTCGGGACTATTAAACCAAATGAATCAAATGAATTAATTGAAAGTATAAGTTTTAAATCAATCAATGATGTTCATAAGATAATCTCATCAAAAAAAGAATTGCGTGGGATTATTACTTTTACTATAGATAATTTAGAAATAGAATCGCCTTTACCAATAATAAGATCTAATACCTTAGACGAAATAATAAAAAATCCTAGTCTAAAGAAGTCTCTTTGGGAAAATATTAAAAAAGACCTTATTAAATAATGCACAAAATCTCATTACTAGATATCAATGATCTAGAAGAAGCATATGAAATTGAGGCTTCAACGAATCCATCACCATGGTCATTTGATAACTTTAAGTCTTCTTTTGAGGTTGGTCATCATGGTCTGGTTTGCAAGGAAGATGGCAAGATGTTGGGCTTTCTCATTTTTTCTCCTATTAAGCCTGAAGCACATCTTTTAAGTATTGCAGTCTTAAAGACTCAGCAATCAAAAGGAATAGGTTTGTTATTAATTAAATATATGAGAAGTCAGTGCAAGGCAATGGGCATCAGTAAAGTTTTTCTTGAGGTTCGTATAAGCAATGAAAAGGCAATAGCATTTTATCAAAAGTTTGGATTTGAAAAAGATGCAATAAGAGAAAAATATTATTCTGGAGACTATCCTGAAGATGCCTTGCTTATGTCTTTAAACCTTTAGCTTAATAGAGCAATGATATCGGATTCAATATCTTCTGGTTTTGTCGATGGCCCGTAGCGATTAACAACCTCACCATTTTTATTAACAAGAAATTTAGAAAAATTCCATTTAATATTTTTTGTTCCTAATATTCCAGGACGTTCTTTTTTAAGAAAATCATAAAAAGGTTCTGCATTATCGCCATTAACATCAATTTTATTAAAGATGTTAAAAGAGACATCATACTTTTCAGAACAAAAAAGCTGTATTTCTTCGTTTGTTCCAGACTCCTGGCCTCTAAACTGATTACATGGAAATCCTAATACTTCTAAGCCATTTTCCTTATGCTTTTCGTATAAATCTTGAAGTCCTTTATATTGATACGTAAACCCGCATTCACTTGCAACATTAACAACCAAAAGAACCTTTTGTTTAAATGAGCTAATTGGGACATCCTGCATTTCAGAGTCTTTTACTACAAAATCATAAATACTATCTTTATTCATTTATCAGAGCCTCTATATGATTTTTAATTTCGCTAGGCTCTGATTTAGGACCAAACCTTTTGACTATCTCTCCATTCTTGCCGACTAAAAATTTTGTAAAATTCCACTCTATCTCATTAGACCCTGACTCTGCTGGATGATTCTTTTTAAGTATTTCGTAAATCGGAGCAGTATTATCACCATTGACTTCAATCTTATCGAATAGAGTAAATTCAACTTCATAGCTATTTGTGCAAAAAAATTGTATTTCTTCATTTGTTCCAGATTCTTGAGCACCAAATTGATTGCACGGAAAGCCAAGGATCTCAAAGCCATCTCTTTGATAGGTCTTATAAAGCTCCTGAAGACCTTCATATTGATAAGTAAGCCCACATGCGCTCGCAACATTTACAATTAGTAAAACTTTACCTTTATATTCACTCAAGGAAAGGTCAGACATATCATTTTTTTTAACTTTTAAATTATGAATATTTTGCAATTTTTATACTCCTAGACTAGATTGCGCATTATATATATTTTTCATACACATATCGCCAAACATTTAAATATATCGTGAATAATTTGGTTTATTTGCACATAGATATTATTTATAAGAAATATATAATCATGAGAGATCAATAAATTACCTTAAGCCATATCAAAACATTAGAAATAAATTATATTTGGAAGGATTTCTCCCAGCTAACTAGTGATGAGCTTTACGCCATTATTAATCTTAGACAAAAGGTTTTTGTTGTTGAGCAAGACTGTCCTTATATAGATGCTGATTACAATGACCAAGATGCGTTCCATCTATTGGGCTATATGGATAACGAGCTTGTAGCTTACCTAAGAGCGTTTCCTCCAGGAACTATGTATGAAGGATCGTCTTTAGGAAGAATTCTTGTTGAGATAAATTCAAGAGGTCAGTCATTAGGAAAAAATGTTACACAAAAAGGCGTCAATTTTCTTCAAAAAAATTATCCTAATAACGAAATTATTATTTCGGCCCAACATAGGCTGAAATATTTTTATAATGAACTAGGCTTTAATTCAAGAGGAAATGTTTATCTAGAGGATGATATCGACCATATTCAGATGTTTTTAGGACCTTGCGAAATTAATCAATAATTTGGCTTTCAAATAATAGTGTATGTATTTCTTCTGTTATGAAAGGTGCAAAAGGATGCATCATCACTAAAATTTCCTTAAGCATCGGTCTTAAATTAGCAGTCTCACCAGATTTTTTACATTCTTCAATATAAACATCACAAAATTTGCTCCAAAAAAATTCATAAACTTCATTTATAGCAAAATCCAATCTGTAATCTTCTATATTTTTTTGTATTTGAGCTCTTATTTTATCAAATTCATCTTTTATCCACTTATCTGTATCAGTTTTTGGTTCAAATAAGTCATTACAATCAGGATAGCCGTTAATAAACCTTGCTGCATTCCAAATTTTGGTACAAAAATTTCTATAACCTTTTAACCTGCCAAGTTCAAAGCTAATGTCTTTAGTATGAGTCGCTAACGAAAAGAATGTCATTCTCAATGCATCGGTTCCATAGGATTCAATTCCTTTAGGAAATTGATTTCTTGTTTTTCTTTCAATTTTTTGAGCTATACCTTCTTGCATAAGATTGTCGGTTCTTTTTTTAACTAAATCATCCTGGGTAATGCCATAAATTAAATCTAAAGGATCTATTACATTACCCTTAGATTTTGACATTTTTTGACCATTTTCATCCCTAATTAAACCGGTAACATAAACATCTTTAAATGGAATATGATTCGTAAACTCAAGGCTCATCATCATCATTCTGGCAACCCAAAAAAATATAATGTCAAAACCAGTTACCAACAGAGAGGTCGGAAAGTGTTTTTTATAATCTTCTGTTTCATTTGGCCAGCCCAAAGAAGCAAAGGGCCATAAGCTCGAAGAAAACCAAGTGTCCAGAACATCTTCATCTTGAGTCAACACTTCATCACTTAATTTATAATGTTGTCTAACTTCTTTCTCACTATAACCAACATAGACATTACTATCTTCATCGTACCATGCTGGTATTCTGTGACCCCACCATATTTGTCTACTGATACACCAGTCTTCAATATTATCCATCCAATTAAAATATGTCTTGATCCAGTTTTCAGGGTGAAATTTTATCTCTCCGCTATTAACAGCATCATTTGCTCGAGAAGCCATATCTTTTGTTTTGACATACCATTGATAGCTTAATCTAGGCTCAATAACGATATTTGACCTTTCACCTCTTGGAACACTTATGTGATGTTTTTCTTCTTTTTCTAGTAGATTTAATCCTTTAAGTTCTTCTAAAACTAACTTTCTTACCTTAAATCGATCAAGATTTGAAAAAGGTTCAGGAACATTATCATTTGACCATGCATCTTCGTTAAAAATATTAATTGGTTGAAAATCACTTGCCGTATCTGACACTTGTACCTCACCATCTATTTCATGAAGGGAATATTTTTTACCTATTTCATAGTCATTAAAATCATGACCTGGAGTAATTTTTAGGCACCCAGTGCCGAATTCCATATCTACATATTCATCAGCTATAACTGGTATTTTTCTGCCTACAAAAGGAAGAATAATATTACTACCAATAATATCCTTGTATCTTTCGTCTGTTGGATTTACTGCAACAGCCATATCTCCAAACATTGTCTCAGGACGAGTTGTTGCAACTGTTACAAATTTATCTGAATTTTCAATTGGGTATTTAATATGCCAGATTAAACCATCCTTTTCTTGCCTAACAACTTCAAGATCAGATACAGCTGTCTTCAAAGAAGGATCCCAATTGACTAATCTATATCCTCGATAGATCTTATTTTTTCGATGTAACTCTACAAAGGCCTTTATAACTGCTTCATTACAGCCTTCATCAAGTGTAAATCTATACTTATCCCAGTCTACAGTGTTCCCAAGTCTTTTAATTTGTGAAGTTATTTTTTCTTCAGAAAATTCTTTCCATGACCAAACTTCTTTCAGAAATTTCTCTCTTCCTAAATCAAGTCTGCTTATATCTTTTTTAGCTAAGTTATTTTCAACAACCATTTGCGTTGCAATGCCAGCATGATCACTACCAACTTGCCAATAAGAATCTTTTCCAGACATATGGTGATATCTAGTATAAAAATCCATAATGGCATACTGAAAGCTATGCCCCATGTGCAGAGTTCCAGTAACATTTGGAGGCGGTATTACTTGAGAAAATGAATCATCCGATTCTTTATTTGAAACCTTTCTCTCAGCCCAAATTTTTACCCACTTTTCTTCAATTTCAACTGGGTAATATTGCTTATCCATAATGTTATTTGGAATAGAAAGTTATTTTAATTTCTTACTTAAAAGTAACTCACTTATTAATGGAACAGGTCTTCCTGTTCCTGCTTTTACAGGAGAGCTATATGAGGCTGTTGCAGCAATATCAATATGAGCCCATTTATAATCATTGGTGAACTTTGATAAGAAAGCTGCAGCATGAATAGTGCCGGCTTCTCTGCCTCCGCCAATATTAGCTAAATCAGCATATTTGGTTTTTGTACAAGATTGATGCTCATCCCATAGTGGAAGTTGCCATGCTCTATCACCAGACTCTTCGCCAGCTTCAATAATTTTATCTGCTAAATGTTGATCATTCGTCATAACACCACTAGCATGTCTACCCAAAGCAATAACAACTGCTCCTGTTAGCGTTGCCATATCAATTACATATGATGGTTTGTATTTACCAACAAAGGTAAGACAATCAGCAAGAATCAATCTACCTTCAGCATCAGTATTTAGGATTTCTATAGTTTGACCTGACATTGATGTTACGACGTCTCCAGGCTTTGTAGCAGTAGAAGAGCACATATTTTCAGCACATCCCATGACACCAACTACATTAACATCTGCATTTAATCTAGCTAGGGTAGACATAACTCCAAATACAGTAGCAGCGCCACACATATCCCACTTCATTTCATCCATAGCTGGACTTGGTTTTATTGAAACTCCTCCAGTATCAAAGGTAACGCCTTTACCGACAAGCGCAATAGGTTTTTCATTAGCATTTCCGCCTTTGTATTCAATGACCATCATTCTTGCTGGTTCTTCACTACCCCTAGAAACGCTTAGAAATGATCCCATACCCATTTTTTGCATTTGTTGCTCATTAAATGTCTTAATTTTTAATTTTGGAAAATCTTTTGTCATTGCTTTGACTTTTTTTTCTATTATTTTTGGAGTGCAATGGTTTGCAGGAAGATCGCCCAGATATTTTGCTGTATTCACGCCTTCACCAATTGCATAACCAGTTTTGGCCGCTTGTTTTGCCTTTGTCAACGCAGATGAATTAAGACCAGACGTTAGGATAGTAAGTTTTTCTACAGATGGCTTAGAAACAGTTTTATTTTTTGTTTCAGAAAAAATATATACATTTGATTCTATTGTTTTTGCAACCATTTCAATTAACCAGAACTCATCCTTTTGAGCTGGACATATATTACCTGGCATTATTGAAATATCTTTACACTTTAGGCTGTTACCTTTTTGAGCAATTGATTGATACATACTTAACCATTTGTGAGTTGGAGCTGATGAATCTAGTCCATTAACAAGCAATATGTTTGCAGCGGCGATACCATCAATTTTTGGAAGAATAATATTGCTACCAGAGTCTTTTAGATGTGAAGATATTGTTTTAGAAAAATAATTTTTTGAGATTTTATTTAACTCTTTAAAAGATGAATCATTTTTTGTATTTTTGTTAATAACAAGTACTAACAAATCTGTTTTCAATTTAGTCAGACTATTAGATTTAGCATCTTTAACTAAAATATTATTTAAAACTTTATACGCCATTTAAGTTCTCCTGTTATGGTATTTACTGATAAGATAATTATTGTAATGCATCATAGTTCTCAAGGCATGTATAAAAAAAATATTCTTTCAAAAAGTCTGAATATAGAGGTCTTTAAATCTTCTTGCAGTATCTTGTTAATTTTCTTTTTATTGGTTGTGGGGTCAAGGGTTGTAGGCTATTTTGAGCAGGCAGCTGAAGGTTATATCGACCCTAGCATAATCATGAATGTAGTTTTTCTAAGGTTCCCTGATTTTATTACATTGTTAATTCCCTTATCTTTTTTCTTAGGCGTCATGATTACAGTTAGCAGACTATATGCTGAAAGAGAAATTTATGGATTTTTCTCTGTTGGGCTTGCACCAATTAATTTAGTGAAATTTTTATTGCCTCAAGCAATTATATATTTTGTTTTAACTCTTATTTTGAGTTTATTCCTGGCACCTTATACTAAAGCTATTTCCCAAGAATTATTATCAACGGACTCATATAAAGAACAAATTAATTCTATCAAGCCCCAAAAAATATTTTCTTTAAAGGATGGCAGCGGCTTTATATACGCAGATGAGGTTATCGATCAAAACCTTATTAGAATAAAGTTTTTACGCACGAATAGTAAAAAATCATTTTTAGTAACAGCAGAAGAACTTAAAACAAAAGAAAACCTTGATAACTTTGAGCTTAATTTTATAAAGGGATCTTTGTATCAGGATTTGTTTGCAGAATCTTCCTCAATAGTTTCAAATTTTGGTGATCTCAAGCTTTCTCTAGATATTGATGAAAGCCAGCTAGAGACAATAAGCTTAACAAAATTGTTTGATTATTCATCATCGTCCGATGATGCTAGCTTTCAATGGAATGTATCTATACCTATAACTATCATTGTGTTACTTTTCATGGGTGTCTATATGTCTTCGGTTAGCCCAAGGCAAGGAAGATTTGCTGTAATCCTTCCTGGAATGCTCATGTATGTAACGTATTTAAGTTTATTAATACTTGGAAGAGAGTCTATTGCAGAAAACCCCAATTCAGCAGTTGGCTTGTGGTGGGTTCATCTTTTATTTGCAATGATATTAGTTATATACATCAGCAAAGATAAGATCAATTTGAATATAATATCAGGCGGTATTTGGAAAGAGAGCAAATATTCAAAATTTCCACTGGCTTTAATCTTATTACTTTTATTATTTTGGTTGGTTATTTGATGAAGATTTATACCAAATATTTTATAAAAAGATCTTTCCTTATTTCATTTTTTATTTTTACAATATTTGCTTTACTTGATCTATCTTTTAACTTTTTATCTGAGCTTGAAAACATATCTCCTGAATATACTTTTCTGTATGCCTTAAAATTTGTATTACTTTCAATGCCTCATAATGCTATAAGTTTTCTTGAGGGTGCTTGCCTGCTTGGGGTAATGATCTCACTAGGAATATCTCATCAGGAAGGAAATCTCAACGTATTAAGATCTAGTGGACAGTCTCCATTAATTATTGTTTTAAAAAGCTCCATTGGCTCTATTATTTTAGCAATCTCACTTCTTGCCTTGGACGAGATTTCATTTAGAGAAATTCATCTGAATTCAGAAATCGAGAAGAATATAAAACTAAATAAACAATTAAAAAATATATCTGATACACAATGGATAAAAGATAAAGATTCATATTTAAGCTTCTCAAATATAATTGATGACACTATTTACAATGTAAAGTTCGTAAAAACTAACCTAGAAAAAACTTTATATACAAAGATGTCTGATTCGGCTTTGATCTCTGATGATAAAGTGTTGTTTGATAAGACTTTACAAGTTAAAAACTATAATACATCGAATCAAAACCTTGATATATACGAAGATTTTAGTTTTCCATTGGTAGTAAAAATCCCTTTCAAAAATATCGAAAATCTTAGCTTATTTGAAATATCTAACTATCAAAAATTAATTCAGGAAAGTATGATTAAAGATGATTTATTGTTTAAATTGCATCTTGATAAATCTTTTTATAAAAGGTTATTTTATCCATTTTCAATACTAGTGTTACTAATATTCTTTGGGTCGTTTATTTTTGCTTCACTCAGAGATTCGTCTCCTGCATCAAGAATTGTTTTTGCTTTTATGGGTGGGTTTCTTTACAAAGTCATTCAAGATTTTTCTATTAGCTTTTTCATATCTTATGGATTTTCTGTAGCCATTGGTGTGATTCTTCCTTCATTGATAATATTAATAATGAGTACATATCTTTATAAGAAAATTTAAGTTTTTCTCAGGCCTGTATTAGACCAACGATCATTTATAGAGAGACCTTCTTTAGAAAAATATATCTGAAGAAGTGGCAAACCAGCTAAACCAACAATCAACATATTTACCATAAATCTTATAGTTGTTTGTCGTAGGCTTATAGGCCCGCCATCTAAACTATATATTTCAATATTCCAGACAGCCATTCCTAGGGTTTTATTACCTTTTAACCAAAAATAACTGTAAAAACACCATGTGCTAGTTAAGACTAATAGAAGCCCTAACCATGGATTAAGAACTTCACCGCCATTCAGCCATAGTCCAAATGAACCAACTACAAACCAAACTCCTAAGAGTAAAAAGAAGTCATAAACACTAACAGCTAATCTTTTTAAGGGTGATACTTTATGTGATTTTGATATCATTTTGGTATAGTACTTAAAACAACTAAAAGAATAAATCATTATGAGTACTTCATCAGAATTTCTTGGACATCCAAAAGGCTTATTTGTATGTTTTGCTACAGAAATGTGGGAACGTTTTTCCTATTATGGAATGAGGGCTTTGTTAATACTTTATCTCACAAAACATTGGGAATTTTCTGATGCAAAAAGTTATATCATTTATGGTGCATATACATCTCTTGTGTATATTATGCCGGTTTTTGGAGGTATGCTTGCTGATAGAATCCTTGGTTCAAGAAAAGCAGTTACCTTTGGTGCAATTTTACTTGTACTAGGTCATACCGGTATGGCATTTGAAAGCAGTCTTCAATTATTTTATTTATCTCTAGCGCTGATAATATCTGGTGTAGGCTTTCTTAAGCCTAATATTTCAACGATGGTAGGAGCGTTATATGAAGAGGGTGATCCTCGAAGAGATCCTGGGTTTACAATTTTTTATATGGGTATAAATATAGGTGCTTTTTCAGCATCTTTATTATGTGGTTATCTTGGTGAAACCTTTGGTTGGTCTTATGGCTTTGGAGCTGCCGGAATAGGAATGCTTATTGGTCTTTTAATATTTATATGGGGTCAAAAATATTTAGAAGGAAATGCTGAACCAACATCCAGTCTATATAAAGAAAAAAAATTAAATATAACCTACGAAAACTGGGCATATTTAAGTGGAATATTAATGGTATTTGTATCTTGGTTTCTTATTCAGAATCAAGAACTTGTAGGCAATCTGCTTGGAGGTTTTGGTGCTATTTGTATAGCTATTTGGCTAGGTTATGCTTTATTGAAATGCACTCCTGAAGAGAGAGATAGATTAATAGTTGTTGGAATTTTGATCTTATTTTCTTTAATTTTTTGGGCACTATTTGAGCAAGCTGGTTCGTCATTGAATATATTAACCGACAGAGGGGTTGATAGATCTATTTTTGGCTGGGAAGTTCCCGCATCAATGTTTCAGTCATTAAATGCCTTTTTCATATTCACCTTTGCTCCTATATTTGCATTTATGTGGCTTGCATTAGCTAAAAGAAATATTGAACCATCAACCCCTCTAAAGTTCGCAATTGGGATTATGTTTGTAGGCATTGGTTTTCTTGTTCTGGTATTTGGTATGAAAAGTTCATCAGGAATTCAAACAGGTGTATTTTGGATTATGATGATTTATTTACTCCATACCATTGGCGAATTATGTCTTTCTCCAGTTGGACTATCGTCAGTAACAAAGCTTTCCCCAAAAAGGATTGTAGGAATGATGATGGGAATGTGGTTCTGTGCTTCAGCGGCTGGTAATTTTGTTGCAGGATTAATAGCTCGAGCAACAGCAAGTGAAAATATTTCCGGAGCAGAAAATATATTTACTCTTGCTCAGAAAACAGCTTTTATGGATGTTTATACAAATGTCGGATTAATAGCTTTATTTGTTGGCATTCTTCTTGCACTTTTTTCACCTTTGATGAAGAAAGGAATGCACGGGATAAACTAACTGTAGTTTTTATTTAGGTTAACCAAAATATCTGTATAAATATCTCTTAAAATTTTAATGTCTGATATTTTTACATGCTCATCAATTTGATGCATTGTTTCGTTAAGCGGACCAAACTCAACAATTTCTGTGCCCATTTTTGCAATAAAACGACCATCTGATGTCCCTCCCTTAGCATTTAAGTCAGGGGTATATCCCGTTATATTTTTTATAGACTTAACTACGGTGTCTTTTAAATTATTTTCAATAGTTAAATAGGGAAGGCCACTTAATTTCCAATCAATTTCATATTCAACCTTTAATTTTTTTAGAATAGATTCAAATTTATCAATTATTGTTTCTTGAGAAGATTCTGTTGAATACCTAAAATTAAAAAGCATATTTAATTCTCCCGGAACTATATTCTTAGCACCGGTTCCAGAGTTTATATTTGAAATTTGAAAGCTCGTAGGTTGAAAAGCTTCATTTCCTTTGTCCCAAACAGTATTTTTTAATTCGACAATAACTTCACTAGCAGAGAAGATAGGATTTTCAACATTTTCAGGATAAGCAATATGACCCTGCTTGCCAATGATCTTTAGTGATCCCCCTAAAGACCCTCGTCTTCCAATTCTTATACTATCACCTACTTTGTCATATGAAGTTGGCTCTCCAACAAGACATAAATCAATTTTTTCATCTCTATCAATCATGTCATCGACTATTTTGTCTATAAAGCCATCAGCAGCATCGCCTTCTTCGTTAGAAGTTAAAAGAACTGCAATTCTAAAATTGAGCTCTGGATTTTTAGAAAAAAACTGATCGAGAGAATCTAAAAAAGCCGCAATTGAAGCCTTCATGTCAGCAGTTCCTCTGCCATACAATAAATCGCCTTCAATGTGACCTGAAAACGGAGGATGACTCCACTTGTCCTTTGGCCCAGTCGGAACTACATCGGTATGCCCAAGAAAGCAAAAAATTTTTCCTTTTTCTCCAAAGGTTGCATAAAGGTTTTCTACATTAAGATAATTAATTCTTTCACAATTAAAATTTAGCTTGTTAAGTCTATCTTCAATTAAATCAAAACAACCCTCATCATTAGGCGACAAGGATTCAATTTGTATTAGATTCTGAAGAAATTTAATCATTTGTATGTAGTTGAGAGTTTAATTCTACTTTCGATTTATTAGTTTTAGCAATAACTTTGCCATTTATTGAGTTTCTGATGAAGACCAGATTATGAGAATCTGATAATTCTGATCCTTTAAAAATTCCTTTGGAGTTTCCATTTACATCAAATAATTCTATCTTTGTTCCAGCAGTAAGATAAAGTCCAGCCTCAACAATACAGTTGTTACCCAGAGGAATACCTAAACCAGAATTTGCACCTAATAGGCAGTTTTCACCAACTGATATTTTAATATTATTTCCACCAGATAAGGTGCCCATAGTACTCGAACCACCCCCAAGGTCTGAATTATTTCCTACTACTACTCCTGAAGATATTCTTCCTTCAATCATTGCTTTACCTAAAGTTCCAGCATTAAAATTTACAAAGCCCTCATGCATAATAGTTGTTCCAGGACTCAGATAAGCCCCTAGTCTAACTCTAGAAGCGTCTGCAATTCTTACATTCTCTGGAATAATAAAGTCTGTTAAAGGTGGAAATTTATCTATTGATCTAATATTTAAATCTTGATTTAGTAATTTTGACTCGATTAATTTTTCATCTATTTCATCGATAGATATTGCTCCTTGATTTGTCCACACCACATTAGGAAGAGAATCAAATAACCCTTCTAAATTTATTGAATTAGGTAATACAAATTTATATGAAAGAAGATGGAGTTTTAGATATGCTGAAATAACGTCAGATATTGGTTTTTTTAAATCTTCACCACCCCAAGAAATATTAATTATCTCTTTTGATGTTTCATAATTTGGCAACTCTTTAATATGAGTTTTATTTCCATCAAAATCAATAATAGGAAAAAAAACTTCAAGAATTTTTCCTTTTGAGGACTTTGAAGATATGCCGGTAGCTTTGATTTGCATGATGCTATTATAGTGATGAATTTCTTTTTTTAAATAATTTCTTTAAGGGACTCGCTAATTTTTTTTATTTTTTTATCAGCAACACATGATAATGTGACGTCTTCAATCTCAAAAGTATCTTCAACTCTATCTCCAAGAGTATTAATTCTTGCCGAATAAATAGAAGTTCCATTTTCAAATAAAACCCTTGCAATCTTTGCCAGCAAACCCGGACTATCAGATGTCTCAATAGTAAGCAGATTTCTCTTTTTACTTTTCTCTTGAACATTAGAAATATTAATCACTTTATTAAAATTCTTTGAAGAAATATTTTTAATTTTGATGCTGCTTTTAACCGAAGAAAAATTTATAAAATTATTTTTTATTCTTTGTTTAACTTCGTCTAATTCAGAATCACTTAATGGTCTGTTATGGTGAGAAAATTTTGTAATGAATGTATTAGCTGCAATCGATTTATTTAAACTTGTTGATATATTTGCATCTATGATTTCTAAGCCTGATAAGTCTAATGTCTCTGCAAGTTTTAAAAATAAACCATCAAAGTTATTAGTTTTAATAAAGATTTCTATTAAATTTCCAAAACGACTCCTGCATCCAACTATAAAATCATCTTTTTTATCATTTATAATAATTTTACTTTGCCATTTAAGTCTTTCAGAATTATTTTTTGTGAAGTAAGAGTCATCAAATAGTTCAAAATATGATTTTAATAATTCTTTTTCAGAGACGCCCTTAAACGAGGCAAAAATATTATTTTTTCTATTTTTTGATATCTCTTTTAATGGTTTTATTGGCTCTTTATTAAGTTTAGATCTAGTCATTAAAAATAACTCTCTAAGTAATCCATGTTTCCATCCATTCCAAAGAGCTGGATTGGTAGCTCTAATATCGTTAATTGTTAAAAGATATAGGTAATCCAATCTTTCTGTATTAGTTACCAAGTCGGCAAAAGAATTAATTGTTTGAGAATCAGATATGTCTTTTTTTTGAGAAATCGATGACATTTGTAAATGATTGAGAACAAGCCATGAAATAAGATCAGCATCTCCCAAAGATAGTCCTATTCTTCTTGCGAAGCTCAAACTTGTTGCAGCGCCAATTTCGGAATGATTTCCGCCTTTGCCTTTTCCAAGATCATGAAAAAGCCCAGCTAGATAAAGAATTTCTATCTTAGGCAACCTGTTAATTAACTCATGTTCAAGTTTAAATTCATTATCAAAATGAATTTGCATCCTTCGCATATTTTTTATAACTCTAAATGTATGCTCATCAACTGTATAAACATGAAATAAATCAAATTGCATTTGGCCAATAACTTCGTCAAATTCTCTGATATATTTTTGAAGAATTCCTAAATTTTTCATTGAGCTCAATATGGTCGACAAATTATATTTAGATTTTAAGATTGTTAAGAATTGAGAAGCGTAATATTGGTTATTCTTAAATTCCTCATCAATTAAACTGATATTTTCTTTAATTATAGACATTGTTGTTGTATCTATTGCATGAACATTTTTGTTTTTCCCGATAGTAATAAATAATTTAAAAAATAAATCCTTTCTTTTTGATAAATCAGCGACATCAAAACCAATCTTATTTCTAATTGTGTAAAAATCACCAAGTTTCCTTTTGAATACAAAAATACCCTTTTCTTTATATATTTCGAATACTAAATTATTAAAATTTGAGAGGATTGCAGCATTTTCATAGTATTGTTGCATCATGCTTTCAACTGATCTTTTTGATGTTGATTCAGATAACTTAGCCATATTTGCAATTTCTATCTGTGTTTCAAAACTTAGTCTATTACTATTGCTGATAATGTTTGTTGCGAATCTTAATGCTTTAATAAAGTTATATGCTTTATGTGCAATCTTTATCTCATTACGAAACTTATTAGAATTTTCAATGTCTTCTATTGTTCTGAGATTAAAGCAATGTTGAAGAATCCATAAAGATGTTTGAAAATCTCTAAGGCTGCCAGGCGACTCTTTTAAGTCTGGTTCTAAATTATATTCAGTGGAATGAAACGATTTATACCTTTCTTTTTGTTCTTGAAGTTTAGCTTCAAAGAATTTGTTTTTACTCCAAACTTTTTGAAGAGCCTTATTAATTTTGAGATTAATATTTTCATTTGTTATTAACGCTCTCCTCGTAAAATATGAGGTGAATTCCTTTAAATCATCTTTTACTACAACCTTAATATCTTGAACAGTTCTAACAGAGTGACCAACTTGATAACCAATATCCCACAATTTTGCTACGAATTTTTCTAAATTAATTGAATTTTTAACTGTTTTTTTATTCTGAATAATTGAAATGTCTATATCTGAGGATGGGAACATTTCTTCTCTACCAAATCCTCCATTTGCATAAATACTAAAGTCATCCTCAAGATTAAAATCATTAAAATTTTTAAGTATGATGTTTTCAACATGTTTTGAATGATTTTTGAGATATTTGTTTATTTTATTGGGCGATAAATAAATCTCAGGAAAATGTTCTACAAAATCTTTATTAATATTTTTTTTATTTATGCTCATATAGACTCATTGAGTCTTTTAGTAAGAATTTCATATCCATCTTTTGTTACTGCAATTGTATGCTCCCATTGTGCAGAATTTCTTCCGTCTTTTGTTTCAACCGTCCATCCATCTTTAAGAGTTTTACAATATTTTGAACCTTGATTAATCATAGGCTCTATAGTGAAGCACATACCTTCTTTCATTTGTATTCCTTTTCCTGATTTACCATAATGAAGGATTTGTGGATCTTCATGATAGACATCTCCAATACCATGGCCACAATAGTCCTCAACAACAGAGTAGTAATTGCTTTCAGCATGTTTTTGGATTGCATGACCAATATCTCCTAAATATGCACCAGGTTTAACCACTTCAATTCCTCTATAAAGGCATTCTTGTGTAACTTTTACTAGTCTTTCATTATGGGGCTGACATTTGCCTACTAAATACATTTTTGAAGTATCTCCATGCCAACCGTCTTTAATAACTGTGACATCAATATTTAAAATATCACCATTTTTTAATATCCTATTCTCATTAGGAATTCCATGACATATAACTTGATTAATGCTCGAACAAATAGTTTTCTCAAAACCTTTATAGCCAACGTTTGCAGGAATTGCTTGCTGATTATTTACTATATGTTCATAACATCTTTGATCAAGCTCTTCAGTAGAAACACCAGGAACTACATAAGGCTCTATCATTTCAAGAACTTCAGCAGCCAGCCTTCCAGCAATTCGCATCTTTTGTATTTCTTTCTCAGATTTTATAGATATTTTCATTTTTTTTTCATTTAGTATAGACAGTTAGTCACTAAGTCTATAAAGTACAATTTTAATGCCAGCACAATATTTTAGCTCATTAAAATTCAAAAATTCTTTAAATAGTTGTCCTCTTTTTTCTTCTAATTTTGTCTATATTTGGAGATCAATATAATGCCATTTCCATCCATATTAGCACTTGAAGATGGAAGTATATTCTATGGAGAAGGCTTTGGTGAAGAAAAAGTTGATATTGGAGAAATAGTTTTCAATACTTCAATGACAGGATATCAAGAGATAATCACAGATCCTTCATATAAAAGTCAGGTTATTACTTTCACTCATCCTCATATCGGTAATACAGGAATTAATGATGAAGATAGTGAATCCTCGTCTATACATGCATCTGGAATAGTTGTTAATAAATTTTGTACAGAACCTAGTAGCTGGAGATCAATAAAAACTCTTCAAGATTTTTTGAAAGAACAAAATGTAATAGCAATTTCTGGCATCAATACTAGACAATTAACATCCTTGTTAAGGGATAAAGGCTCAATGAATTGCTGTATTGCATCATTATCATTGATTGATGAAAAAGAAGCATTGAATAAAGCAAAAGGATTCTCAGGTTTAAAAGGACTTGATTTAGCCAAGGAAGTCAGTATTGATCAAAGCTATACCTGGAATAAAGGAGTCTGGCCTGAACATAATACTGCAACATCAAGTTATCCAATTGTTGCTTATGATTTTGGCATAAAGCAAAATATTCTTCGACTTCTATCAGATCATGTTGGTGAAGTTACGGTTGTGAATGCAAAAACAACTTATGAAGATATTATGAGCCTTTCACCTAAGGGTATTTTTTTATCAAATGGTCCTGGTGATCCTGAGCCTTGCAAATATGCTATTGAAAATATTAAAAAGTTCTTAAATATAAAAATTCCTATATTTGGAATATGTCTTGGTCATCAATTGTTAGCGTTAGCTGGGGGAGCAAAGACTTATAAAATGAAATTTGGCCATCATGGTGCAAATCATCCTGTTCAAGATTTAAAAACAAAAGAAGTAATGATTACCAGTCAAAATCATGGGTTCGCAGTTAACAGCGAATCCCTCCCTAAAAATATCGATGCATCCCATATATCTTTGTTCGATCAATCATTGCAAGGAATAGAATTTAATGATGCTCCAGCCTTCAGTTTTCAAGGCCATCCTGAAGCAAGTCCTGGGCCGCAAGAGATACAGATCTTATTTGAAAAATTTAGCTCTATGGTAGAAAAATATGCCAAGACGTAAGGACATAAAATCAATTTTAATTATTGGAGCAGGGCCAATTATCATCGGTCAAGCATGTGAATTTGATTATTCTGGAGCACAGGCATGCAAGGCATTAAAAGAAGAAGGCTTTAGAGTAATTCTTGTTAACTCTAATCCAGCGACAATTATGACAGACCCACTTATGGCAGATGCAACATATATTGAGCCAATTTATTGGAAGTCGGTTGCAAAAATAATTGAAAAAGAAAAACCAGATGCAATTCTTCCTACCATGGGTGGTCAAACTGCTTTAAATACTGCTTTAACACTTGATAAAGAAGGTGTCCTTAAAGAACATGGAGTAATTCTTATAGGAGCAAATAGAGAGGCAATTGATAAAGCAGAGGATAGACAGTTATTTGATGAGACCATGAAAGCAATTAATCTTGAAACTCCAAATTCTGGCATTGCTCATTCCATGGACGATGCAATTTTAGTTCAAAAACAAATCGGATTTCCATGCATTATTAGGCCTTCATTTACCATGGGGGGAACAGGCGGTGGGATTGCTTACAACATCGACGAATTTAAATCGATTTGTGAAAAGGGCCTTGAGTTATCTCCAACAAGCGAATTGTTAATTGATGAATCTCTTATAGGTTGGAAAGAGTTTGAAATGGAGGTTGTAAGAGACTGTGAAGATAATTGCATAATAATATGCTCCATTGAAA
>CABXTT010000016.1 GCA_902515155.1 uncultured SAR86 cluster bacterium | reverse complement strand
CATTACTATTTATAGCACCTCCACCGGCATATATGACCGGTTTTTCTGCTTCAAAAATTGCTTCCACAGCTCTTTCAATTTGCTCTAAATCTGGTTCTACAGGTGGATTATACGATCTTATATTTACATCTTTTGGATACTCGTATTCATACAAATTATCTGGAGCTGTTGTATCTTTAGGTATATCTATTACTACAGGACCAGGTCTCCCTGATGTGGCAATATGGAATGCCTCTTTAACGATGCGAGGAATTTCAGATGCATCTTCTACTGTATAACTATGTTTAACAATTGGTCTAGAAATACCAATCATATCTGTTTCTTGAAATGCATCAGTCCCAATAAGATGACTTGCTACTTGCCCAGAAATAACAATCATAGGTATAGAGTCCATGAAGGCTGTGGCAATGCCTGTGATTGCATTAGTTGCACCGGGGCCTGATGTTACAAGAACTACTCCTGGCTTACCTGTTGCTCTAGCATATCCATCAGCTGCATGTGTTGCACCTTGTTCGTGTCTAACTAAAATATGATCAATTTTGTCTTGTCTAAAAATAGCATCATAGATATGCAAGGCTGCCCCGCCGGGGTAGCCAAAAATAAGCTCTACACCTTCATCATGAAGAGCTCCCATGAGCATGTCAGCACCTGATAATTTCAATTTTTTACCAAAAAACAAATAAGAATAGGGTTTATATTATTTTATTAATCAAAAAACAAGTTTTTCTTATACTTTTAAATATGTTTTTTTAGCATATCAATCAGTTTTTTTACGTCTTTTGGTATAGGTGTTTCAAAAGAAATTTCTTCATCAGTTTCTGGGCATTTAAAACCCAAGTATCTAGCATGAAGAGCTTGTCGTGGAAATGATCTAACAATATCAATAATTTTTTGAGACGAATCTTTCATAATAGTTTTTCTTGGATCATAAGTTTTATCGCCAATAATTGGTAATTTTTTTGAAGCTAAATGCACTCTTATTTGATGAGTTCTTCCTGTTTCAATCCTAATATCTAAAATTGAATAATTACCAATCTTTTCTTTAAGCTTTACGTAAGTTAACGCCTCTTTACCATCTTGTCTTATGGACATTTTAGTTCTATTACTTTTGTCTCTTCCAATAGGGTCATTAATTTCAAAACTACCTAAGGTTTCGCCTGAAACAACTGCAATATATTTTTTAACAACTCTTCGTTCCTGCATTTCGTTTATAAAATAATTTCTAAATGCATTATTCTTAGCAACCAACAAAATACCTGAGGTATCTTTATCAAGCCTGTGAACAATCCCGCATCTTGGTAAATTTTCTAATTCTGGAAATCTATTAATTAGGCCATTTGCTAATGTGCCGTCATAACATCCTGATCCTGGATGCATTACAAGCCCGGAGGGTTTATTAATAATAATGAAGTCTGAAGTTTCATGATTGATGTCAAAACCTATATCTTGTGGATCCCATGAAACTTTTTTTTCTTGGATAGGGTTAATCTCAATCTCGTCATTTTCATGAACTGTTTCTCTTGGTTTACATAAATCACCATTGACTAATATTCTTCCTTCTTCGATCCACTTTTTTATCTGTGTTCTTGAGTAGTCTTTAAATAATTCTGTAGCAGCCTTATCAAGTCTTTGATTAGCAAATTCGATTGAAACATTTTTTATTGTTGGCATATGAACTTTTTAAAAAAAAATTAATCTAAATAGATGTTTTAAAACTTAAATTACTATAATGCAGGTAAAATGTGCAAATAATGAAATATAAACAAACTTTAAAATTACTATTCTTGACACCTATTGTAGCTCTCTTCTTGGTTGCTTGTAATTCTGATGGGGAAGAAATAGAGCAACCTGAAAAAATTTATTATGATCAAGCTCAAAAAAGAATGGCCTCAAAAAACTTTTTTGGTGCGATTGAGTCACTTGAAGCTATTGAGTCAAGATATCCTTTTGGTAAATATGCTGAACAGGCCCAAATTGAACTTATTTACGCCCATTTTATGAATTCAGAGACAGAAGCATCTCACGCAGCTGCTGAAAAATTCATTAGGCTAAATCCAAGGCACCCAAATATTGACTATGCGTATTTCATGAAAGGGTTGTCAAGCTACACAAGAGATAATAGTTTTATTATGAGAGTGACTGATACTGACTTAGCTAATAGAGATATATCAGGGGCCAAAGAATCATTCTCAGAATTAACAGAATTCTTAACGAGATATCCAGAAAGTCAATATGCTCCTTATGCCAAACAAAGAAATGTTTATCTAAGAAATATGATCGCTAGAAATGAACTCGCAGCTGCAGATTATTATATGACTATAAATGCTTATGTTGCTTCAGTTAGAAGGGCAAATTATGTCATAGAAAATATACCTAACTCTAGCGAAAACTACAGGGCTTTAAAAATACTAGAAAGTGCTTATCAAGCACTAGGATATTCTGATTTGCATGAAGATATAATTAAGATAATTGCACTTAATTATGACGAATCAGAATTTGAGCAAACCGATGATAGCTCAGGATGGTCTTGGAATTTTTTAAGGAACCTTAGACCCAGTCCCAGTGATTAGATTATGCTTTTAAAGCTTCTTCCTTTATTAATACCATTAATTATTTATCTTATTTTTTTTGTTGCCAAATCATATTTAAAATCATTATTTTTAAGACCTAGTCATAAAAAGAACGAAACTATGATTGTTTGTTACCAATGTGGTACTTATACACACGAGTCATTACTAATTAAAAAATTTGGGAAACAATTCTGTTCTGATAAGTGTTCTAATATTTGATCTTTCTCATGACAATAAACATTGCTGGTATGTAAAGCAAAGCAGTTATTGTCGCACCTAAAACACCAACACTCATTGCCCATGCTAAAGGTTTAAAGAAAACGCTAGCAAATATTAAAGGTAGAAATCCACCAAGAGTCGTTAACGAGGTGGTAATAATATGTCTAGTAGATCTAATGATAACTTCTACAAGCTCAGCTTTAGTGATTAATTTTTTTTCTGCTTCTTCTTTAATGTGAGACAAAACAATAATTGAATCATTGATTGACAATCCTATTAAACCGACCGCACTAATAGTAGCAATAAAACCGTAATTTTGTTGGCCTATAAATAAACCAACAAAGGAAAGTCCAACTGACAAGATAGCAACAGAAAGGATAAGCCCTGTTTCTCTAAACGAATTTAGTGCTAAAACTAAACCAATGACTATAAGCACTAAATAAATAAGAGCAGATGAATATATTTGGCCTTGAGATTCGCCTCTAGATTCAGCCTCTCCCTTTAATTTAAGTTTGTAGCCAATGGGAAGACGAGATTCAAAATCACTAACATCATCTTTAATATAAATTTCAGTGGCAGACGGTAATGTTCCAGTCCAAATCCATCCTTCAACAACGTTACTTTTTTGACCATCTAGCCTTGAAATAATTGAAGACTTATTAGTTAGGGTACTTGAACCAAAACTATCTAAGTATTCGAAACCCTCCATAGAAGGTATTGTTAAATACCCTGCATCTCCTGTTAAATTTTTTGAATTTACAGCCCCTTTTAATCTAAGTGGTATTTCTTTATTTGAATCTAGCATTGTGCCAACAAGAATGCCGTTATTTTCAGCAAGCATCTCACCAATTAAAAGATTTGCATCTTGGCCGGATAAAGAGATGTTAGAGCTATTTAATTCAAACTCTATATTTGTTACGAGGTCCGAAGTTGATGATTTGGTATGACTTACATCTGGAGCATTGCTAATAATTAATTCTAACTCTTCACCTAGTATTTTCAGCACTTCAGGATCATCACCAAGAATAACATAACTTACATCTGAGAAAACTGGGGGACCTGATGAATAACTATCAACAAGAATAAAGATATCTGGATTACTTTTTACAAGTCTTTTTGAGAGCTCTGGAAGATTTTTAATCATTTCGTAATAATCTTTGGCGTAAAATATTGATCCAGCAGTATTATTGCGGCCAGTTTTTTCTTCTCCCCCAACAACATTAAAAAGAACTCGAGGAGTTCCTCTCCCAACAAATGAGTAGTCTTTTTCTATCTGAATTAGTCCACTATTTAATATTTCTTGTCGAATAGATTTAACTCTTTCTAAAGTTAATTGAGATGATGCATTTGCAGGTAGTTCAATATTTACTCTAAACATATCTCTGTCTTGAGCTGGGAAAAAATCTTTTGGTAAAAAATTAAAAAGAAAGAAGCCTAATATTGGTAAAGAAATAGACATTAAGATTGCTCTTTTTGGTACTTCAAATGCCCAGGTTAAAAAACTCCTATATTTCTTTAAGATTTTTTCATTACTATAACCCTCAGAATGGATGTTCACATTTTCAAAATAAGGTATTTTTTCCATATAGCTCATTAAAACTGGAACCATTAAAAGCGCCAGAACTAATGAAGAAACAATCGACATTATCACTGTAGTTGCTAAACCGCCTACAAACTCAATACTTGAACCTTCTCCTGTAACTATAGGAAGAAAAGAGAAAACCGTTGTTGCTGTTGCGGCAGCTAGAGGTGCTGTAAGTTGACTGAGAGTTTGAGAAATTGAATCTTTAGTAGTTAACCCTTTTGATCTTCTGAATTTATAGTCCTCAACAACAATAATTCCATTATCAATTAAAAGACCAAGCGCAATAATTATTCCAGTTATGGATGTCATATGGAGTGGAAGTCCAATGAATCTGCAACCAACCATAACCAAACAAATAGAGAATGGAAGAATTAAAGTTACAATAACTGCTGACCTTATTCCAAGGAAAAATAAACTAAGGCTAAGAACAAAAAATGTTGCTAATGAGAAACTTTTTATTAGCTCGTTAAATTTTCTTGTTGTGTATGATGATTCATCATAAATTTTCTCAATAGTGATTTCTTCAGGTAAAGACTCTCGCATTTCGCTAGCAACTAGCTCCGCTCTTGCAGCAAAATCATGAACTCTTTGGGAAAAGGATCCAGTGCCAGCTACAGATACAACAACTTTTCCATTGTATAAAAAGATATCTTCTACGGGAGATATAGGTTTTTTTTCGATCTTTGAGATATCATCTAGTTGAATAATTTCAGAATCATTAATAACTTTTATTGGTATTTCAGAAATCTTTTTTATACTTTGAATATTATCTTTAAGCCTATATAAAAACTCAGAATTTTCATCAGACGAAACACCGATTGACTTTTTACTGTCTAGAGAACTTATTGATCTTGCGATATCTTGATAAGTAAGTCCCAAAGAAGTCATCTTTACTGAATCTACTTCAATAACTATTTCTTCATCAGCAGGACCAAAAATAGCAGTTTTGTGAGATGAGCCTATAGAACTTAATTTTCTCTTTAGCTGGTCAGCTAATCGAGACATCATTATTAGTGGAATTTCTCCATCACCGTTCCAAGTAATTGCATATTGAACCGTAATTGGAGGACCGCTACTTCTATCAAGAAGAAGGCTTATACCAGAAGGTAGATTAAGTTGATCTAATTTATTCTGAACCATAGACCAAGTCTGTTCAATTAAATCTAAGGGCACTGATTGCTCAAGTTCTACTAATACATTCCCAAAACCTTGAGTAATAATTGAAGTTAATTCTTTTATTTCAACAACTTCTCTTAATTTTAATTCTAGCTCATTAATTGCTTCGGTTTCGATCCTTTCAGGTGATGCCCCAGAATAAAAAACTCGAACACTAGCCCATCTTTCTGCAAGTTCTGGATTTTCTTGGATAGGAACAGATAAAACAGATGAAATACCTGCAAGCAGAATAAAAGATAAGGTAAGAAATAAAATTCTTGGCCTTTCAATTAAAAGTTCAATGAATTTCATTACTAATCTAGTTGCTTACCTTCGATGATTTTTTGAGCACCGCCTAAAATAATTAAATCACCATTTTTTATAGTTCCATTTACAAAAGCATATTCACCCTCAAAATATATGATATCAACAAGATCTCTAGTTACTTTTTTTTGGTCATTAATTGTATATATAGCCCATACGCCTTGTTCTGATTGAGAAAGTGACTTAATTGGTACCCAAGTACCTCTTCCTTGTTCAATAGTAGTTAATTTTAATGTTGCAACAGAACCTGGATTAAAAAAAGTATCAAATACAAAAACTGCTAATCTATTATTTGATCCTCCTAGTGACATGGGTGCTAATCTTTGTAATGTTGCTTGTGTAGAAATATCACCAATTTCAAAGTTATAACTTTCACCAATTTTTATTTTATCTATGTAGCTAATTGGAATTGATATATTTGCTTTTACATTTTTTGAGTCCAGAATCTCAAGTATTGGTATACCTCCATTAATAACAGAGCCAGTATCTAAATACCTATCTTGAATAACACCATCAAAAGGAGCTAATAATTTGGTTTGTTCAAATTTAACTTTATAAAATTCGTATTGAGATTTTGCTATGAGTTCTTCTGAATTTGCATTATCTAAATCTTGAATCGAAATATGCCCTTTCGTTCTTAAATCTTTAAATCTGTTAAGAACTTGGATTGCTAAATCATATTTAGCTTTAGATTGATTAAGTTGAGCTAAAGCTTCTCTATCATCTAACGAAACTAGGACGTCACCTTTTCGAACCTTGTCACCAACATCAACATTTATTAATTTTATTTTTCCAGGTATTTCAAAAGCTAGTTTAGATTGTTCAGAGGGTAATAATTTACCAGGAAAATCTCGAGATACTTTGTAGGAATCAATTATTTTTACTTCAAGTATCTCAAGAGCATGAAGCCCTTTATTAAAAAATATATTGATTAAAATAGTAATTAGAAATATTTTAGGAATCTTATTCATATATTTATTTGTTTGACTTTATCTTTTAAAGAAACTAATGTTTGCAGTGTAAACATAATAACTAAAATGTAAGCACTGTCAACATTATTATAGAATGAAATCTTATCATCATGGGAATTTAAAAGAAGAGCTTATTAAAGCTGCCTCTATATTATGCGAACGAGACGGTTATACAAAACTTAGCATAAGAAGTTTGGCAAAAGAAAGCAATGTCTCTCAAACTGCTCCATACAGACATTTTAAAACAAAAGAATGTGTCTATGCAGCTGTTGCAGAGGAAGGCTTCAATAAATTAGGAGCGATCACTTATTTCGATCTTACTAAAAAAATTACTAAGCAACATTTGATTGAGAATTGCAAAAAGTACATTAACTTTGGTTTACGAAATGCAAATACTTACGATTTAATGTTTGGTACTGCTGTTGGAAATTTTTCAAATTATCCTAGTCTTCTTGAGGCTGCAAATACTAACTATGCCAATTTAGTCACAAATCTGTCTCGCCTCACTGGTGAAACTGAAGAAGTTATTTCAGCAAAATGTATTACCATTTGGTCTGTTGTTCATGGCTTAGTTGGTATTTTAAGAAAAGCTGAAATGGTTGGAGATGATATTGACAAAAATTTAGGGGGTCCTATATCTAAAGCTCAAGATATAAGCGAAAACTTAATGCCTTATTTAGACAATGTTATGACCGGAATTATTGAGAGTTAAGTATTTCAATAGTTATCTTTTCAGAATAAATTGGTTCGCTATGAGGAACATGTGCGAAGTCACCCAATAGCAATTGAAGTGTGTGTTTGCCAGGATTTAAAACAATAGTCGTCTCGGTCTGGCCTTTTCCAAAATGGATATAGTTATCAGTGCTTGGTATTGGTCTATTCAAATTTGGAAGTTCTGCATCGATGATTAGATGGTGATGTCCAGAATCAACATTATTTATTCCTGCTGGTGCAATATTAAAGTTCTTAATTCCAAAAACTAATCTCACTTCTCTTGATTCACTAACAAAGTTTGTTTGAGGTGATACGAAAAAAACCTCTGGGTCTCCTTTTTTAGAATTATCAGATATTAAAACATTGCAAAATATTATTAAGAAAAGAATATTTAATTTATTCATAACTTCCATCTACATATATAAGTGTATCTATTTCATTACTATATTTTGATTCAGTTACTTTTGCCACCACAATACTATGTGTATGATATGAAATTATTTCGTCAACTTTGCAGAAAATATTTGCTTGGGCATTCTTTAAAAAAGGTATATCTGTTGTATCCCATTTATCATTCTTAAATCTATTTTCTTCCTCTTGAAAAGAACTACATAAATTAGATATGTCTTGTTGACTTTTTTTTAGGAGATTTATACAGAATTTTGAGTCTTTGATTATAGAATCATGAATACCTGCAGTCTTATTAATACATACTAAAAGACTTGGAGGATCAATAGAGACTGATGTGACAGAAGAAACAGTTATTGCATTAAGATTTTTATTGTCATCAATGTTTGACATTATGCTTACTGAGTAAACATAACTTCGCATTGCTTTTTTAAAATTATCTTGAATAGTCATTGATGAATTATACTAACTTTAAATTAAAATAGATTTACTAATTAAGTATAAATATTCAGCACATCTCTAAAAATAAGTGAAAAATAGCATTAGGATTTCAGGAGGCAATTTAAAAGGTAAGAAAATACCTTTTGATTTTAAAGATACTCTTAGACCCACTTCAAACAAACTTAAAGAAATTATTTTTAATTGGCTTCAGTTTGAGATTCAAGATCTTATTTGTTTGGATTTATTTGCCGGGACTGGCTCGCTTGGAATTGAAGCCTTATCACGAAATTGTTCAAGAGTAGTATTTGTAGAATTAAATAAAAAGAATTATTCAGTCCTTTCACAAAATATTATAGATTTAGATCTTAAAAATAAATCAAAAATATACTTTAAAGATGCTTTTGAGTGGGTAAAGAAAAACGATTTATCTATGTTTGATTTAATATTTATAGATCCTCCATTTAATGAAGAAATCGAATTAAAAGTTCTTAAATCTTTAACACATAAAAATGAACTAAAATCGTCATGTAAATTTTATCTTGAATATAGCAAATTTAAAGAAATAGAAATTCCTGATAATTTTTTAATTATCAAAGAAAAGTTAGTCGGCGATGTAAAAGCGGTATTGTTAGAAAAAAAATGAAAATCAAAATAGCCACAAGAGAATCTAAATTAGCTCTATTTCAAGCAAATATAGTTGCGAATAGAATTACTGAATTAAATAATGATATTGAAATTGAGTTAATCCCAATGAAATCAGAAGGAGATCAAACAGAAAAACCTCTTCATGAAATTGGTGGAAAAGGTCTTTTTATATCAAAACTTGAATCATCTCTAGAAGATGGTACATCAGATATAGCAGTTCATAGCTTAAAGGATGTTCCTGCAAAACTTAATACTAAATTTACAATAGGAGCTGTGCTTGAGAGAGAATCATCTTCAGATATGCTTATGTCTTCAAACGGAACTTCGATAAGAGATTTTCCTTTGAATTCAGTTATTGGATCGTCAAGTCCGCGAAGAAAGTCTCAAGTTAATAATATTAGGCCAGATATTAATGTTGTGCCTGTAAGAGGAAATATCGAAACAAGAATTAAAAAATTAAATGATGGTCAATTTGATGGCCTTATTGTTGCTAAAGCTGCACTAAATAGATTGGAGATAGATACTAGTAACTGCTATGAATTTACTAAAGAAGAAATGCTCCCCTCCGCATCTCAAGGATATGTTGCTATTGAATGTTTAAAGTCGAATCTGGAAATTCTAAATATACTGCGAAAAATAAATAATGAAAAACAGATGATATTGGCTCAAGCTGAAAGATCTTTTGTTTCTGCAATGAATGGTTCATGTCTTTCTCCGATTGCTGTTTTATGCAGTGAAGAAGAGAACAATATTTTAATATCTGCAAAAGTCCTTTCTCAAGATGGAAAAGATAAAATCTATATGGAGCTTAACTCCTCATACGAAAATATATCTAACGATATCGATTCTTTAGCTAGTGATTTTATAGCAAATGATGCTCACAATTTAATTTTAAAATAATGATAATAAATACCAGGCCTAAAAATCTTTCAAAAAATATTATCAAACTTAGCAAAGATCTTGGAGTAGATTTAAATAATGTCCATCTTTCTGAGATTAAATCATTAATCTCAGAAGAAAAAAAAATTGAATGGGAACCAAAACTCAGTAAATTAAATGATTACAGTAATCTTATTTTTACAAGCCAATCCTCGGCAGCATTGGGCCTAGAAATACTTGCTTCACATATTAGTACATGCAAGAAAAACCAAAAATTTATATGCGTTGGTCCTGCCACAAAAAAAATATTATCTGATCAAGGTATAAATTCTTACCTCCCTCAAATAAAATCATCCAAAGGGATTTTAGAAATGATTAAAACAAAATTCTATGGCAAAAGTCTCATATTTTGCGGAGAAAATTCAAATAGATTCCTTCAAGACAGTCTTAAAGAAATGATAGATGAAATAGTTTGTTACAAGCCTGTTTTCAAAATAAATGAATTAGCCAATATTTATGAAGGCAGAGATATTATCTTAATATCAAACTTTCTCACTGCTGATTTTATTATGAAAAATTTAAATTCTAAGATACTAGCAAAGAAAATATTTGTAGTTGCTTCAGAAAGAATCAAAAATAAAGTTTTAGAAAAGTTCAAAGATAACTCATTTGATCTTAAGGTTGCAAATGACTCCTCTGATAATGCTATGTTGAAAAAAGCTTTAGAGTTTATTTAGATTTCTTTCCGTTTCCACTTTTCATAGAAGTAAAGAATTCATCATTAGTCTTATGAGATTTTAATCTATCTATTAAGAATTGAATTGCTTGAGCGTCCTCCATTTCATCAAGAATTTTTCTAAGGACCCACATTCTTTGAAGTTCATCTTCAGCGGTAAGGAGATCCTCTCTTCTTGTGCCTGATCTTCTAATATTTATAGCTGGATATATTCTCTTTTCTGCAATCTTTCTTTCTAAATGAATTTCCATGTTACCGGTGCCTTTAAACTCCTCATAAATGACCTCGTCCATTTTTGATCCAGTTTCAACAAGAGCTGTAGCTAAAATAGTTAAGCTACCTCCTTCTTCTAAGTTTCTTGCAGCTCCAAAAAATCTTTTAGGTCTTTCAAGAGCATTAGAATCTACGCCACCACTGAGAATTTTTCCAGAAGCTGGTTGAACTGAGTTATATGCTCTTCCCAAACGAGTAATTGAATCAAGTAAAATAACAACATCTTTTTTATGCTCCACTAAACGTTTTGCCTTTTCAATAACCATATTAGCAACTTGTACATGTCTTGTTGGTGGCTCGTCAAAAGTACTAGCAACAACTTCACCCTTAACAGTCCTAGACATTTCAGTAACTTCTTCAGGCCTCTCGTCAATTAGCAAAACAATAAGTTCAACTTCCGGATTATTACTTTTAATTGAATGGGCAATACTTTGAAGCATTAAAGTTTTACCAGCTTTTGGAGGAGAAACAATTAAACCACGTTGACCTTTACCAATAGGAGCGATCAAGTCTATGATCCTTGAAGATAAATCCTCATTAGAACCGCTTCCTTGCTCAAGTATTAACCTTTCATTAGGAAAAAGTGGTGTCAAATTCTCATACAAAATCTTATTTTTAGTTTTAGAAGGCTCTTCGCCATTAATCGTATCAACTTGAATAAGTGCAAAATAACGTTCTTTATCTTTTGGAGTCCTTATCTTTCCTGCAATTGAATCTCCCTTTCTAAGGCTAAATTTTCTAATTTGACTAGGAGAAACATATATATCATCTTCACCAGCACAATATGACCCTTCTGGAGAGCGCAAGAAGCCAAAACCATCATTTAATATTTCTAAAACCCCGCCACCATATATATCTATACCTTCTGATGCTTTATGTTTAAATATTCTGAAAATTATTTCTTGTTTTTTGAGTCTGCCAACATTTTCTAGGCCTAATTCTGTAGCTATATCAACTAATTCGTTTATAGGTTTTACTTTTATTTCGGTAAGGTTCATTTATGTGATTCCATTCTTTTTTATATGAGAAAGATAGTGATAATATAGATGGCTAATTGCCTAGATGTAAAAAATGATAGTTCTTTTTAATTAAAGATGCAAAGTTTATGTCTAAAATTAAACTACAGTATTTATAAATTCCTCTAATTGTTGTTTGCTTAAAGCCCCTATTTCTGTTCCTGCAGGCTCCCCGTTTTTGAATATAATTAATGATGGTATTGATCGTATTCCATATTTTGCTGCAATTTCTCTGTTCGAGTCTACATCCATTTTACATACCTTAATCTTATCTTGATTCTCTGATGCAACTTCTTCTACGGTAGGAGATAGTTGCTTACAAGGTCCACACCATTCAGCCCAGAAATCTACCAAGACAGGTAGTTCCGAATTTAGAACATCATTTGTAAAATTTTCTTCATCATGTATTTCAATTACATCGCTCATTTGTTTTTTATCTCCATGGAAATATCTTTTGCAGAGTAAGTAAGAATTGCATCTGCTCCGGCTCTTTTGAAACTCAAGAGAGATTCTAGCATAACATTTTCATCAAGCCACCCTTTATTAATAGCTAGTTTAAGCATGCTATATTCGCCACTGACTTGGTAAGCAAACGTTGGTATTTTGAAGGTTTCTTTTATTGAGGAGATAATATCTAAATATGGCATTCCAGGTTTAACCATTACAATATCTGCACCTTCATTAATATCCATAGCAACCTCATGCAATGCTTCATTTTTATTTTTTTGTGACATTTGGTAAGAAGCTTTTGATGAATTTCCTAAGTTATTTGCAGAATTGACTGCATCTCTAAAAGGGCCATAAAATTTTGAATTATATTTTGCTGCGTATGAAAGCAGGATTGTATTTTTGTAATTAGCATCTTCTAATGCCTCTCTAATAATACCGATTCTTCCATCCATCATATCTGATGGAGCTATTATATCCGCGCCTGCATCGGCTAAAACTAAGGACTGTGATTTGAGAATCTCGATTGTTGCATCATTATCAACATAGTCATCTACTATTATTCCATCGTGTCCATGATCTGTATAAGGATCAAGTGCCACATCAGAAATAATGATTATCTCAGGAAAAGCCTCCTTAATGTTTCTAATGGATTTACATATTAAGTTAGAACTATTAGTGGATTCGGTTCCTTGATTATTTTTTTTTGAGCTATCTATCACTGGAAAAAGAGCAACAGAATTTATACCTGAATTTATAATGTCTTCAATCTCTTTTAAGAGTGCATCTTCACCAAATCTTAAAATACCTGGCATTGATTCTATTTTCTCTGTTCCTTTTAAATTTTCTTTTATAAATAAAGGTTGAATTAAATCATTTGATGAAAGGTCATTTTCAGATACAAGATCAATAATATTAGAATTAAGTCTAAGTCTTCTTAATCTACTTTTAGGAAATTTTCTATCGATAAACATATTAATCCGTTATTGCGCCCAGACTTGCAGATTTAACACTTCTTGCAAACTTAGCTAAAACACCTTTTTTTGGTGGGCTCTTAGGATTGACCCATTTTGCCATTCTTTCTGCTATTTCCCTTTCAGAAACCTTAAGAATTAATTGATCGTCATTTGCATCAATTAAAATAGTATCTCCATCTTCTACTATAGCTATTAAGCCACCATCTGCAGCTTCAGGAGTTATATGACCAACCACAAAACCATGCGTTCCTCCAGAAAAACGTCCATCAGTAATAAATCCTACTTTATCTCCAAGACCTTGACCCATAATCGCAGATGTAGGCTTCAACATTTCTCTCATACCAGGACCGCCTTTTGGTCCCTCATATCTAATAACAACAATGTCTCCAGCTTTTATTGATTTAGATAAAATTGCTTCTACTCCATCTTCTTCAGAATTAAATACTCTCGCAGAACCCTCAAATGAAGTTCCTTCTTTTCCTGTTATTTTTGCAACAGCTCCTTCTTTTGCAAGATTTCCATAGAGGATTCTCAAATGACTGTTTTGTTTAATAGGATTATCAAAAGCCTTAATAATATTTTGATCTTCTTTATAAGGATCTATATTTTCTAAATTTTCAGCAATGGTTTTTCCAGTTACAGTAATACATTCTCCATTTATTAAACCTTTATCTAATAAGGTTTTCATTAATGGTTGTATGCCTCCATTAGCGTTTAACTCAGACATATAGTGTGATCCAAAAGGTTTTAAATCTGCCATCACAGGAGTTTTCTTTCCAATTCTGGTGAAGTCATCTAAATTTAAATCAACTCCAATGGCATGTGCCATTGCAAGTAGGTGCAATACTGCATTTGTAGATCCACCAAGGGCTATTACAACAACAATAGCATTTTCGAATGACTCCTTAGTCATTATGTCCGAAGGTTTAATATCATTATCAAGTAAATTCATAACAGCTAATCCTGCCTCTAAACAATCATTTTGTTTATCTTTAGATATTGCATCTTGACTGCTACTTCCTGGAAGACTCATTCCAAGAGCTTCAATTGCAGAAGCCATAGTGTTTGCAGTATACATTCCACCGCAAGAACCAGGACCTTTCACTGATATCTTCTCAACATGGATTAATTCAGATTCCTCGAGATCACCTTTAGAAAATTCTCCAGTTTTTTCACATACAGTTACATAATCAGTATTTTCTTCACTTGGTTGAATAGACCCCCCATATATAAATATGGATGGTCTATTAAGTCTAGCCATTCCAATTAAACAACCTGGCATATTTTTATCACAGCCTCCGATTGCTATAACTCCATCATATCCAAGACATCCAACAACAGTTTCAATTGAATCTGCAATTACTTCTCTTGATACAAGTGAATACTTCATTCCCTGTGTTCCCATTGAAATACCATCAGATACTGTAATCGTATTAAAAAGCACGCCTTTTCCACCAGATGAGTCAACCGATTTCTCAACAACTTCTGCAAGTTGATTTATATGCATGTTACAAGGTGTTACTTTTGCTCCTGTGGACGCAATACCAACAAAAGGTTTAGTAAAATCTTCAGAAGTAAACCCTGCTCCTCTCAGCATGGATCTTGAGGCAGCCTGATTAGGACCATCTACAAGCTCTTTTGAATACTTTCTTTTTGTCATTTATCTATTATATTATTATTCGGCTGCGTATCTTAACGCAGCAGAGAGTAATTTCTTAGTATATTCTTCTTTTGGTTGATCAAAAACAGACTCAGAAAGCCCAGATTCAACTATTTCTCCATCTTTCATAACAAAAATATAATCAGACATTGATCTTATTACTTTTAAATCATGACTTATAAACAAGTAAGTAAGACTATATTCCTGTTGAATATCTTTTAATAAATTTATTACTTGAATTTGAATAGATCTATCGAGTGCCGATGTAGGCTCGTCCAATACCATGAAAGCAGGATTCATTATTAAGGATCTTGCAATAGCTATTCTTTGGCGTTGACCTCCAGAAAATTCATGAGGATATTTATTTTTTGCAGAATAATTTATTCCAACATCAGATAAAACTTTATCTATTCTTTCTTCTTTTTCTTTCTTTGAAAATTGGAAATGAACTCCAAGACCCTCTCCAACTATTTCACCGATAGTCATTCTTGGAGATAAAGATCCATAAGGATCTTGAAAAACAATTTGCACATTCTTTTTAAGCTCTTTGTTCTCTTTTTTAGAATTTGTATTTAGATTTTTACCTTTAAATAAAATATTACCCTCGTAATCTACAAGATTTGCAATCGCCTTGCCGAGTGTAGATTTTCCAGAACCAGATTCGCCAACTAAACCAATAGTAGTATTCTCAAAAATACTAAAAGAGACCTCTTTAACAGCATGAAAGGTATTTCTTTTGAAAAAGTTAGGAGAAGGAATGTTGTAAAAGACATTAAGATTTTTTATTTCTATTACTGGAACGGTTTGGAGTGAATTTGAAATTTTTGGAAGCGGTTCAGCATCCAATAACTTTTTTGTATATTCATGCGAAGGGTCAGAAAAAACATTATTAGTATTTCCTTTCTCAACGATTTCACCATCTTTCATTACACATACTTGATCCGAAAATTGTTTCACTAATCCAAGATCATGAGTTATGAAGAGTATTGACATGCCTAATTCATTCTTTAACTTGGACATTAAATCTAATATTTGAGCTTGAATTGTGACATCTAAAGCAGTTGTTGGTTCATCTGCAATCAATAACTCAGGTTTATTAACCAAGGCCATAGCAATCATAATCCTTTGTCTTTGACCGCCTGAAAGTTCATGAGGATATGAATAAAATCTTCTATTAACATCATCGATTTCCACCAAAGACATGAGATCCATTGCCTCTTTTGTTGCTTCTTTCTTCGTCGAGTTTGAGTGAAGTAAAATTGACTCAGTAATCTGATCGCCAACTTTATGGTATGGATTAAGAGAGGTCATAGGCTCTTGAAAAATCATAGATACAATATTTCCTCTGATGGATAAAAGTTTTTCTTTAGATGCATCAATGATTTCACTATTGTTAAATTTGATAGATGAATCGAGTGAATATGATGCTTGAGGTCTTGGCAATAATTGCAGTATTGACATGGCTGTTACAGACTTGCCAGATCCCGATTCTCCAACTAAAGCTACTGTTTGATTTTTTTCAATATCAAAACTTACATTATCAACAGCCTTAAAAGCTCCATCTCTGGTAGCAAATTCTATAGTTAAGTTTTTTATTTCTAAAATTTTATTCATAACATTTTTTTAAATTCTTTTAAAAAATCATCAACTGCTAAATGAGCCCCCTTAAGCCGAGTCATAGAGGCAAACCCATGAAACATGAATGGATAGTGCAATTGTTTCACATTATTATCATTTTTATGCAATAAAAAAGCATATTCCTCTGCCTCATCGCATAAAGGATCAAAACCAGCTGTAACAATTAGAGTTTTGGGAAATTTTTTATTAGTATCTATTTTCAAAAGATTAAATGTTGGATCGTTCATTTTTGAATCATCATTGCCAAACTTGTCCCAAAACCAAATCATATTACTTTTTGTTAAAAGATAGTTTTCATAAAAAAGTTCATACGATTCAGATGAGCAAGCGGGATCGCACATTGGATATATTAGCAATTGACATGACGGTAATTCGCCTCCATTTATTAAAAGATAATGAACTAAAGAAGCAGCTAAATGGGCACCTGCACTGTCACCACATAGTGAAATTTTATCAGCGTTGTAACCATTCGAAATTATCCATTCATAGGCAGTAATTGCCTCACCAAGAGCAATTGGATGTTTATTTTCTGGTGATAGACTATATTCTAAAGAGTAAAATTTTGTTCTTAAATTTTCGGACATATATGAAACCATATGATCATGTCCCTCAATTGACCCCAAAACATATCCGCCACCATGAAAAAATAAGATTACTTTATCCGTATCTATTTGGTTTGGTTTGTATTCCCTTAAAATAGTACTTGTTTCAGTATCAATCTTGTGATCTTGCCTTAGGATTGTATTTTTAGCTTTTAAGGAAAGTCTATATTCTGATCTTTTTTTATTTATTAGCTCTCTTGTTTCTTGTATAGATGAATCAGGAATAATTGATAGATCCTTTTTGGGTATTATCGACAATATAACAGATGACTGAAAATCAAAAAGATTGCCTCTAATTGGAATTCTCTTTTTTAAAAAAATTAATTTTAAAAACCAAATTGGAATATAAAAAAAAATATTTAATAAAAATGTTCTAATCATAGTTTGTTACTTATGTATGTTAACAATATTTTATCTTTCATTTAATTCACTAGAAGTTTATTCTGTAAGTATTATGAAAATGCCTGTCATTATACTCTTATCTTATTTCATGGTGGTTGAGTCTTCTGCCAATAATATTTTTAATGAAGTTAATAAAGTTCTACCTGCTGAAAAAGTTTTTCTAATAGAAAATAGTCAAACAAATAAAAATTTTCAAATTTCATGGACTATAAAAGATGGCTACTACATGTATCTGGATAGTATTAAGGTTAAAAATAATCAAAATGATGTTCTGTATAAAATTACCAAATCAACTCAATCTATTTATAAAGATGAATTTTTTGGGGAAACATTAATTCTAAAAGAAAGCTTTATAATTAGCCTGAATAAATTAGATTTTGATGAAGAATCATCTTTACATGTAATGTATCAAGGATGCTCAGAAGCTGGATTTTGTTACCCTGTTCAAAAAAAATATCTTCGTCAATAATAATAATAAAATCTGTTAAAATCTTTGATGTGAACATATTGCTTATTAACGGTCCAAATCTTAATCTTCTCGGAAAAAGAGAAGCTAATTTGTATGGTAATGCCTCATTAACTGATGTTGAGAAGAATTTAGAATCTATTGCAAAATCAAATGGGTGTAACTTAGAGACTATGCAAAGCAATGCAGAGCATGAGCTAATAGATGCTATTCACATATCAATTACTAAGGATATTAAAGCTATTATTATTAATCCTGCTGCATATACACATACTAGTATTGCTTTAAGAGATGCTCTTCTCAGTGTGAATATTCCCTTTTACGAAGTACATATATCTGATGTTCAATCTAGAGAAGAGTTTAGAAAGTTTTCTTACTTTTCTGATATTGCTGAAAAGGTTTTCTCAGGACTTGGGATTAAAGGTTATGAATTAGCTTTACTTGAAGCTATATCAAAATATAAAGAAGCATAAATGGATATAAGAAAGATCAAAAAACTAATAGAGATGCTTCAAGATTCAGATCTCAAAGAGATTGAAGTTAGCCAAGGAGACGAGTCTGTAAGAATTCTAAGGGAAAATAAGCCTTCAGAAAAAGTTATTACAGTTAACAAGGCTGAAGATTTTGAAGAGTAATCAATATAAATTATTTTAAAACTAATTCTTAAAAAATGAGTCGAGAATATAAACCACAAGTTATTGAAAAAACCATTCAAGAGGATTGGATTAAGAATAATAAATTTAAAGCCATGCCCGACGATAGAGAAAAATTCTATTGTTTATCAATGTTTCCTTACCCATCAGGAAAACTTCATATGGGGCATGTAAGAAATTACACCATTGGTGATGTTATATCTCGATATAAGAGAATGAATAATTTTAATGTATTTCAACCAATGGGATGGGACGCCTTTGGTCTTCCGGCTGAAAATGCTGCTATTGCTAACAAAGTTAGCCCAAAAGATTGGACAAATCAAAATATAGAGCATATGAAAGAACAACTAATTTCCTTAGGGCTTGGATATGATTGGTCAAAAGAGCTTAGAACCTGCGATCCTGACTACTATAAATGGGAGCAATTAATTTTTAAAAAATTCTATGAAAAAGGTCTAGTTTATAGAAAAAAATCATTAGTTAACTGGGACCCCATAGATGAAACTGTGCTTGCGAATGAACAAGTTATTGATGGTAAGGGTTGGAGATCAGGTGCTCAAGTTGAGATAAAAGAAATCGATCAATGGTTCATAAAAATTACTGACTATGCGGAAGAATTACTTTCTTCGCTTGATGAAGTTGATTGGCCTGAAAACGTAAAACTAATGCAAAAGAACTGGATTGGTAAATCTTATGGTGCTGAGATTAAGTATAGAATTGAAAATTCTGAAGAATGCTTAATTACATTTTCAACTAGACCAGACACCATTTTTGGTGTTTCTTTTATAGCGATCTCTCCAAGTCATCCAATTTCAAAAAATCTTGCTAAGGAAAATGATTCGGTAAAAAAATTCTTAGCTAAATGCAAAGAGACCAGCTCTGCCGAAGCTGATATGGCAAAAGCAGAAAAATTGGGGATTAGTACAAATATAAATGTCCTGCATCCATTGACTGGAAATAAAATACCAGTTTGGATAGGAAATTTTGTTTTACTTGATTATGGAACTGGAGTTGTTATGGGAGTTCCGGCTCACGATCAAAGAGATTTTGAATTTGCTTCTAAATATAAACTTAACATAGAACAAGTTATTACCTCAGAAAATACTGATCTTCCTTTAATCCAAAAGGGAAAATTAATAAATTCAGGTGAATTCGATAATATGGAATCTGATGAAGCATCAGTAAAGATAATTAATAAGCTAAGAGATAAAAATTTAGGTGAAGAGCTTATACAATTTAGATTGAGAGACTGGGGTATTAGTAGACAAAGATACTGGGGTTGTCCAATACCTGTGGTTTATGAAAATGGCGTACCAAAAGTAATTGAAGAAAATAAAATGCCTGTCGAGCTTCCAGAGCTACCTGAAAACTCACCTCCTATCCCTCTGAGTCAAAATAATAAATTTCGAAGTATCTCAGAAAATATTAAAAGAGAAACAGATACATTTGATACATTCATGGATTCTTCATGGTATTACGCCAGATTCACTTCTGCTGACAATAATAACGAGATATTTGATAATAATTCTAAATATTGGCTACCTGTAGATCTATACATTGGCGGTATTGAGCATGCTATTTTACATTTACTGTATTCAAGGTTCTTTCATAAAGCTCTAAGAGATATGGATATGCTTGAAGGTAATGAACCTTTTAAAAAACTACTTACTCAAGGAATGGTACTAAAAGATGGTGCAAAAATGTCTAAAAGTAAGGGAAATACTGTTGATCCTCAATCATATATTGAAAAATATGGTGCTGACACAGTAAGGCTATATATGATGTTTACAGCGCCACCAGAACAAAGTTTAGAGTGGTCAGAGTCCTCTGTTGAAGGAGCCTCTAGATTTATAAAGAAAGTTTGGAATTTAGTTATTGAACGAGAGTATGAAGAAATTGCAGAGCCAAAAAATTTCTCTAAAGAAGAAATGGGCCTAAGAAGAAAGACGCATTCGACTCTAAAAAAAATCACAAATGATTTTGAAACAAGATATTCTTTTAATACTGCAATTGCTGCAATTATGGAGCTCCTTAACTTTATACCAGATAGTTTTAAGGATATTAAAGCTTCAGATTCAAATAAATATTGTTTAAACGAAAGTATTATTATTATATTAAAAACTCTTAACCCAATTGCCCCTCATGTGTCTGAATATTTATGGAAAAACTTTTATGGTAATTTCTCTCATGAAGAAATCGAGTCATCATGGCCAGAAATTAATGAAGATTTATTAGAAGTATCTGAATTTGAGTTAGTAATACAAATAAATGGAAAAGTAAGAGGAAAGAAACTTATAAGCAAAGAATTAAATCAAGATGAAATTGAGCAGGAAGCAAAAACTATTGAAAATGTAGCAGCTAATTTAAAAAATAAAAAAATCAAAAAAGTAATCTACATTAAAGAAAAAATTATAAATTTTGTTATTTAACTCAAATACTTTTCAAGTATTCTTTGATATATATTCCTAAGGTGGGTACTATATTTTGATGACCAAGTATTCAGCTTTTTTACAGATATTTTTTTTAATTTCACTATATGGATGTGGCTATAATCAAGTCATATCAAAATCAGACATATATAATTCTGTAAGTATTGCATTTGATAAATCAATACCAATTCCAATGGTAGCCAAGTTAAAATCAACTTTTGATACCAATGCTGATGCAGATGCAATAAGCGTAAACATAAAAAATTATTCTATGAAAAAATATAATATATATGGCGGCAATGCATTAAGAGCATTGGAGGGAGAGCTTACATTGAAGACTCAAATAATGATTCAAAGCGCAACTAAATCTTCAAACAAATATCTTAGCAGTATGAAAAGATATAAATCTAATGAATTAAATCCATATGCTCAAGATGAAATGATTAAACTTCTTGAGAGTGAAATGCAAAAAGAAATTCTTAACAAAATAATTATTGAGGTGAGTCTTTTTGAAATGTGAAGCATCATCAATTAAAAAATATTTAGATAAGAATTTAAATATCTTCTTTATTTACGGTTCTGAAATTATTTTAAAAAATAATTCAAAAGATCTTATTAAAAGAAAGCTCTTATCAAAGGGTTTTGATGAAAAAAAAATAATTAATAAAAATGATTTTAATAATATTGAACAACAGATAATAGAAAATGCAGGAGGGTCACTTTTTGGCTCTAAAGTAATAATTGAAATTAATCATGATCAAGGCAGAGTTCCAGATCAAATATCTAAAATCTTCCAAATTCCTAATATTGATAAGATGACTAATATTGCACTCATCATTACATCCCATAACGATAAATTAAATTCCGCTACTAATTGGGTAAAGGCAATGGATGAGAGAGCACTTATTATTCAATGTAAGAAATTAAAATCATTCGAGGAGAAGATATGGTTGAAACATCAACTAGATTTTGTTCATGAAAAAGATAAATCGACTTTAATACAAAATATTTCTGAAATGAACTCTGGAAATCTTGTTGCTCAACAAAATGAAGTGAATGTATTAAAGCTTCTATATAAAGAGCGAGAAAATCAAGCACATATATCATCGATGGACTCAGCTGAGTTTGTGCCATTTGAGTTAGAAGATATGATCATTTCTAGAAATACTAAAGATGCATTAAGGATTATTCATTCTATAAAAAATAGTGAAGCTCATTATGCTCCTCTACTGGTCTGGATTATTGGAAAAATTATTAATAGTGCTTCTTATGCAAGACAAAACCAGAATCCTAAAATTAGCTTAGAAAAGTCAGGGGTATGGAAAAACAAAATATCTGATTACATGGTTTTTATCAAACATCATTCCCTTAAAAAATTAATACAGCTTCAAAAAAATGTCTTTGAATTAGATATTGTAAGTAAAGGTTTAGTAAAAAAAGATTTTTGGAATGAGCTTGATGATATTGTTATTGATCTAACTTCTAACTAAAAAATTTATTATCAAATAGGCTTTTAGATTTTATAAATAAAGGATCATTAGTCTGCAAAGTTGATTCTAAATTAATAATTTCATCTACAAGTGAAATACCTTTTGTAGAGCTTGTTAACCAAACTGCGTTTGCTTTAGATAAATCCTCCAATGAAAAAATTCCTTCTATTATTGGAAGTTTGGCTTTGTTTAATTCATCTATAAGCAAAGATCTGGTTATTCCAGGAAGAATAGACTTTGAAAGTTTTGGTGTACAAATAACGTCGTTTTTTGTAAAAAAAACATTTGAAGCTCCTGCTTCTGTTAAAACATTATCTTTATGCATAATAACTTCATCACATCCTTCATTCTTAGAAGAATTCATATTCATTACATTTCCAAGAAGAGATGTTGATTTAATATCACATCTTCCCCACCTGATATCTTCACAAATCATTACTTTCAGTGATTTTGATTTAAATGAAAAGGGTAAAACATATCCAAAAGTTTCAACCTCAAGAGAATTTGAGTACATGTGTGAGCGAACTGAATCAACTCCCCTAGTTACTTGATAGTAAACGTAACCGCTTTGTTTTTCACATGAAGATATTAATTTCTTTATTTCTCTTTCAATGTTTTCAATATTGACATTAATATTTAAAGCTTCAGCGCTATAAAGGAGTCTCTCAATATGGAGATTAAATGCAATAATATTTGATTTATAAAAAGGAACAACTTCGTATATGCTGTCTGAAAATGTATATGCTCTCGAAAAAGGGGATATTTTTATATTTTCTATAGAATCAAAATTACCATTAAATACACCTTTAATTTGATCCATCTTCTGTCATCCCGAATAAACTGAATATCCAAAGAACAAATTTAGACCATAGTCTCCCAAAAAAGCCTTTTGCTGAGATATCTTTTAGTGCAACTAATTCTGAAACCAAAACAACTTCATCTCCACTAGTTATTTCAAGTGTCCCAACTTTTTGGCCAATCGAAATTGGAGCTTGTAAGTTATTACTATATTTGTAATTTACTTTTAGATCTTTAAAGCTTGATCTAGGTAAAGTAATAGAAGTGTCTTCAAGGACTCCTATACTAAGACTATCCTCTTGCCCTCCCCATATAGTTATATTCTTGTATTCTTGGTTTGCATTTAATACTTTTTGAGTAGCGAAAAATCTAAATCCATATTCAAGCAATCTTTGAGAAGATAAAAAACGATCATTATCAGACTTACTTCCTGCAACAACAGTAATTAGCCTCATGTCTCCTCTTTGTGCAGAGCCAACTAAACAGTAACCAGCCGATTGAGTATGGCCAGTCTTAACCCCATCAGAGGATTCGTCTCTCCATAAGAGTTTATTTCTATTTAATTGCTTAATATTATTAAAGGTGAATTGTTTTTCCTTATATAAAGAATACTCATAAGGAAACTTATTTATGAAATGACTAGTTAATGTAGCAAGATCTTTTGCTGATGAAAAATGATTATCATCTGGAAGACCAGTTGAGTTCTTAAAAATTGTATTATCCATCCCCAACGAAGCTGCATATGAATTCATAAGGTCAACAAAACCACTTTCGGTTCCTCCTGCATATTCGGCAATTGCAACTGATGCGTCATTACCTGACTGAATAATAATTCCTTTCAAAAGGTCGGATATGCTTACTTTCTTTCCAGCCTCAATAAACATCTTAGAACCTTCCATACGCCAAGCTTTCTCACTAATCAAAACTTGATCATCAAGTGAAACTAAATCATTGGCAATTTGATCGGCAAGAACGTAACT
>CABXTT010000015.1 GCA_902515155.1 uncultured SAR86 cluster bacterium | reverse complement strand
AATGCCTTAATTCATCTTTTTTTTGATAAATAGCTAAAGCTAGGAGTATTCCACACAAATTTGCAATTAAATCAAAGATTTCAAAGTATCTGTAAGGATGATAAAAATGAATAATTTCTATGCTTAAACTAAAGCTAAAAATAGATACTAATAATACATTTGTTGATATTTTAAAGTTGCATAGCAATCCTAAGTAAGAAAGATATAAAAAAATTAAGAAGTGTATACCTTTATCAGTAATAAAATTCAAAGCTGCAATATTTGGTATAGAAGATGCTGGAACTAAACTTAAATACATTATTAAAGCCAGCGACAAGAAAAAAATTATTTTATATACTTTTTTCATGATTTATTAAAAAATGTCTGTTGAAGTAGAGAAATAGAATTGCTGGTAAGGCTAGAAGCGATGTCGAAATATAAAAACTCATCCAGCCATAACTAAATCCATAGATTTGTTGAAGATACTCAACCCAAACTCCTGATAAACCTTTTAGAGCGAAACCAGGCCCTGCCATAAAACCAGTTAATAAGGCATATTGAAACCCTGTGTATCTTTTCGATACAAGACTTGTTAAAAAAGCGATATTTACTGTGCCAACTATTCCAGCAGCCAAACTATCCATGCCAACTATGATTGATAAAGAAGTAATGTTTTTGTCAGTAATAGCAACATAACTAAAGCAAAGATTTGTTAACATTACCAAAAAAGCACCTATCATAAGTCCATTATAGATACCAATTCTTTTAACAATAACACCGCCAAAAATAATACCAATTACTGATGCACATAATGCAACGACCTTAACCACTGCACCTATTTCTGTTAAAGAAAATCCCATATCTATATAAAAAGGGGTTGCCATAGGTCCCATAACAATATCTGTTAATCTATATGTAGCTATGATTAGAAGAAGTATTGATGCCATGAAAAAACCAAATCTAGCAAAAAAATCTTTTAATGGCTCCGCAATAGAATTAACAAAATTTAGTTTGCCAAGACTATAATTTTTTTCTTCTTTTGAAAAAATAAGTCCAACCAATCCCAAACACATAAGCATTGCCATCAATTTGAATGCAGATGACCAACCGTATATATCTGCATATATTAATGCTAACGATGTTGCAGCAATTATCGCAACCCTGTAACCTAATTGATAAGCAGCAGCTAGATTACCTTGATCACTTATCTTTGCATACTCAATCCTAAAAGCATCTATAGCTATATCTTGTATTGATCCAGCAAGAGCAATTATAAATGCAGCCATACCAAACAAAAATAAGCTAGTCTTAGGATCTATTTCTGAAATAATCAAAAGATTTATAAAAATAATAATTTGCATTAATGCAATCCAACTTTTTCGATGGCCGTAAATGCTTAATAAAGGTATTGAAAATCTATCTACTAGTGGTGCCCAAATGAATTTAAAGGTATAGGCAAATGTTAACCAAGCAAAGAAACCGATATAACTTAGGTCTATACCAACATCTCTTAACCAGGCAGTGGATGTACTAATAATTAGAATATAAGGAAGGCCAGAGGCAAAACCCAAAAATAACATTACAAGAGGTTTTTTTATATTAAACATTACTTAAGTATCTATCCCAATCAAATAATCCTCCCGGATCTGTTTTTCTTCCTGGAGCAACTTCTGAGTGTGCTTTTATGTTTTCTTTATAGATGTGATTATACTCTGCCAAAATTAGTGAAGTTATTTTACAAAGGCTATCATATTGAGCATCTTCAAAAACATCTTCATCACATCCTTCAAGCTCAATACCAATTGAGTAATTATTGCAATCATCGACGCCTTTATATGAAGAAATGCCAGCATGCCATGCCCTTTTATCAAAAGGAACAAATTGAATTATTTCTCCAGTTCTTTTAATAAGAATATGCGATGAAACTTTTAATCCTTCTATATCTTTATAAAATATATCTAGGGAATGATCCAATTCATTTAAAAAAAATTTTTCTATATGATCATTATTATATTTTTTCGGTGGCAAGCTTATTGAATGAATGACTATAAGACTAATTTGAGGATGATTTGGTCTTTCATTCTGATTCGGTGATTCTATAAATTTAATACCCTGAATAACATGATTTTTTATTTCCATCTATCTTAGTTTTGGAGGCAATTTAAAATATATATTCTCTTCACCAACTCCGTGTTCAATAACTGATGCGCCAGTATATTCTTTCAAAGCTATTGCTACCTCTTGAACTCTCTCTTCAGGGGCTGAGGCCCCAGCAGTGATTGAGATCCTTGATTTACCATCTAACTCAGAAAGATTAAGATCATCAAAAGAGTCTATAAGAACTGATTTACATCCACACTTTTCTCCCAACTCTTTTAATCTATTTGAGTTAGAGCTGTTTGCAGAGCCAACAACAATAATATAGTCAGACTCCAGAGCCAGCTGCTTTACAGCATCCTGTCTGTTTTGGGTTGCATAACAAATATCATCTTTTTTTGGAATATTTATATTTGGGAATCTATTTTTTAAAGTTTCTATTATTGTTTTTGTATCATCAACGCTCAAAGTGGTCTGAGTAACGATTGCAAGATCATTAGGTTTTTGAACTTTAATAACTTTTGCTTCTTCTTCATCTTGAACCAAATATATATTGCTGAGCTCTTTATTTATATGGCGTCCCATAGTGCCTTCAACCTCAGGATGACCTTCGTGACCTATTAAAATAATATCCTTTTCAGCTCGAGCATGCCTCATAACTTCCATATGTACTTTAGTGACCAAAGGGCATGTTGCATCAAAATACTGAAGGTTTCTTGAATTAGTTTTTTTTTCAACTTCATCCGAAACACCATGGGCGCTGAAGATAACAAGAGATTCTTCTGGAATTTCATCAATATCCTCAACAAAAATTGCACCCCTACTTTTTAAATCTTCAACAACAAATTTGTTATGAACAACTTCATGTTTAACATAAACTGGTCTGCCATAGATTTCTAATGCCCTATTAACTATATCTATAGCTCTATCAACCCCAGCACAAAAGCCTCTAGGATTTGCTAATTTTATTTCTTTAGTCTTGTTTGGCATGATCTTTTTTAAATATTTCTAAGTATATAATTAATATTGCGCCAAGGCTTATTGATGCATCGGCAAAATTAAATATAAAAAAGGAAAAATTATCTATATGAAGGTGTAAAAAATCAGTTACATAACCATCGGGTGCTCTGTCTACAATATTACCTAAAGCTCCACCAGCGATGAATGAAAGCCCTAGTTTTTTTGAAGCATCATTTTCTTCATTTAATAAATACAGCAAATAGATAACAATAATTATCGCAATTATCATTAAAATATTAGAAAAGAATTTTTCTCCTATATCTAAAAACCCAAATGCTATTCCAGAGTTAAAAATTAAATAAAAATCTATAAAAGGAATAAAACTTGATGATATTCCCTTTTCTAAAAAACTAAGTGCTAGTTGTTTAGTTGCTATGTCACAAAATAATAAAATTACTATATAAAAGTAAAACCTATTCTTAAACAAAAGATCTTGCCTCTCCATCATGATCTATATTTTGCGCACATCTTGAACAAATTTCAGGATGGCCTTTAATTGAGCCAACGGATGGATCTCTATGCCAACATCTTATGCACTTATCATCTTCAGAAAGCAAAATCGATATAGAAAGATCTTTACCTTCTTCTACATGAGCATCAGAGGATATAAATATAAAATGCAACTCTGTTCCAAATTTGTCAAGAATTGCTTTATCTTCTTTATTTGCAAGAATTAGGACTTTTGAGTCTAGTGATCCCTTAATCTTATTTTCATTTCTTAATTTTTCTATTGATTGATTAACTTGGTCCTTTATTTCAAATACTCTATTCCATTCAGATAAACTTATTAAGCTTGGAATAAGTTCATCACTAAGTGAATACTTTGAAAGGAAAATTGATTCTTCTTGGCTCTTTAGTGAAGGATGTGTTTGCCATAATTCTTCAGCTGTAAATGATAAAATAGGAGCTATTAAACGAACCATAATATTCATCACATAATCTAAGCTAGTTTGACACGATCTTCTTGCAACTGACTCTGCTTTACATGTATAGAGCCTATCTTTAACAATGTCTAGATAAATACCGCCTAACTCATTGACACAAAAGTTATGAATTTTTTGCACAACATTATGATATGAATAATTTTCATAATGATCGATAACATCATTTTCAAGTTTTATAGCCTGATTAATTATCCATTTATCAAGCTCTATTTGATTTGAGTGATCAACTTTATTTTCTGAATCGAAATCATTTAAATTTCCAAGAATAAATCTAAATGTGTTACGTATTCTTCTATATTGATCTGAAACTCTTTTTAGAATCTCATCTGAGGCAACCATCTCACTTCTAAAATCGGTTGATGCAACCCATAATCTTAAAATGTCTGCGCCAAGGCTATCCCATACTTTTTGAGGAGAAACTACATTGCCAAGGGACTTTGATTGCTTTCTGCCATTTTCATCTACAACAAAGCCATGAGTTAATACAGCTTTATAGGGAGATCTTTCATTCATTGCAATACTTGTTAAGAGAGATGATTGAAACCATCCTCTATGCTGATCCGAACCTTCTAAATATAGGTCAGCTATTACTCCTTCTGAAAATCTTTTCTCTGAAACAGCAAAATGTGTAACTCCAGAATCAAACCATACATCTAGTGAATCTGTAGTTTTTATATAATTATCTGAGTCTTCAATATAATCAGTTAGAGAAAGAGATTCCCAAGCAGAGATACCTTCCTTTTCAATTAAGTCTGCAAAATCCATAAATAACTCAGATTGTTTCGGATGAATTTCTCCAGTTTCTTTGTGTATAACTAGAGTGATAGGAACTCCCCAATTTCTTTGTCTTGATATGCACCAATCTGGCCTTTCAAAAAGCATTCCTTCAATTCTTTGCAGACCCCAAGAAGGCTCCCATTGCACATCTGAAATCTTGCCCAATGCTTTATCTAATAAGCCTTCTTTTTTCATCGAAATAAACCATTGAGCTGTAGAAGTAAAGATTAGTGGTGTTTTATGCCTCCAACAATGAGGATATGAATGATGATAGTCTTCGCAATGAATCAACGCTTGTTTATCTTCTAACTTTTCAATAACTAAAGGATCAGCTTTAATAGCAGGCAAACCAGAAATAAAATCTATTTCTTCTTTAAACAGACCCTTACTATTTAATGCTTTGAAAGTCTCAATATTATGTTTCTTGCATATAAAGTAATCATCTAATCCGTGCGCAGGCGCAGTATGAACACATCCGGTACCAGCATCGGTTGTAACATGATCTCCATGAAGAACTACTGATTCTCTATCTAGAAAGGGATGGAGTAACTGAATATCTTTCAAATTTTTGCCAGCAGTTTTAGCAATTATTTTACTTGGAGCATCCCATTTTTTAATACAAGAATCATGCATTGCATCTGCAATAACCAAATATGTGTTTTTAATTTTAATTAAAATATAATCTAAATCTGGGTTAATACAGACAGCGACATTAGATGGAATAGTCCATGGAGTAGTAGTCCAAATAACAAAAGATATTGAATCTTGTATATTTGAATCAAATGCTTTCATTAAAACTTCTCTGCTTTGAGCTGATACCTTAAAGGCAACATCTATAGCTTTAGAAGTTTTATCTTGATATTCCACTTCTGCCTCTGCTAATGCAGAACTACAATCCTGACACCAATGAACAGGTTTCTCACCTTTTTCAATATGGCCAGCTTGAAAGATTTTTCCTAAAGCGCGAACAGCATCAGCTTCAAAAGATGAATCCAAACTTTTATAGGGATTATCCCATTCTCCTAGGACGCCAAGTCTAATGAAGTCTTTTTTTTGATTCTCAACTTGATCAAGTGCATAGTCCTTGCATGCTTCTTGAAATCTTTTTTTATCTTGAACAAGCTCACTTCTCTTTCCATGTTTCTTCTCTACATTGAGCTCAATGGGAAGCCCATGACAATCCCATCCTGGAATATAAGGAGCATTCATTCCTAAAAATGTTTTAGATTTAATAGTTATATCTTTAAGAATTTTATTAACAGAATGTCCTAGATGTATAGAACCATTTGCATATGGAGGACCATCGTGAAGAATAAAATTTTTATTTTGAATATTTTTATTTCTAATTTTGTTATAAAGATCTATATCATTCCAAAAATTAATAATCTCAGGCTCTTTTTTTGGAAGTCCTGCCTTCATTGATAGCTCTGTGGCTGGGAGATTTAAAGTATCCCTATAATTAATTGTCATATTAGTTTTTTAAAATTTCTTTAGCTGTAATTATGTCTTGTTGAATTTGCAATTTTAACATGTCTAAGTTTTTAAACTTCTTTTCTTCACGAATTTTATACTTAAACTCAACCTGTATTCTCTTCGAATAAATATCTTCATTAAAATCAAATAAATGGACTTCTAAAACAGGCTTTTTACCACCAACAGTAGGCCTTATTCCCATGTTAGCTATTCCTTTTAAAAATTTATCCTCGAGTAAACATTCAACCGCATAAACTCCAGATATGGGTAATTTTTGGCTGGGCATCCATATATTTGCAGTAGGAACATCTATTGTCCTGCCAAGCTGTTGGCCATGTACAACTTTTCCTGAAAATGTGTAAGGCCTGCCAAGTAATTCATTAGCTAGACTAAAATCACTATCTAACAACGCCTGTCTAATTCTTGTGCTGCTAACCCTTTCATTATAAATCTTTAAGGTATCAGTATTTGATACAAAAATATCATTTTGGTTGCCCCATGATTGCAGCAATTCAAAGTCTCCTTCTCTGTTAATACCAAATCTAAAATCGTCTCCAACTGTAAATGAACATAATCCAACATTATCTAAAATATCTGAAATAAATTTCTCTGGTGTCATGGATTGAAGTGAATTATTAAATTTCAAGAAAAAAGCAAAATCAATTCCAAAATCTCTCAATAGTTCAAATTTTTCTCTCCACGAACATATTCTTGGCGGAGGTAAAAATTTAAAGTCCTGTTTATTTGCAAAATATTCGGAAGCATGTGGTTCTGTAAAAAAAACAATAGTTTTGGAGGTAGTTTTTTCAGCATTGGTCTTTATTTTGTGCAAGATGGATTGATGGCCTTTATGAAGACCGTCAAAGTTTCCTATGGTTCCGTGAAGAATAACTCCAGGGAATTTTTTCTTAAATAACTCTAAGTTATGCTGGCCTCTTATTAGATACATTTTTAATTAAATATTCCCTTTAGTGGCTTACCATAGATTAATCTAGACAAACTTAAGTAAATACCTATTGAAATAAAAACCTTTAAAGAAAGAACAAGTATTTTATTTATCATGCTTAATTGTAAAAAAGATATATGCTCTGATAAAAAAAATAAAAAAGCAATAACAACTAATGATGGAACTAAAATACTAAAGTTAAATCTATTGAAAGGGTTATAAAGATTAACAATACCTTGTTGAACTAGAATTAACTCTAAAATAATTACACTTACGAATGCCGATATAGAACTTCCAATAGCTATGCCTACATGTCCATAATTCAAAACAAAAGCAAGAATATAGTTTAAAAATGCATTTAAAAATAAAGAAAGTAAAGCAATATACATTGGAGTTTTGGTATCTTTTCTTGCAAAAAAGGCTGGAGTCAACACCTTCATTAACATAAAAAATGGTAAGCCAAATGAAAAGGCTATTAAGCTTAGTGAGGCTTGATTGACGTCATAAGCTTTAAACTCGCCTCTTAAAAAAATTGTACTCAAAATATCTGTAGAACATAGCGCCAAGCCTATAAATGATGGAATACCAATGAATAGAACGAATCTTTGGCCTTTTTTAACAATGTTAATAAATCCGTTCATGTCTTTTGAGACATCAATTTTAGATAAAGTTGGTAGCAAAACTGTCCCTATTGCAATTGCAAATATGCCCATAGGGAATTGAATCAATCTATCAGATACATATAGCCATGTTGGACTTCCAGTTTGAAGTAATGATGCAAAAATAGTATCTATCAAAAGATTAATTTGCATAATCCCACCAGCAAGAATAGCAGGAATTATTAATTTAAAAACTTTCCTAGTTCCTTGATTATTGAGATCAAATTTTGGAATAGGCAATCTGTCAATTTGTTTTAATGGATATAATTGAATTACTAATTGGACAAACCCGGCGGTCAGGACCCCCCATGCCAAAACATATATGGATATGTCATATTTTGGAGCAATAATTAAGGCTGCAAAAATTAAACATGCATTAAATATTAATGGAGTAAGTGCCGGTAATGAAAATCTATTATGTGTATTCTGAATTCCACCAGCAAATGCAACAAGTGAAATTAAAGCTAGGTAAGGAAACATTATTCTCAAAACATCAACTGATATTTCTCTTTTATAATCATCAAAATAAAAACCTGGGGCAAAAATTAGAATAAAAACTGGTGTTATAAGAAGAACAAGTGCTGTAAATAAAAATAATATAGTTAAAAAATTTCCAGTTAGTGCATTAATAAAATCTTTTGTTTCCTGATCGTTATTTCCTACTTGATAATCACTGTAAACTGGAATAAATGCCTGATTAAAAGCGCCTTCAGCAAAGAATCTTCTAAAAAGATTTGGTATCTTTAGTGTAACTACAAAAATGTCATGAAAAACAGAAGCTCCTAATAAGTTTGTTGTAGCCATATCCCTTATTAATCCAAATAGTCTAGATATGCCAGTCCAACCTGAGACTTTTTTTAGAGAAGTAAGAATATTTAGATTACTATCTTCGCTCATACTATTCTTCAAAATCGATAGATACAGAATTAATACAATATCTTAAACCTGAAGGTTGAGGTCCATCGTTAAATACATGGCCAAGATGTGCATCGCATTTCGAACACTTAACTTCAGTTCTAGACATGCCGAATGAATTATCTTCGATTTCTTTTATGGATTTAGCATTGATAGGTAAGAAAAAACTTGGCCATCCACATCCAGCATCAAATTTAGTATCAGACTCGAATAAAGGTTCTGAACAGCAAATACACTTATATGTACCTTCTTGATCAAAATTCCAGTATTTACCTGTGAAAGGTCTTTCAGTGCCTGACTCTCTAGTAACTTGATAGCTCTCTTTAGATAAGATTGACTTCCATTGTTCTTTAGTCTTTGTTGTCTTTTTAAAATTTCCCATCTCATAATTGTAAAGAACAACCATGAATATAGGTAGGTTTAAATCAATACGAGAGTATTAGCTAGCCTTTTCTTGATCAAAATTAGAAGTAGAATTTGCGTAATTAACAAAATCATTCAGCAAAACTTCAGATGGAGCATATATCCTTCTTCTTCTATCTACATCCGAGGATCTTTCAATGATAAAACCCAATTGAACTGCTTGCTTTAAGACTTGAAGCCTTTTTATTCTGGAAGCAAATTTCTTAGGTACTAGCGAAATTGCATATTCTTGTGATATTTCATTTTCAGCGAGAAATTCCCACATAAAACTCATTAAGAAATAGAATCTATATGTATCAGCTTGGAAAAAATTTAAAGATTCTGGGTTATTAGGGTTTTCTACAGTAGTGCTTAGAACCCTCGAAATAAGACTCTTAGCTTGTTTGACACTCTTTTCATCTATTTGTGTAATATTCATTTTAACTTCCTTTTGTTAATAAGATTTATATATATTTATTACTAATGCAATTTGTGTGCCAAAATTACACATAATTATTATCTACTATTCTAATACATAAATTGCTAATTACTAATCAAGTGAGTAGAAAATTTATATATTTTAATTATATATAATTTTTTAGAATTAAATTTTATATTATGTATAATATATATATATAATAATTATATACTAATGAGGTGATATGTCTCTTCGTGAAATATGTTTAGATCTTTTTTTTTTAAAAATTTCTGCTGGAAGTTTGCTTTTGAACCCTTTTGTTAAAACTTTAAAATCCATAGATTCCTTTAAAATATTAAATGATTTTGAATAGTCCGATATATTTGTTGGGTAATCATTTATTTCTTTTACGCCTAGAAAATCTTTTATAAATTTATTATTTTTATTTTGTTTATTCTCATTAAAGCCTAAGAAAATAAATAACTCTTTAAATAAGTTAATCGTTCCATTAATTCTTCCATCGTAGCTGTACCCTGCAATATGAGGAGTAGATATTAAAGAATGATTTATTATTTCTGTTTTAGGCAAAGGTTCATTACACCAAACATCAGAAATATAAGTAATATTTTTATTATTTAGAATAGCTGTTTCATCTGCAATCTCCCCTCTCGATGTATTTATTATTATTTTGTTTTCAAAATTATTTAATAAATTAGCATTAATAATATTCCTTGTTGGAAATTTTGATACAACTGTAAGTGGGATATGGAAAGATATAAGTTTGCATTTTTTTACTTGATCAAAAGTTTTTAAAGATTTCAAATCAAGGAGTGGATCGTAAGAAATATTTCTTATTCCAATAGCATTCAAAGCTTTACTTAACTTGCTTCCAATATTTCCATATCCAACGATACCAACAACATCGCCTTTATCAAAAAGATTATTATTAATAAGATAATCTATTGATGACATAACATAATGAACAACTGAAGATGAATTACATCCAGGGGAATAGCACCAGTCAATACTATTATTTTCTAAATAACTAGTATTAATATGATCAAATCCTGATGTAGCTGATCCAACAAATTTTATATTTGTCTTATCTAATAAATTCGAAGTTATTTTTAAGGTTGATCTTACAAATAAAATTTCAGCATCTCTTATTGAGCTATTTGTAATTTCTTCAGTATTTAAATGGCAGAAATCAATATCTTTAAGATCATCTAAAAGTGAAACTAGTTCTTCAAATTTGCTAATATTTTTGTCAACAATAATTTTCATATCAATGACTATCGTCAGGTAAAAATACGCTTTTAATCCAATTTAAAAAAGTATTATCTCCTAAAGAGTATCTATCAAGAGAGTCGAAATCTTTAGCTAGCTTTTTAGGATTTTCTAAAAAATTTGCTCTTGTATTAAATTCTTTGTCTTCAAGCGTCTTAACTAATTTAGCTGGATTGCCAGCAAATATAGAGTTTGGTGGAACATTTTTTGTTACAACTGCTCCTGCTCCAATAATACTATTTTTTCCAACAGTAACACCTTTACAGATTATGGCACTATCGCCGATCCAAACATTATCCTCTAGTATTACTGGTTTAGTATTTCCAACTGGCTCTGCTCTATCATATATTCCATGCCAATCTGCATCTGAAATATAAACACCATGAGCAATCATACAAGCATCTCCTATAAGAATACTTTCAGCTGCCATTATTCTTACTCCTGGAGTAATTAAACAGTATTTTCCAATCTTTATCTCTCCATTAAAATCTCCAATATTCCAAGAGGTAAATTGTATTTTTGCATCACTGGCACCTATTAGAGTTGGATAGTCGTCAATAAAAACATTTGCGCCAAATACACTAATATATCTTGGTTTAAAAAAAACACCTCCTTTCCCGAGGTATAAAAATTGAGGTTTTAAAAAATGGTTCACATAGATTTTAATAATCTTGGTTGTAATTTTTTTTAACCAATACGGTCTGTTATCTTTTCTGATGATAAGCTCCTAGTTAAGTTATTTTAATATGATAAAGTAGCCAAAAAATTATTAAATACATTAAATTGATTAACAAATATATTATAGAGTTTAAGCAACTTATTAAGATAGGTGTCCCTATATTTGGTTCACAATTTTCTTATATGTTAATGGGTGCAACTGACACAATCATAGCAGGAAGAGCAAGCTCTGCAGATCTTGCGGGACTTGCTGTCGGTACAGCTTTTGCTACAACCATATGGATGTTTTTTTCAGGAGTGATTTTTTCTGTTACGCCAATAGTAGCTCAATTATATGGAGCTAAAAAATATATCGAGATAGGACAAAAAATTAGAGAAATCCTCTGGATTGCTTTGTTTTTAGGAATATTAATATTTTTGATGTTTATGAATATGGGTTTAATTTTAAAATTTTTTCCAATAGATACCAATATTACTGAAATATCAGTAGATTATTTAAAAGCTGTTGCTATAGGAGCAACATTTATAACTGTATTTACTTGCCTTAGGTGCTATAGCGAAGGTATGACTCTTACTAAACCAGTTTTCTACATTGCTTTTGCCGGAATGTTGATAAACATCCCCTTAGATTTAATGTTTGTTTATGGCTACTTAGGGGCACCAAAATTAGGTGGAGTAGGATGCGGGATTGCTACCTCTATAGTAAATTTTTTAATGATGATAATAATGTTTTTATACATAGCATATTCAAAAAATTATAAAAAAACTAAACCCTTTTCGAGATTTTCTTTACCATCACTTTCTACAACAAAAGAGGTTTTTAAATTAGGTTTTCCTATAGGCCTTGGAATCTCTATTGAATTAAGTATGTTCTCAGGGGCTGCGGTGATTCTTGGCATACTGGGTGAAACGGTTGTAGCCAGTCACTCAATTGCTATAAATATAGCTAGTTTATTTTTTATGGTTCCACTATCAATTGGTCTTGCTGCCGCCACAAGAGTGGGAAATCTTATAGGTGAAGATAATCTTAGGCAGGCTAAGGTAGCTTCTTTTTCTACAATTTATATGTGCATGTTTGCAGCTCTAGTGAACAGTATAGTTATTTTAATCTTTAGAGATTTCATAGTTGGTATTTATACTACCGATCTATTGGTTCTTGAGTTAGCAGCTACTTTGCTTATTTTTGCTGCAATTTTTCAACTACCAGATGGAATACAAATGGGCGCTCTTGGTAGCTTAAGAGGATATAAAGATACATTTATACCTATGATTTTACTATTTATATCTTATTGGATTTTTGCAATGCCAATTGGTTACTTTTTAACTAATACAGGTTTTAGTAATCCACTAGGTGCTTCAGGCATGTGGTATGGGATGATAATTGGTTTAGTTATATTCTCATTACTTTCCATAACAAGACTAAATTGGATAATTAAAAAGACTTTAAGAATTAGTTCTTAGATAACACTTCTGAGACTTTTGAACCTATATCAACAAGACTGTCTGCAACATGCACTCCGCATTCCTTTAATTTTTTTATTTTATCGGCTGCTGTTCCTTTTCCACCAGCAATAATTGCACCAGCATGACCCATTCTTTTCCCCTCTGGTGCTGTTTGTCCTGCAATATAAGAAACAACAGGTTTTGTAATATTTTGTTTTATATATTCTGCAGCATCTTCTTCAGCTGTCCCGCCTATTTCTCCAACCATAACTATGGCTTCAGTCTGAGGATCTTCTTGAAAAAGTTTTAATATATCTATAAATGATGACCCTGGTATTGGGTCTCCCCCAATACCAACACAACTACTTTGGCCTAAGCCGATATCAGTAGTTTGCTTAACTGCTTCATAAGTTAAGGTTCCTGATCTTGAAATAATGCCCACAGAACCTGGAACATGAATATTTGCAGGCATAATTCCAAGTTTTGCCTCTCCTGGAGTAATCAATCCAGGGCAATTTGGACCAATTAAAGTTACCCCTAATTCGTCCACTCTCTTTTTTACATCAAGCATATCTAAAGTTGGCACACCTTCAGTAATACAAATTATTAATTCTATGCCAGATTCTGCAGCCTCAAGTATTGAGTCCTTGCAAAAGGGGGCAGGAACAAAAATTAATGATGCATTAGGATTCACAGATTTTTTTGCTTCTTCCATAGTATCGAAGACTGGTTTGCCGAGATGAGTTTGACCACCTTTACCTGGTGTGATGCCTCCAACTATGTTTGTGCCATATTCAATAGCTTGCTCAGAATGAAGAGTTGCTTGAGAACCAGTAAACCCTTGAACAACAACCCTGGTCTCTTTATCTACTAAAATGCTCATTTTGCAAGCTCTACAGCTTTCTTTGCAGCATCAGCCAAATTGTTTATGCTTTCAATCTTAATTTCAGCACGTGATAAAATTTCAGAGCCGATATCTGAATTATTTCCCTCTAATCTGACTACAACAGGAATCTCAACACCAACTTCTTCAATTGCTGCTAAAACACCTTCTGCGATAAGATCACATCTAACAATTCCACCAAAAATATTTACTAAAACAACTTTTACTTCTGGATCATCTAAAATAATTTTAAATGCCTTTGAAACTCTTTCTTGTGTCGCAGTACCACCTACATCTAGGAAGTTTGCAGGATTGCCACCAAAAAACTTAATTGTGTCCATTGTTCCCATTGCTAAACCAGCTCCATTAACCATACAACCAATATTTCCATCGAGTGAAACATAACTTAAATCATTCTTTGCTGCTTCAGCTTCTCGGGGATCTTCTTGAGATGCATCATGCATTTCTGCAATTTCTGGTTGTCTAAAGATAGCATTGGAATCTATATTGACCTTGGCATCTAAGCAGTGAAGATTTCCACCATTTGTTATTACTAGTGGATTTATTTCTAAAAGGCTCAGATCTTTTTCAACAAATAACTTCATTAAATTCTTAAGCATTGGAGTAAATTGTTTTGTTTGTTCAGCATTCAATCCAAGAACTTTTGATATCTTTCTTGCTTGAAAAGGCTGTGCTCCACATAGCGGATCAATTGCTTCATAAATAATTTTTTCTGGAGTTTTCTTTGCAACTTCTTCAATATTTACACCTCCTTCACTAGAACCAATAAAAACTACTCTTTGTGAATCACGATCTATAACTGCACTTAAATATAGCTCTTTTGCTATATCAGTACATTCTTCAATAAGAATCGAGTTTACAAGTTGCCCATTAGAATCAGTTTGATAAGTAATTAATCTTTTGCCTAACCAGCTTTTAGCAAATTCTATTGCATCATCAGGTGAATCTACTAGTTTGACACCACCGGATTTACCTCTTCCACCGGCATGAACCTGTGCTTTAACAACCCATTTTGATCCACCAACATCTCTGCAAGCTTTTAATGCATCTTCTGCTTCGTATATAACTTTTCCATTTGATACCGGCAGATCATATTTTGCAAAAAGAGCTTTGCCTTGAAATTCATGAAGATTCATAATCTTTTGTTTCCTATATGTATTGCTTGATTATTTACAGATAGAGCTGCCTCATGAAGAGCTTCTGATACGGTAGGATGACTGAATATAGTAAGTCCAATATCTTGGGAGCTTGCACCAAATTCCATAGATATTAATGCCTGTTGAACAATTTCTGCTGCAGATGGACCAAAGACATGTACCCCTAAAATAGTATCAGTTTTAGCATCTGATAAGATTTTTACAAAACCAGTTGATTGATCGATTGCTAATGCTCTTCCGCTAGCAGCAAATGGAAATTTTCCAACCTTATATTCTAATTTATCTGCTTTGAGCTCCTCTTCATTTTTACCAACCCATGCTATTTCAGGATGCGTATAAATGACAGAGGGTACCAAGTTATAGTTCATCTCTGCATATTTTCCAGCAATAATTTCTGCAACCATCATTCCTTCTTCACTACCTTTATGTGCAAGCATTGGCCCTCTTACAACATCACCTATAGCCCAAACATTAGGAGTATTTGTTTGACATTTATCGTCAACAGAAATAAATCCTTTTTCATCTAAAATAATTCCAGAGTCCTCTGAAAATATATTGTTTGTATTAGGCCTTCTTCCAACTGCTACAACTAATTTTTCAAACTCCATTTCTTCAATAGATTCGGAATGCTCGTATTGAATTTTTACAGAGTTTTTTTTGTTTTCAGAAGATATTAATTTTGATCCAAGCTTAATATCCAAACCTTGCTTTTTAAAATCTTTTAGAGATTCTTTAGCTATTTCTTTATCAGCCATAAATAAAAAATTATCCATTGCTTCGATTACGGTTACTTTTGAACCTAACCTCGCCCAAACACTTCCTAACTCTAGACCAATTACACCAGCTCCAATTACTCCAAGCGTTTTTGGAACTTCTTTAAAATTTAAAGCACCGGTGCTATTTACTATATTTTTTTCATTAAATTCTGCTGCTTTAATCTCTATCGGAGATGAGCCTGATGCGATGATTATATTTTTTGATTCTAATATTTCGATTGAACTATCGTCTTTTGTTATTTCAACTTTAGTTCCAGCTAAGACCTTTCCTCTTCCAGATAAGGGAGTTACTTTATTGGCAGCCAATAAACCGCTAATTCCACCGGTTAATTGTTTAACAATTTCATTTTTTCTTTGCATCATGGAGGCAAGATCTAATTCAACTTTACCAATATTGATACCATGATTTGCTAGGCGGCCTTGTGCTTCAAAATATTTATGAGAAGACTCTAGTAATGCTTTTGACGGTATACACCCAACATTTAAACAAGTTCCACCAAACACAGGTGTACCTTTTTTATCAGAGAATTCCTCCAAACATGCAGTTTTGAGTCCTAATTGAGAACACTTTATTGCTGCAACATATCCAGCTGGTCCTCCTCCAATAACAATAACATCATACATAGTGCTTATTTATTCTATAAATTTAAAAGTAATCTTTCTGGTGATTCTAACTGCTCTTTAATTGATACCAAGAATCTAACTGCTTCTCTTCCATCTAATAATCTATGATCGTAACTCATGGCCAAATACATCATAGGTCTTATAACAACCTCACCATCTCTAGCAACTGGTCTATCTTGAATTGAATGCATTCCAAGAATAGCAGTCTGAGGAGCATTTAAGATTGGTGTTGATAATAAAGACCCAAAGACACCTCCATTTGAAATAGTAAATGTGCCTCCTTGCATTTCATCAATAGATAATTTGCCATCTCGTGCTTTTTCAGAATATCCTAAGATTGATTTTTCAAGTTCTGGAAGTGACATAGTATCTGCATCTTTAATTACAGGAACTACAAGGCCTCTTTCAGTTGACACTGCAACACCGATATCCTGATAACCATGATAAACAATATCAGAACCATCAATTGAAGCATTTACAATTGGTGATTTTTTCAAAGCTTGTACAGCTGCTATTACAAAAAAACCCATAAAGCCAAGCTTTACTCCATGTTGTTTCTCAAATTCTTGACCATATTTTGCTCTCAAATCTTTTATAGGTAGCATATCAACTTCATTAAAAGTAGTTAACATTGCTGTATTTTGTTGAACTGAAACAAGTCTTTTTGCAATAGTATTTCTAAGACGAGACATAGGTACTCTTTTTTGAGGTCTATTTCCAATATTTTCAGATTTAACTACTTTAGTGATTAGAGTTTTATCATCTTCAGCTATTGAGTCCAGATGATTTATAACGTCAGCTTTTGTTAAACGATTATCTTTACCGGATGAATCAATAGTTGATGGATCTAAATTTTGATCTTTTATAATTTTTTTTACTGCTGGACCTGACTTGTTTAAGTTTTCACTCTTTTTAATGTCAATGGTTTTTAATTCTTGTTTTTTGATTTCAGTCTTCTCAACGTCGTCCTCTTCACCTTTATCTATGTTGGAATTTAAATCATCTGATGATTCAATAAACGTACCAATAACTTCTGCACTATTTACAATATCACCTTCACTTTTTAGGATTTTTGTTAGTGTTCCATTTATAGGAGCAACAACCTCTAAGACAACTTTATCAGTTTCTATTTCAGCAATTACCTCATCTTGATCAACTGCTTCGCCTTCTTTTTTTAACCAATTTGCTACTGTACCATCCGCGACAGATTCTGGAAAAGTAGGGGATTTAATTTCAATTGCCATAACTATCCTATTCTAATGCATCTTCAACTAATTGAGTTTGTTGTTGCAGATGTAATTTCATCATTCCCACCGCTGGGGCCGCTGCAGCAGGTCTACTAACTAATTTAATTTGTTTTTTATCATTAAATCTATCTAATACTCTCTGAATTCTATGCCTATGACTAAACCAAGCACCCTGATTATATGGCTCTTCCTGACACCAAATAATTTCTTCAAAATTTTTGTATTTTGATAGTACCTCTTGAAGGTCATCATATGGAAATGGATACAATTGTTCAATCCTAATTAAAGCAATATTATGTTTTTCTTTAATTTTTTTTTGTTCATTCAAGTCATAAAATACTTTTCCAGAGCAAAGAATAATTTTTTTTACTTTCGCTTTGTCTTCAACAGAATCATCAATTACACAATCAAATGATCCATCTACTAATTCTTTTATAGATGAAGTTGCTTGAGGATTTCTAAGGAGGCTCTTTGGCGATATTACTACTAACGGTGTTCTCATTTTACGAATAGCCTGTCTTCTTAGTAAATGAAATATTTGAGAAGGAGAGCTTGGAACACATACCTGAATATTTTCAGATGCGCACAATTGTAAAAATCTTTCAATTCTGGCACTACTATGTTCAGGGCCTTGACCCTCATAACCATGAGGTAAAAGTAATACTAAGCCAGATAGTCTTTCCCATTTATGTTGTGCCGAAACTATAAATTGATCAATAACTACTTGAGCTCCATTAACAAAATCTCCAAATTGAGCTTCCCAAATTGTTAATCCTGTAGGCCATGTTGCCGAATATCCATACTCAAAACCTAATACTGCTTCTTCTGAAAGCAGTGAATCATATATATCAAACCTTGTATTATGTGCTTGAGCAATTTTGGATAATGGAATAAATCCTTGTCCATCTTCTTTATCGAAGACGCATGCATGTCTATGGGAAAAGGTACCTCTTCTTACATCTTGCCCTGTAATTCTAATAGGAAAACTTTCAGATAATAATGTGGCGTAAGCCATATTCTCTGCAAAACCCCAATTAATTTCCAAAACACCTTCATTCATTTTTTTTCTATCTTCGAAAATTTTTGTTGCTTGAATGCCAAGTTTGAAAGAATTAGCTACTGAGCTAATTTTGGACCCAAGATTAGTAAATTTTTTCTTAGAAAAAGTTGTATCTACTTTTGGCCACCAAAGAACATCTAGGTAACTAGTCCAATCAAACCATAATGAGTCGTTAGGATTTTTGGATAAATTTTTAGCAACACTAATTCCACTTTCTAATGATTTGCGATAGTTTGTTTTTATAATAGTAGCTTCTTTTTTTGTAAGAAATTCTTCTTGAATTAACTTTTCTTGATATTGATTCAAAACTGTTGGATGAGAAGCAATTCTTTTATACATTAGAGGCTGTGTTGCTGAAGGATCATCAGCCTCATTATGGCCTCTTCTTCTATAACAAAATAAATCTATGACCACATCTTTATTGAATTTGTTCCTATATTTTGTAGCAATTTTGACTGCATTTACAACCATTTCAGGATCATCACCATTAACATGAATAACTGGAGCTTGAATCATCTTTGCAACATCAGTTGAATAATCGGTAGATCTTGAATCATTTTTGTTACTAGTAGTGAAGCCGATTTGATTATTAACAACTATATGAATTGTGCCACCAACATTAAATCCTCTAGTCTGCGACATTTGAAGTGATTCCATCACGACACCTTGACCTGAAAAAGCTGCGTCACCATGAAGTAGAACTGGAACAACTTTTTTTCTTTTTTTGTCTCCAAGCCTATCTTGTCTGGCTCTAACAGAACCAAGAACAACAGGATCAACTATCTCAAGATGAGATGGATTACTATTTAATGAAACATGAACTTCTCCTCCAGAAGTATTGATGTTGGAAGAAAATCCTAAATGATACTTTACATCTCCAGTATTAGAGCCTTCTATGGTTCCTTTTTCATCAAAAGCTGAAAATAAGTCTTCAGGGAGTTTTCCAAGTACATTAACTAATAAATTTAACCTACCTCTATGTGCCATGCCAAAACATATCTGATTTGCACCAAGTTCACCACAGTCCTGAATAACAGCATCTATAAGTGGTACCAGGGATTCAGCACCATCAATACCAAAACGCTTCATGCCTGGATATTTTGCAGCAAGATATTTTGCTAATCCCTCAGCTGAATTAAGTCTCTCATAAATATGTAGTTTATCTTCCTTTGAAAAATTATATTTTTCTAACTTAGACTCAAATTTCTTCTGAAGCCATCTTCTCTCGTTTGAGTCCATAATATAGTTGTATTCAACTCCAATGGTTCCACAATATATCTTTCTTAAAGAATCAACAATTTCTCGTAATCTGGTTTTAGCCGAACCAGTAATAAATGTATCTGTATAAAATTCTTCATCCAAATCGTCTTGAGTAAGTCCATGAAATTCTATATTTAGATCTTCTATAATATTTCTGTCCATCATTCCAAGTGGATCTAGTTTTGCTTCTTGATGACCTCTATTTCTATATGCCTGTATAAGTCTTATGACCTTGCCTTGCCTTTCATCTACTTCATCTTTAACAACTGCAGGATTTCTTGGGATATTTTTAAATTCGCTAATAATTGTCTTATGAGAAATCTCACCATTTGAGTTTGGTTGAATTGGGAGGTTTTTAAAAAATACAAGCCATTCTTCAGTTAGCTCTTCTGGATTGCTTAAATAAGTTTCATATAGGGATTCTAGATAACCAGCATGTCCTGCCGACATATGAGAACTTTCCCAAAGTTCTTCCATTGTTTGATTCATGTCTATAATTTATTACTGATGTGCTCCATCTGATGTAATTATATTCTTCTTATTCTTCAAAAGCATCGATTTTATCTCACCAATTGCTTTATTTGGATTTAGTCCTTTAGGACAAACACTCACACAATTCATAATCCCATGACATCTATAAACGCTAAAAGGATCCGATAATGCTTCTAGTCTTTCAACAGTCTCTAGATCTCTTGAATCAGCTAGGAATCTGTAGGCCTGGAGTAAAGCAGCCGGCCCAACAAATTTGTCTGGATTCCACCAGAATGAAGGACAGCTTGTTGAGCAACAAGCACACAAAATACATTCGTATAATCCATCAAGTTTGTCTCTGTCTTCAGGTGATTGAAGTCTTTCTTGCTCTGGTGCCGTAGTATCATTTTGTAAAAAAGGTTTTATTTTTTCATACTGAGCATAAAATTCAGTCATATCAACGACTAAATCCCTTATAACCGGCAGTCCAGGCAATGGTCTCAATTCAATCTTATTCTTTTTCACGACAGATGAAATTGGAGTAATGCAAGCAAGTCCATTCTTACCATTGATATTCATTCCATCGGATCCACAAACACCCTCTCTGCAAGATCTTCTGTAAGATATTGATTCATCTTCTTCTTTTAGCAAATGAAGTAAATCTAAAACCATAATATCTTTTGAAGGTTTTTCAATTTTATATTTCTTCATGTAAGGGAACTCATCCTGTTCAGGATTGTATCTATACATACTTACTTCTAATTTATTTCCAAACATTAATAAGTTCTCACAATTGGAGGAAATGCTTCAACTTGTGAAGGTGCAAAATTTACATCTCTCTTAGATATTGATTTGGTTATTGGATCATATAATGAATGGCATAACCAATTATCATCATCTCTATCAGGAAAATCATCTCTTGCGTGAGCCCCTCTACTTTCATTTCTTTCAAAAGCTGATATCGCTGTAGCTTCAGCAACTTCAAAAAGATTTTGTAATTCTATTGCTTCAACTCTACTTGTATTAAATGCATCACTTTTATCTTTTAAATGAAGATTTTCAACTTTGTTTCTTATTTCGCTGAGTTCTGTCAAACCTTTTTCCATGAAATCACCCCTTCTGAATACACCAAAATAATTTTGCATACATTCTTGTAACTCTCTTTTAACATCAGCTGTTTCATAGCCGCTCTTTGATTCATTTAAATAATTCAATCTCTCTAATGAATTATTAATATCTTCTTTTGAAGCAGATGATACTCCTCCTCCAGATTTCAATTCTTCTTGTATAAATTTTCCTGTTGCCCTTCCAAAAACAACAAGATCAAGCAATGAATTACCACCTAATCTATTGGCGCCATGAACAGATACGCATGCCGCTTCACCAGCTGCAAATAATCCAGGTACTATAGAGTCTTGTTTATTGATTCTATTGAAAGCTTGTCCATGGACATTTGTAGGTGTTCCACCCATCATGTAATGACATGTTGGTACAACTGGAATAGGCTCATATATAGGATCAACGTGAGCAAATGTTCTGGAAAGTTCACATATACCAGGAAGTTTTGCATTTAATACATCAGCACCTAAATGATCTAATTTTAAGAAGATGTGATCTTTATTTTCACCACAACCTCTACCTTCAAGGATTTCTAAAACCATAGATCTTGCAACAACATCTCTACCAGCTAAATCTTTAACATTTGGTGCATATCTTTCCATAAATCTTTCACCGTCTTTATTTATTAAGTAGCCACCTTCACCTCTACAACCTTCTGTAACGAGTGATCCTGCGCCATATATACCAGTTGGATGAAATTGCCACATCTCCATATCTTGAGCAGGGAACCCAGCCCTTAAAGTCATTGCAAGTCCATCACCTGTATTAATTAAGGCATTAGTAGTTGAAGCATATATTCTTCCAGCGCCGCCAGTAGCCATAACAGTTGCTTGGGCTTTTAAATATGCAACTTCGCCATATTCTATTGAAAAAGCTATGACACCAGTAACTTCATTTTTGCTGTTTTTTACAACGTCAACAGCAAACCATTCATTCAAAAAATTTGTACCTTCTTTTACATTATTTTGATAAAGGGTATGAAGAAGAGCATGCCCAGTCCTATCAGCGGCAGCGCAGGTTCTTGCAGCTTGACCACCTTTACCGAAATCTTTTGATTGACCTCCAAAAGGTCTTTGATAAATTCTGCCATTTTCAAATCTAGAGAAAGGAAGTCCCATATGCTCTAATTCAAAGACAGCTTTTGGCCCCTCAGAACATAAATATTCAATAGCATCTTGATCCCCGATAAAGTCTGCGCCTTTGACAGTATCATACATATGCCATCTCCAATCATCGTTAGGATCCTCACTAGCGATTGCACAAGTAATACCGCCTTGTGCTGATACAGTGTGTGATCTAGTAGGGAAAACTTTTGAAACTACAGCAGTTTTTAATCCAGATTTAGCAAGTTCTAGGGAGGCCCGCATACCAGAACCCCCTCCACCTACAATTAGAGCATCAAACTCTATAGTTTTTATATTATTGGTGAAAATATTACTATTCATTTATTAGTGTGCATTATAATTAATTATAATTAATCATTATAACCATATTATATATAAAATGGCTATTAAATAAAGTATCCCCATGACAACGAATAAGAAATAATAAGCATTTCTAATTATGTTTGCATTTGTAGCGACAGATTTATTTAAGAAACCCAATGTTCTTTTTGTTAAATAATCAGTTCCTACAGTCCAAAGACCAATAAAAGAATGCAGAATAATTAACAAAGAAATTAGACTAGTAAATGCTTTCATTTCAAATGAAAGTATAAACATAGTCCAATCAAAATAACTAATTTGACCATTAAAAGAAAATAGAAAATAAAAAATATAGGCCACATATATAAATATTAATATTGAGCTATATCTTTGGGCATACCATATTAAAGACCCCTTCATAAATAAATATATCCAATCAGGCTAAATGAGGACAGAATCCATATAATTAGAACAAAAATTGACGAATAATATGACCCCATTAATGTTTCGCCTATATGAAAAAAATCCATTATGAGATGCCGAACTCCAGTTAATATGTGATACCAAAGAATTAGGAAACTAATAATCACAAAGGCGGAAAATAATGAAAAAGTATTTAAAGAATCATAAAGATTTTCGTAGGCGGTTTTGTTTTTAGTTGATAAATATAAAAGTACAGAAAAAAGAGGCAGAGAAATAAAAAAAATATACATACCGGATAATCGATGTGTTATTGAAGAAAAAGCTGACATGGGCAATTTAATCTTTCTTAAGTCAATATATACAGGTCTTTGATTCATTATTTTAATGAGACAAATGTCTTTGGTTTGTGCAGTTAAAGCCAATTATACAGCAGAAATAATCAACAGATTATTAAATCACTTATATTACTTTCTATTTTTTATGTATTTAATCAATCTTTGTCTTTTTTTAACTTGTCTATCTGTTAATTTATTAATTTTAGATTCAAATGGATTTTCTGATTTCCTAAAAATTATTTTCAACTGGATACTTTCAAGCTTCAACGCAGATCTAAAGGAATTTTCAAGATATTTTTTATAATTTTGAGGTATCTTCTTATCTTGATTAGAGTGGATTACAAATGTCGTTGGATTTATTCCAGCAAAATGAATATGCTTTAATTTTAATTGTCTTCCCCCTACAGATGGTGGAGCGCTTTGCGTAACAAACTTATTTAAAAGTTTATTTAAAGATGAAGTGCTATATTTTTTCTGTGCTCTATCTATTAAAGTATTTGTAATTCTAAAAAGTCTTTTAAAGCCTAATCCTTTGATGCCCGAAATTTCTAACTTTATAAAATCTGAAACAAAATTAGATTGTGCTCTTTTTGTTTCATAAATGTTATCTCTTTGTTTTTTTGAAAGTAAATCAATTTTATTAAGGGCTATTAATATAGGCTTACCCGTCTCACAAACCATATTTATGATCTTTAGATCCTGGTCGACTAAGCCTTCCTGCGCATCACATATAAAAATTACAATGTCGCATTCTTCAACCGAATGCATTGCCCTTACATAAGAAAAATATTCTATCTTATGGCTTGTTTTATAACCTTTTCTTATACCAGCTGTGTCTATAAAAACAAAATCGCTGCCTCCAACTGAAAAGGGAATACTAATAGCATCAATGGTTGTCCCTGCTACTTCTGAAACTATAAGCCTATCTTCATTAATAAATTTATTTATAAATGTCGATTTACCTGCGTTTGGTCTTCCTAATACTGCAATCTTTTTTCCATCAGGAGTTTCAAATTTATTTTTTGGAAGAGATTCTTTTATAAAAGATCTCAAATCAGATATATTTCTAGAGTGTTCTGCACTAATTTCAAAGAATTCTTTAATTCCCATCTTTGAAATATCTTCTTTTACAATTGAATCTGTTTTTTTGTCTGATTTATTTAGGACTGTTATAAATTTTTTATCTAATTTTCTTAGTCTTGTAAGTATATCTAAATCTTCCTTTATTAAATTTTCTGAGCCATCTATAATAAATATTATTAAGCCTGCTTCTTCAGCAGCTATCCATGCCTGCTCTGCTATATCTTCCTTTAGTATCGAATTATCTTGAGCAATTCCACCAGTATCTATAATTAAGCTTTTTTGATCGCCAAAGACTAAATATCCATAGTTTCTATCTTTTGTTAGGCCAGAATAATCAGATACTATTGCTTTGCGCGACTTTGTAAGCTTATTAAATAATGTTGATTTACCAACATTTGGTCTTCCTATAATTGCAATTGAAGTAAACATTATTAATTATCATTTTATATGCTTAAAGAAAATAAATTAAATTCCTCATCAACGACATAAAAAGTATTGCTTCTTCCAGTAATAGTTTTAATTGCGTTTCTGGAAATTTTTTCTCTTCCAACAGTTTTTCCATTTAATGGGTCAATAATGTGAATATAGCCCTCAAAATCTCCAACGACAATATAACTATTTTGACTAATTAAATTTGATAGTCCACGATTTAAATATTCTTCTGAGACCCAAGACTCATTTAAGTTCTTTAATGAGAAAGATCTTATATTTGAATTATCTTCTACAGTTACTAATAAACCTTTTATGAGAAGTGGCGTATAAAAAGATGAGGATTCATATTGCCAAACAGATCTTTTTTGAGCTGTATCAAATATATTTAAGTTTCCTTGATAATTTGATGAATATATAAAACCCCCATCAATAAGAGGACTTGAATCAGAGTCAACTAAGTTTTCAAGCTCTGATGTGCCGGACATATATGAAATAGCTCCATCCCATATAGGAAATCCAGTGTCTAGTTCAAAAACACCCAAACGACCATTATCAAAAGATGCATAGACTTGATTGTCAACTATAACAGGACTGCTACTTCCTCTGATTGTTAAAGTTGGCAGCTTTGATCTATAAGACCATTTTATTTCTCCTGAATTTCTATCTAGTGCAATTAATTCGCCTGATCCAGTCTTAACGATAACTAATTTAGTGTCTATCGCTGTTGTCGAAAGAACTTCACCTTTGACATTAGTTGTCCACAACAAGGACCCATTGTCTTGATCACGAGCAATAACATTCCCGTCAACATCACCAACAACTAAAATACCAAAACCTGATGATATTCCAGATGCTAGCAGCACAGTTTCTATTTCCCAGTTAACTTCTCCAGTATATGAATCTATTGAAGATATATTCCCCGATGTGTCAGCAAAAAAAATGTTATTTCCTGAATATGACGGAATGAAATTACCTAGAGCATTGTCTCCGTTAAAAGAAATTTTCCAGTTTACGTCTATAGATAGGTTATCTGTAAAATTCTCTAATTTTTTAGGTTCATCTATGTCTACTTCATCACTTTGCCAGAACTTTAATGAGTCCATGGATGAGCATGAAGAAATAACAAATACAAAAATTATTTGTAAAGCCTTATTGATTAAATTATGTTTCATGGTTTATGAATCTATATTTGCTAACTTCATAGAAATAATAGATAAGGAAGCTTCATCAATATATTTTTCCTTTGCTATTTGGTATTGTTCTTTTGCAAGCGATATTGAATCTTTTTTCATTAAAATATCTCCAGTCAGCTCATGAATGTATGCATTTGTTGACGAAGAAGAATATTTCTCAATCATTATAAGAGCTTCATCATAATTGGCATTTGCAAACAATAATCGAGCAGCACTTACTCTAGCTAATTTATTGTAAAGTTTGTTTCCGTTAATGCCATTTGTTAGCTTAACGAGCTTTGAAAAACCCATTATAGCATTTTGCCTTTCTCCGTTTTTAGCGTCAGAAGATGCTTTAGTTAATATGGCGAGCTTAGCGTAGCCTGTTCTACTGTATGAAGTTGTGAGATCTTCAAACAGCTCATTAGATTTTTTTAAACCTTCTTCAGATTCTATTTCTTGAACAGACCAATCATTAAACACTAATGATGCTTTTTG
>CABXTT010000014.1 GCA_902515155.1 uncultured SAR86 cluster bacterium | reverse complement strand
GAGGCATGGTAGATAAAAGAAAAAATGAAATAGATAAAGGTATAAGTATTTTATTAAATGTCGAGGGTAATAAGATTGCTGTTGTTTGTGGAGTAACTAAAAATCTTTGTGATGAAATATCGGCCAAAGATTTAGTTTCTCATTTGTGTAAACAAATTAATGGCAAGGGAGGCGGTAGGTCAGATTTTGCTCAAGGAGCCGGTGAAACCGAAAGTGTTAATGATTTCGTGACTTCTATTTCAAATTCAGTAAAATCTCTCGCAAACTAGAAAAAACAATGTCAAATATCGTAGTTCAAAAGTTTGGAGGAACATCTGTTGGCTCAGAAGAGAGAATTGCTGCTGTAGCAAAGATAATTAAAAAGGCTTCTGAAAAAGATTCTCTTGTTGTGGTTGTATCAGCTATGAGTGGAGAAACAAATAGATTAATTAATTTGGCTAATAGTTTTGGAGAAAACCCAAGCAAAAGAGAGTTTGATGCTCTTATATCTACTGGCGAAAAAGTAAGTGCGGCTCTTTTGGCAATGGCGCTGCATCAAATTGGAGTTGAGGCAAAGTCATATACCGCATCTCAAATATCAATGAGGACAACTGATAGTTATTCAAAAGCAAAAATACTAGATGTTGATGGAAAAAAGATCGAAGAGACATTAGATGCTGGCATTGTTCCAATTATTACTGGTTTTCAAGGTATCACTGATTCTGGTGATGTAACTACTTTAGGTAGAGGTGGGTCAGATACAACAGCGGTAGCAATAGCTGCTCAAATGAAAGCAAAACGATGCGATATATTCACCGATGTTGATGGTATTTATACAACAGACCCTAGAATAGTTCCAGAGGCCAAAAAATTAGATTCTATTACTATGGAAGAGATGTTAGAAATGTCAGGGCAGGGAGCAAAAGTAATACAAATTAGGGCAGTGGAATTTGCAAATAAATATAAAGTACCTGTAAGAGTTTTATCCAGTTTTGAATCTGGAAATGGTACTCTTATAACTCTTGAGGATAATAATATGGAAAATGGATTAGTATCTGGAATAGCTTTTCAGAAGAATCAAATTAAATTTACACTCCATGGCGTAAGTGATACACCGGGAATGGCGTATGGAATTTTAGGACCATTAAGCGATGCAAACATAGAAGTAGACGTAATCGTTCAGAACGTTAGTGTTAATGGCAAAACTGATTTTACTTTCACTGTCTCTAAAGAAGATGAAGCTATTGCAACCGATGTCATAAATACAGTTAAAGAATCGTTAGAATTTGATGATCTTTTGATAGATTCAAACATCGCAAAGGTTTCATTAGTGGGGGTTGGCATGAGAACTCATGCAGGTATTGCTAGTACAGCATTCAAAGCACTTTCTGAAAAAGGAGTAAATATTCAGATGATAAGTACTTCAGAAATAAAAATTACCATAGTTATCAATGAAAATAATGTTGATAATGCTGTAAAAGCTCTTCATACAGCTTTTAAATTAGAGGAATAATAAGAATGTTTGATCTAATTCTTAAAAATTGCAGAATTGTTAATGAAAGTAAAACATTAGAATCTGATATTGCAATTAAAAATAATAGAATTGAATTAATTGGATCAGATATCAATGCAGAATCTTCAGAGGTCATAGATATTAACGGTAGATATGTCATTCCTGGACTTATTGACGACCAAGTTCATTTTAGAGAGCCAGGTTTAACTCATAAGGGTGAAATTGCAACTGAATCTAAGGCGGGGCTAGCTGGAGGAGTTACCAGTTATTTTGAAATGCCTAATGTTAATCCAACTACGACGACGAATGAAAACTTAACTAAAAAATTTGAACTAGCAAGCACAAGATCTCTTTCTAATTATTCTTTTCATTTAGGCGCAAGCAATACAAATATTGAAGAGATAAAAAAAGTAGATATTAATCAAGCTGCGGCATTAAAAGTATTTATGGGAGCATCCACGGGAGAAATGCTCGTTGATAGCATTGATGCACTTGACGATATATTTAACTACTCACCTCTTATTGTTGTAACTCATTGCGAGGATCAAAAGACAATAGTAGATAATGAAAAATTATTTTATGAAAAATTTGGAAATGATTTATCTGCTGAGCAACATCACCTGATCAGAAATGTTGAAAGTTGTTATTTATCCAGTTCACTTGCTGTAAGTTTGGCTAAAAAATATGATTCAGATCTTCATGTTTTTCATCTGACAACAGAAAAAGAAATGGATTTGTTTACCTCTGGTGATGTTATTGGTAAGAAAATTACTGCGGAAGTATGCGTTCATCATATGCACTTCAACGATTCTTATTATTCTGAGCTAGGCAATCAAATTAAATGTAACCCATCAATAAAAGAAGAATCTGATAGATTAGCTCTAATCAAGGCTCTGCATGATAATAAGATTGATATTATTGCAACTGATCATGCTCCACATACTTGGGATGAAAAAATGAGTGACTATCGTGACGCACCTGCTGGTTTGCCTTTAGTTCAGCATGGACTTCAAATACTTATGGATTTTTATCATCAAGATATTTTAAGTCTTGAGACTATCGTTGAAAAAACTAGTCACAATGTTGCAAAGAGATTTCAAATTAAAGACAGGGGCTACATTCGAGAAGGTTACTATGCTGATTTAGCAATATTAGATATAGATAAGTCATACACAGTTTCAGATGAAAATATTTTGTACAAGTGCGGCTGGTCGCCATTTTCTGGAAAAACATTTAACTCATCTATTTATATGACAATAGTTAATGGTCATGTTGCTTTTAAAGATGGTCAGGTAAGTCAAAATCTTCCTTTTGGAATGCAGATAGAGTTCGATAGATAATTAAGTATTTTTTTATATTAGCAAAGAGTTATAATCTTCCATCAATTTCGGAGAGTTGGCTGAGTGGTCGAAAGCGCCTCCCTGCTAAGGAGGTAACTGGGTAACTGGTTCGAGGGTTCGAATCCCTCACTCTCCGCCAGATATTTATGGTTTAATATTATTATGAATGAAAACATAGTTAGTAAATTTTTAGAAGGATATTCAATTGAGGTTACTCCAAGAGCTGCCTCGAAAATAGAAGATTTCTCAGAAGTATTACCAAGAAATACAAGAGTTTATATAGCTCACATTGAAGGTACACCAATTGAAGAAATGGTTGAGACTGCTAAAAAAATTCGTACCGATGGCTTTAGTCCAATGCCACATTTTCCTGCAAGAATAATTAAAGATAATAATACGCTAAGTGAATGGATTAAAAGATATGCAGATGAAGCTGATGTAGATGAAGGTCTTGTAATTGCAGGAGGTTCAAACAAACCTTATGGAGATTTTGATTCCTCTATTCAACTTATTGAAACAGAGCTATTTGATAAATCAAATTTCAAACGCCTTCACGTTGCAGGTCATCCTGAGGGGAATAAAGATATAGACCCACATGGCGCTAATGATAATGTTAATGAAGCACTTTCATGGAAAAATCAATTTGCAAAAAGAACTGATGCTGAAATGGCAATTGCCACTCAGTTTTGTTTTGAATCAGGACCAGTAATTCAATGGGCTGATGAGCTTAAAAATATGGGTATTGATATTCCTATTCATATAGGTATTGCAGGACCAGCAAAGCTTCAAACTTTACTCAAGTATTCAATAGAATGTGGTGTTGGAGCATCAATAAAAGTTTTACAAAAAAGAGCAAAGGATATAACAAAGCTGTTATTGCCATATGAGCCTGAATCAATAATAACTGAACTCGCTGAATACAAAATGAATAATCCTGATTTTAATATTGAACAGGTTCATTTTTTTCCCCTAGGTGGAGTAAAACAAGTAACGAATTTTGTTACAAAATTTGCATAATATACATAAAAATAAGATGTAAAGATTTTTCTTAATTCAATTTTTTATATTAGTATTTAGTTTTAACTATTATGGAATATTAATATTATGAAATTAAACTTAATTAAAGTATTGTCTTTGTTTTCCATCTTTTTTATTTTTAGCTGCTCACAATCTTCTATGAACAATGAACAAGCATCTGAAATTGACTGGGATGGTGGAAAAGTCTTTTCTGAATTTTTAGCTTGTGAGAGAGGACCTGATTTTTCACCTGAATCACTTCGAGAGATGATAGTTGCATTTAATCAACTTGATATTTCAGAAAATCTAATGTGGTCCGGCGGTTATGCTGCTGTAAATGAATCTGAAGAGGGGCCTGATGGTTATTGGGAAAATAATTGGACTTCAGAAGAATCTGCTTTAGTTGCATGGTCTGAATGGTCTTCTAATGCTGAAGCTGTAGAATGGAACGAAGAATATAAAAGTGTCATGAATTGTAGCACTGATGAAATTTATAGATACGAAGGTCACTTTCATGCCCCTGAAGAATCCTCATTGCAAAATTGGGAATCTTTTGTTGCTGCAGAGTTAGCCTGTTCTTATAATGAAGGTAAATCTTTCGATGATCTTAAATCTAATATCGAAGAATTTCGTCAATGGCTCGTTGAAGATCAATCCAGTGATGAATATTCCTTTGGAGCATATATTCCAATTGGAGAAGATGCTGCAGATTTTTGGTGGTATAACTGGAGTTCAGATTTTGACTCTATGGAAAGAGGTAACGCAAATTGGGAAGCAAATGGACAAGCAATTCAAGCAAAATTTGATGCTACAGCAACTTGCACAGAACCAACACTTTATAAAGGTGGACAATTTTACATGGCTGCTGAGTCGTAAATTTATAAATTGAACTAGCAAAGATTAATCTTATCTTTGCTAGTTTGAAATTTCCTCTTAAAAAAAATACTTAAAATTATTTTTTTATTTAAACTATATTTCTATTGAAAGTATTCATGTAATATTTAAGATACTACCTAAAAAAGTATGAAATATCCGTTTAAGTCTAAAGATGAAGATCTAAAAAAATATCTCTTTAATTTAAAAGAAACATGTATTGTGGAACATGAAGATAATTGGTTTAAAGAAAAATCACATACAAAATTATATCCAAACTTAGAAGAAGCAAAAGCAAAAGTTGAAAAACCACATTATTGGATTCTTAATGCAATTGATAAGTACGAAGATGAAGAGTGCCCTGATACTGATATCGCTTTAATCGAGCTAGGCCAATTGGTTTTTAAAACAAATTATTATCCTCAAAAGCTCACATCTGAAAATGAAAATTTAGATGCTAAGAAGGAGCTTGTTAATTTTCTAGGAAATTTAAACTTTGATATTGAAATTATTTCTGATCAAATGATTTCAATGAATACTCCTAAATATGCACGTCTTGAAATGTCAAAAGAAGAAGCATCAAATTTAATCTCTACTTGGATGTAAATTGGTTATTAAATTTCAAGAATCTGTATGGAATGAAATAGATAAAATTGCTTACGGAAAACAAAGTCCTATAAGGAAATAGCATTAATACTAGGAAAACCAAATGCTGCAAGGGCTGTTGCAAACGCATGTGCAAAAAATCCAATCCCAATAATAAGACCGTGTCATAGAGTTATATGTTCAAATGGAGAAATAGGCGGTTATAGCGGCCCTGGAGGCAAAAATACTAAAATTAAACTTCTTGAGGATGAAAAAACTAAGCTTTTTCAAAGAAACTATTAACTTTAAAATATAAAAAACTATAGTGGCTAGATTTAAATTTATTTTTTCTTGTAAAGTCTAGAATATCTTGAAGAGCATTAAAGATTTCTCCTTTTGAGACCTCATCATAGGGGCCATCTTTAAAACCAGATAATAAAAGATCTACATAAGAAGATTGAAGACTCATTTTAAATGTATCAGGCTCTTCTCCAGAAATAAAAATAGCACTATTAAGGTCTTCAAGAACCTCACTTGGCATATACTCATTTCCATATAAAGAACTATTTATAAGCCTCTTCATTACATTAGGATGAAGGATATTTCTTAGTATATTTTTTTGACTTGACAATACTAGAGCATGAAAATCTGGATCGTTATTATTTCCATCCTCACTTAAACTATCTTTAGTGTCTCTTTCATAAATTAAATTTGATAATATTTTTTGATCGTAATTCATTGCACCGTTAGCAAATACTTTTTCTGCTAACAAAGACATGGCTTGTTTTTGTTTTTCATAAGGAACTGCTTCTAGTGAAGTATATTCTTTTTGACTACTTGCAATTTTATTTATATAAACTCCGCCAATTTGCTGAGCAACTGTTTCTAAAAATCTTCCTTTAGTTCTAAAAAAGCGATAAAAAGCATCGGTGTAGTTATTAAAGGTTTCCTCATCAGAATAGATATTAGGTAATTCATTAATTTTTTTATCTATGATTTTTGTAATATCTGCAGCATAGGCGATTGGATCACTGCTCATATCATATCTTTTAGTTCTTGGATCAATATTGTTTCCTGGATAAGACATAGCCTCATCATCGGTTCCAAATGTTAGTTCTCTTTTAACAGATTCAAGAAGTAGTTCTTTTCTATCTTCGCTAGAAAGATTGGGAGTATATCCAAATTTAATTGCCCATTTATCATATACACCTGGAACAGTAGAAAAGAAAATTCCTTGCTCAACTCCTTCAGGTGCAACATTGATAGGATCATAATCCATAACAGAGCTCATTATGGTATCGCCAGTAATATCCTTATTATGTATCTCAGTTGGACTATAAAGTTGACTACCACGAAAATTATGTCTTAATCCAAGAGTATGACCAACTTCATGAAGGGTCAAATTGGTAATATATTGCATTAAAGGGTCATTATCTTCTGTATAACCATAAAGTTTTCTATAATTATGGCCTAGCTTAACCGCCAACAATTTATTTACTATATCTGCTGAAATTATTTCACCTGTAAGAGGATTTGAAACACTTGGACCTATTCCTAACAACCTCCCATCCGGTTCTGAAGACCACCTTACAACGTTATAATCATAATCAGCAGCATCCCATGTTGCATCTTTAGGTTGTATTTTTGCAACAATTGCATTTTTAAAGCCTGCTTCTTCAAAAGCAATATTCCAATTTTCAATTCCAGCTACTACTGCTGGGACTATTTCCTCTGGTGTAGTATTTTCTACCCAATATACTATTGGCTCAACAGGTTCAGATAGGGGGGCAGAAGGGTCTTTTTTTACTAACCTCCATTTATTAATTAAAGCGAAGTTAGGGTAATTTTCATATGATGTTAAATCGGTTGATTTATTAACAAAATATCCAATTCTGTGATCATTTATTCTTGGTTCGTAACCCTCATCAGGCATTTTTATAAAAATATGCCTTCCTGTTACAGATAAATACCTAGGGTCAGTCACTGCTGCTACTGAATATGCATCTGAGTTTGGTGATTTATTTGTGTAAGCAAATGTAACCTCCACGGCTGTATTAGTTTTATTATTAAATACCTTATCGATTAATGTTTTTGATGGATCAGGCCTTCCATAATTAACTGAGACATATTCTCTGTATTCTTGAGGAACATAGCTCAAGGATTCTATTTTTTCAGACATTAGAAAATTATTAACACTAATTAAAACGCTATTTTCAGTTCTAGCAACAGGCTTAAAATTTTCAATAAATGCTTCAGTTATATTGGTGATGGTAGATGTACCAATATTATTATCATCGCCATTCATGTATGAAGTATTGATTTGATATAAACCTATATTATCTTTTTTAAAGTTTCTAAATTCTAAAACTTTGCCATCTGATGGTAGGCCACCTGTTAAAAGACTTCCTTGAGGGGCATTCATAATATATGCAAAATATAAAAATTGTTTATTTATGTCTTCTTCGTCTAATTTCAAAAAATATGCTTCTGCATCCTCATCAGAATAAATTTTTAGGTAACCTTCAATTAATTTAAGACCTTCATCTTCAATAAATTTTTCAACTGTTTGCATATTTTCTTTTTGACAATTTTTTTTGTCTTTCATGCTTTTAGCTTTCATAAGACATTTTTTTAAGCTTGGGCCACTTTCTTGTTCTTTGTCGTCAACAGTTTCAACTTCAGTGCTAATTTCTTCAATTTCTTCTTGAGCAAAAATATTTACTGGCTGCACTACTAATACAAACATTACAGTTAAGATAAATAGTCTTGAAGTTAGTTTTTGAATATTCATAAAGTTTCCTCTTAAGTAGTGAGCCCGTAATTCTATCTTAGAAATATATATACTGGTAGTATGTATGCATGAAAAACTCATACGCTCTTGTAACTGGTGCTTCCTCTGGCATAGGTTTAGAAATCTCAAATGAATTAGCAAAACAGGGATTTAATGTAATTCTTACTGCTAGAAGAGAGGATAAGCTTAGAAATGAAGCTGAAAAAATACAAAGAAAATATAATGTAGCCGCAGATTTTATTTCAAGTGATCTAAGTGATATTGATGCTCCAAATAAAATATTTAATTTTTGTGAACAAAAGAATTATCAAGTTGATATTCTCGTAAATAATGCTGGATATGGTATCAAGACATCATTTCATGAAACACCTATGGAAGACGAAGAAAAATTTATTAGAGTGCTCGGAACGTCAGTCATTGCATTATCAAAAGCATTTCTTCCAAAAATGATGGAAAGAAATTTTGGCAAAATAATGATTGTCTCTTCTGTGGCTGCATTTGCGCCTCCATCATCAATTCAAGCACTTTATGGACCAATAAAAACCTTTATGAACAGATTTAGTGACTCATTAAATATAAATTATAATGATCATGGCATTACCTCTACTGCTGTCTGTCCTGGTTTTACTCACACCGAGTTTCATACTGCAAGTGGTGTTCAAGATGAAATGGACAGAGTTCCAGGCTTTCTAAAATTTAGCGCGAAAAAAATAGCTTATGAAGGTGTAAGAGCAACTTTAAAGGGCAAGCCAATTTGCGTACCTACTAGAACATATAGAGCCTTGGTATTTCTTTTAAAATTAATGCCAAACTGGTTCATAGGACTCTCAGGTAAAATTCTAGCTCCTGGCAGATATGATAATTAATTAGCTGATAAAACCTTATCTGAAACAAAAGCATTTGTAAGTCTTTCTTGGTTAAAATTAGATCTAGGCCCATGACCTGGTATAAATTCGATGTCATTTCCAAGAGGCCAAAGTTTTGAAACTATTGAATTAATAAGGTCCTCATAATTTCCACCTGGAAGATCAGTTCTGCCAATAGAGCCTTGAAATAGTACGTCTCCTACTAAAGCGACCTTTGATGATTGATGAAAAAAGATTATATGGCCTGGGGTATGTCCTGGACAAAAGTAAACGTCAAAACAGAGATCACCAACATTAACATTATCTCCTTCATTCAGCCATTGATCTGGTACACAATCCTGAGAAGGCATCCCAAACATTTCACCTTGCATTTTAAGACCATCAAGTAAAAATTTATCATTAATATGAGGACCTTCAATTTTAATATTTAAAATATCTGATAACTCTTGAGCTCCTCCAGCATGATCTATATGACCATGAGTTAATAATATTTTCTCAGGAATTAGTTCATTTGCTTTTGCTTTCTGCAGAAGAGTCTCAATGTCACCTCCAGGATCAACAAATGCACATTTTTTAGTTTTGGTGCAATATACTATGGATGCATTTTGTTGGAAGGGTGTAACCGGTATTACTAAAATTTTAAGTTCTGACATTATTGCAATATATACCAATATAGAAAAAAATTAGTAATTTTATTAAAAACCATTAAGATATTTGCATATTTCCGTAGGAGGAAATCACAGTTTATTTTTATACTCTGGGATTAGAAGGGGGATTCATTTCCCCTTTCTAATTTTTATACGATCAATGGAATTGTCATCAATCTCTAAAACTTCAAACCTATATTGATTTATTTGAACACAAAGATTTGCTTGTGGAATCTGATCTAAGTAATCAGTTATTAAACCATTTATAGTCTTAGAGTTATTTTCAGGTATCGACCAACCTAAAAATTTATTTAAATCTCGAATTTTTGAATTCCCATCAGTCACAACTGATCCATCTTTTAGCTTAGTGAATTCTTTTTCAAGCTCTACTCGTGCACTACCAAATTTACCTACGATCTCTTTAAATATATCTTCAATAGTTATCAAACCTTGAATCTCGCCATATTCATCAACAACCAAAGCCATATTTTTGTCATTTACTTGAAATTCTTTCAGTTGCTTCATTAGTGCAGTTGACTGTGAAACAAAGTATGAATCCATCAAAACCTTCTCAACTTTTTCATTTGATTCAATTTTATCTAAAAAAGAATGAGAGTCTTTTAAATGCAACATACCAAGCTCATTATCAATATAATCTTTGAATACAGGCAGACGTGTAAATTCAGCAGACTCTATAATTTTTTTTGTTTTCTTATAACTCTGATTGAGATCAATTCCTATTATTTCTGATGTAGGCGTCATTATGTCTTCTACAACAAGTTCCTCCATACCAAGAATAGAAGATAACATTCCTCTATATTGTTTTGGTATTAAATCTCCAGACTCATCTAATAGAGTCTTTAATTCTTCTGTATTCAAATTATCGTTGTCATTAGCATCTCTAGCGTTCATATTAAATAACCTTAATACTTTAGAACTAATAAAATTTGTTACAGCTATTAAGGGCTTAAAAATGAACAACAAACCTTTTAATAAAAATGAAGACCCTGTGGCTATACTTTCAGGCTTTATAGCAGCCATAGTTTTAGGAGTAATTTCAGAGAATATTAGGATTACTAGAGTAAGGATTATCGAACCAAGTAATACATTTCCCCCGAAATAATTAATCATAATTATTGTTACTATCGCAGATGCTAATATGTTGGCAAAATTATTTCCTACAAGAATAGTAGATAGCAATAAGTCTGGTTTTTTCAGAAGCTTTAAAGCTCTTTTAGCACCTCTATGACGTTTTTTTGATAAATTCCTAAGTTTTATTTTATTGGCAGCCATCATTCCAGTCTCAGAACCAGAAAAAAACGCACTTACAATTAACAAAATTATAAGTGAACCAAATAAGAAAAATAAAGAGGGGTCTTCTTGCATTAACTAATTATAAATCAAATATTTGTAATATAAGCTATGAGAACTGCCCACATTGAAATAAATAAACCTCTAATTGCATATTTTATAGGAAAATTTAAAAATTTAATTCCGATAAGTGTAATTAAGAAAATAAGCCAAGCAACAAGCGTAAACGATGTTTTAAAAATTAAATTAGCAGTAAATACTGACTGAATTGCAAATCCAGAAATTAAAGCAAAGGTCAAAAATAGTAGCCCCACACCAAGAATTTTTGAAACAAGCTTATAACTTCTCTCTATAGGGAATGTCTCAGCATCACCAAACTCACCTTTCTTAATTTTTCTTACATTACGTTCTAAACTTAGAATTTCATAATAGGCAATAAATAGAACTAACAAACTCAATCCAGTTACTAAAAAATGGATAGTTGGAATTAAGGTTATGTTTTTATATGCAAGTAAATACATACCTATATATGAAAAACCAGAAACAAAAGAGGCAATATATAAAGAAGAAGGACGTTTTAAGGACACTCTCAAAATAAAATAAATTACTATAGAAATAGTAACCTGTGTGATAAAACTCATAATTAGTTTAGCTTAGTAAAATCTTTGTATATTAATACTATCAATATTATCAAGGTTAACCTAAAATACACATCTTTTTTAACATTTAGAATAAATATATAAATATGGTAATTATTAGATTGGCAAGAAGTGGGGCAAAAAAGAATCCTTATTATTTCGTTACTGTTGCGGACGAAAGGCGCCCACGTGACGGAAAATTTATTGAGAGATTAGGTTTTTTTAATCCTTCCGCAAGTGGGCAAGAAGAAAGATTAAGAATTGATCTAGATAAATTAAATGATTGGATTGGAAAAGGGGCCCAGGTAAGTGAAAGAGTTCAATCTCTTGTTAAAGAAGCAAATTTAAGTCCTGAAGAATTAAAAGCTAAAATGGATGCAAAAAAAGCTAAATCTGATGCAAAAAAAGCAGCTCTAGAAGCAAAATTAGCAAAAGAAGCTGAAGAAAAAGCAGCAGCTGAAGCTGAGGCAGCATCACAAGAAGAAGCTCCAACTGAAGAGGAAGCTCCTGCCGAAGAAGCACCAGCTGAAGAAGAAGCTCCTGCCGAAGAAGCACCTGCCGAAGAAGCACCTGCAGAAGACGAAGCACCAGCTGAAGAAGAAGCTCCTGCCGAAGAAGCACCTGCCGAAGAGGAAGCACCAGCTGAAGAAGAAGCTCCTGCCGAAGAAGCACCTGCCGAAGAGGAAGCACCAGCTGAAGAAGAAGCTCCTGCCGAAGAAGCACCTGCCGAAGAGGAAGCACCAGCTGAAGAAGAAGCTCCTGCCGAAGAAGCACCTGCCGAAGAGGAAGCACCAGCTGAAGAAGAAGCTCCTGCCGAAGAAGCACCTGCCGAAGAGGAAGCACCAGCTGAAGAAGAAGCTCCTGCCGAAGAAGCACCAGCTGAAGAAGAATCTGAACAAAAAGATTCTTCAGATGATGAAACTAAATAAACAAGAAAAAGATAATCTTATTTGTGTTGGCTCAATAGGCAAGGCTAGAGGCCTTAAAGGTGAATTTTTTCTTAATTCATTTTGCTCGCCCAAAGAAAATATACTTAACTATTCAAACTTTATTATTGAGAATAACGAAGTTTCTGAATTTAAAATAAAGTATGTCAAAAAAGCTAATACTAAATTTATCTCAAAGATTAATAATATTGATGATATAGAAAATATAAAAAATCTAACCAATCTTAAAATTTTCATAAAAAAAGAAGATCTGCCTAAACTTACTTCTGGCGAGGTTTATTGGCATGAATTAATAAATATGAAGGTTATCGACAGAAAATCAGATGATATTTTAGGTATTGTTAAAGATTTGAAGAATTTTGGCGCGAATGATTGCTTGGAAGTTTTTTCTACTGATGAGTCTGTTGATAATAATAATAGATTGATACCATATGTGAAAGATAAAATAATTCACTCAATTGATAGTGATAAATTTATTATTTATGTTAATTGGAATAAAGATTTTTAAAAATGAATTTTAATGTTTTAACAATTTTTCCAGAAATATTTTCTGTTTTAAACACTGGTGTTTTATCTAAAGAATTAGGAAAAAGTTTTTTCATAGATTGTTATGACATAAGAAAACATGCAATAAACAAACATGGTCAAATAGACTCTAAGCCTTACGGTGGTGGAGAGGGTATGGTTATGATGCCAAAACCCCTTAAAAATTCTTTAAAAGACATACCTAAGTCCAAAGCGGGACATGTAATTTATTTATCTCCGCAAGGCAAAAAACTTAATCAAACAAAAGTAGTTGAATTATCTAAAAAGAAATCTATTACATTAATATGTGGTAGGTATGAAGGTATAGATCAAAGATTTATTGATTCATATGTAGATGAAGAAATTTCTATTGGCGATTTTGTTATAAGTGGAGGAGAGTTCGCAGCAGTGTGTTTAATAGATGCAGTTGCAAGAAATATTCCAGGCGCCATAGGCAACAAGGATTCTGTCTTAAACGACACTTTTTCCAACGGTCTTCTTAAAGGTCATGTATATACTCGACCAGAAAAGTTTGAAGAGATAGAAGTGCCTGAAGTGCTTTTATCAGGCAATCATTCTAAAATAAAGGATTGGAATACCTTAAATTCTTTAATACAGACCAAATTAAGACGACCAGATCTATTAAATAAGGTAAAATTAACAAAAAAACAGAAAAAACTCTTGGAAGAATGGGAATCTAAGGATATCCTATAGCACTTTTTAGGCAATTATAATGAATGAATCAACAGATAAAGAAAATATGACAAATGATGATGAGGTTGCTTCTAGTGAAGAACCTATTGATTCATCTGTTGAAGAACCCTCAGTAGACGAAGCTCCTGCCGACGAAGCTCCTGCCGAAGAATCTCCTGCGGAAGAAGCTGTTGCCGAAGAAGCTCCTAAGGAAGAAGCTGTTGCTGAAGAAGCTCCTGCGGAAGAAGCTGTTGCCGAAGAAGCTCCTAAGGAAGAAGCTGTTGCTGAAGAAGCTCCTAAGGAAGAAGCTGTTGCTGAAGAAGCTCCTGCTGAAGAAGTTGTTAATGTCTCTCTTGTTGAAAAGTCACCTGCCGAAATTGTTAGCGATTTTGAAAATAAGCAAATAAGGACTGATATTCCTTCATTTAGACCTGGTGATACTGTTGTTGTTTCAGTAAAAGTTAAAGAAGGAGATAGAACAAGGGTTCAGGCTTTTGAAGGCATTGTAATGGGCGTTAAAAAAGGCGGTTTAAATTCATCCTTTATTGTTAGAAAAATTTCGAGTGGAATTGGAGTCGAAAGAACTTTCCAAACTCATAGCCCAATGATTGACTCCATAAAGGTCAAAAGAAAAGGTGATGTTCGTCAAGCCAAACTTTTCTATTTAAGAGAAAGATCAGGCAAGTCAGCTAGAATAAAAGAAAGACTGGATTAGTTAAATGGTCAAAGGTGTTAAAAAGGATCATTTAATAAGCTCCTTTTTAGATTTCCTATACATTGAAAAGGGCCTGTCAAAAAATACAGTACATTCTTATGAAAATGATATAAATTCGTTTTCTAAATGGTCTCTAAAATACCTAGGACAGCCTATAAAAAAATTGTTAAAAGCTGATGTTAATCAATATGTATCATTTTTGTTTAAGCAAGGGCTAAAAAGTTCTTCAGTTAACAGAAAAATATCTACCATAAAGTCTTTTTATATATATTTAATTAAGAAAAAAATTATTACATTCTCACCTGTTGAAGATATTTCTATGCCAAAAAAAGAAACATACCTTCCTGTTTCTATGTCAGAAATCGAAGTTGAAAAATTATTAAATAGCCCAAAATTAAATATACATATTGAAAGACGAGATAAGGCAATGATTGAAATGCTTTATGCTACTGGAATGAGGATATCTGAGCTTGTTAATTTAAAGCTTACTGATATAGATAACAAAAGATTGGTTGTGAAGGTTTTAGGAAAAGGCCAAAAAGAAAGACTTATACCATATGGAGAAGAAGCAGCAGATGCTTTAAATTCATATTTAAATGATAGAGAGAAATCAAATATTAAAGAAACTTTTCTAAGCAATAGAGGAACAAAAATAACTAGAGGAGCCTTTTGGAATAGAATAAAAATTTATTTAAATAGAGAAAATCTTAAGACCACAATATCTCCTCACACTTTAAGACATGCCTTTGCAACTCACCTCTTAAATAGAGGAGCAGACTTAAGATCAGTTCAAATTTTACTTGGCCATAGTGACTTATCTACAACTCAAATATATACTCACATTGCAAAGCAACGATTGGGTGAAATTCATAAAAAACATCATCCTAGAGGATAAAAATGAATAAATTAATTATGGTATGTTTTCTTTTCATTGCCAGTAATTTTTTGCAGACAAGTGAAGAGGCCATCAAGTCAAATCTTAAAAATATCTTGCCGCCAAACTCAGAAATAGAATCTATTGAGCCATCAAACTTAGAGGGCTTATATAAAGTATATTATGGTGATTTACAGCCTATATACGTATCAAAAGATGGGGAATATTTTATTTATGGTGACATGTATAAAATATCTGGCAACAAAGTTCTTAATATTACAAATAATGAAATTAAATCCAGAAGATTAGATATTATCGATAAGATGCCAAAAGATGAGTTTATTGAATTTAAATCAAATAATGAAAAGTATTTACTAACTGTTTTCACTGACGTTGATTGTGGTTATTGTAGAAAATTACATAATGAAATGTCAGAGTATAATGAGCTAGGTATATCTATCCGATATGCTGCTTTTCCAAGGTCTGGTATTGGAACTCAAGCTTTTACAAAAATGGTTGGAGCTTGGTGTTCCAGTGATCCCAAAAAAAGCATTACAGATCTAAAAAAAGATATAAAATTAAATGTATCTTTTTGCGAAGATCAGCCAGTATCAAAACATTATGTTATTGGCCAAAGTTTAGGAGTAACCGGAACTCCGTCAATGTTCACACAAGATGGAGAAATATTTCCAGGGTATGTGTCTCCAAAAGAATTATTAGAAAGACTAAAAGGTTAAGTTATGCCCGATCAACATTTCACAAATGCTGAAAAATTACCTCCGTATATTTTTGCACAGATTAATGCCCTAAAATCTGAAGCTCGATCTAAAGGTGAGGATATTATTGATTTTGGTATGGGCAATCCTGATCAACCAACTCCAAGTCCTATTGTAGAAAAACTTATCGAAACAGTTAAAAATTCTGCAACGCATAGATACTCTCAATCGGCAGGCCTTCCTAAATTAAGAAAAGCCATCAAGGATTGGTATATGCGAAAGTTTAATGTTCAATTAGATTCTAATTCTGAAGTAGTCACTTGTATGGGTTCTAAGGAAGGAATTGCACATTTAGCATTGGCAACACTCTCTAACGAGGATAATGTATTAGTTCAATCACCAACTTATCCTATTCACTCTTATGGAGTAGTTATAGCTGGAGCAAATCTGCAATCAATATCACTCAAAGAAAACCTCGATGATTTTTTAATTGATGTTGAAGAAAACATTATAAATTCCCCTAAAAAACCAAAAATGATTATTATTAATTTTCCTTCAAATCCAACAACACAAACAGTTACATTGGATTTCTTAAAAAAAATAGTAGAAATTGGCAAGAAATATGATATCTGGATCATTCATGATCTTGCTTATGCTGATATTGTTTTTGATGGGTATCAAGCGCCATCTATTCTTCAAGTAGAGGGAGCCAAAGATATAGCGGTGGAATTTTTTACTTTATCTAAATCATATAATATGCCAGGGTGGAGAGTAGGATTTTGTTGCGGTAATCAAGATTTAGTTCAAGCTTTAACAAAAATAAAATCATACATGGATTATGGAACATTCACTCCAATTCAAGTTGCTGCAATTAAGGCTATTAATGAATGCGACGAGGAAGTTAATCAAATATGTAAAATGTATGAAAGTAGAAGAGACGAATTATGCAATGGATTAAATAGAATCGGCTGGGATGTTGAAAAGCCTCTTGCTACAATGTTTGTTTGGGCAAAAATACCTGAAAATTATATAGATCTTGGATCGTTAGAATTTAGTAAGTTACTTATTAAACATGCACAAGTTGCTGTTTCACCAGGTGCTGGCTTTGGAATCGATGGCGATAATTATGTTCGATTTTCATTAATTGAAAACGAACACAGAACTAGGCAAGCAGTAAGAGGCATTAAAAATTTTTTATCAATGGAAATATAATGAAAACTTTAAAAATCGGTATTTGTGGTTGGGGAAATGTAGCGACAGGCTTATTCAATGCATTATCAGAAAATTCTGCAGTTATTAAAGATAACTCTGGTACTGATTTTCACATAGAAGTTATTGGAGCAAGAAGAGACAATCCTAAGTGTGATCCAGGCTCTACAAAAATAGTTAGAGATATTTTTGAAGTAATTAATCACGATATTGATGTGGTTGTAGAGTTAATAGGAGGAGTTGAAGTTGCAAGAGAGCTAATACTTGAAGCAATAAAAAATAAAAAAAATGTTGTAACTGCAAACAAGGCGGTAATTTACCATCATGGAGATGAAATTTTTCAAAGCGCAAAAAAAAATGGAGTAAGAGTTTTGTATGAATCAGCAGTTTGTGCAGGAACACCTATAATCAAGTTGCTTACCGAAGAATTGGCCGCAAACAAGATTTCTAAGATATCCGGTATGCTAAATGGAACTTCTAATTTCATACTTTCTAATATGGAAGAGGGAAGTGAGTTCGATAGCACCTTAGCATTAGCTCAAAAAGAGGGATATGCAGAACCAGATCCTGCTTTTGATATTGAAGGCATGGATGCAGCTCATAAAATTGGAATTCTATCATCAATCGCTTATGGAACTTCGTTGCCGCCAGAAGATTTCTATGTTGAAGGAATAACAGAAATACAAAAAAGTGACTTTCATTATGCAATGGAAATGGGTTATACGATTAAGCATTTGGCGGTCGCTAAATTAGATAAAAACAATATTGAATTAAGAGCTCATCCTGCATTAATAAATTTAGATTCTCATTTAGCCAACTTAAAAGGGGTTAGAAATGGAATGGAAATTGATACTGACTTAATTGGTAAAATTCATATAGCTGGCTCTGGTGCAGGCCAGGAATCAACAGCATCTGGGTTGATATCAGACCTAGTTCATCTAGCAAATACACCCAGCATGAAGATGCTTCAAAAAAGTTCAGATAGTATGAAATATGAACTAAGCCTATTTTCAGAATTAGTGTTTCAGTACTATTTCTATATAGAGGCTGAAGATATTCCTGGAGTAATGGCATCAATAACCTCTTTGCTTGCATCTAAATCAGTTGGAATTGAGTCTATTGTTCAAAAAGAAGAATTAAGCGGGAATTGTGTTCCAATAATACTAATTACTGATCCATTTAAAGAAGATGATTATTCTTCACTTAAAAAAGAATTGTTAGATTTAGAATCAGTAAGAGATATAAGGTCAATTAGAATTGAATCTGATTAAAGATGTTATTTCATAGCACAAGAGGGCAAGATTCTAATAAAACTTTTGAAGAAGTTTTAATGCAAGGTCTTGCTAGTGATGGTGGTTTATTTATGCCTGACCATTGGCCCCAAGTTGATATAGAAGAACTCAAACATTTAGATTCTTTTGTAGATGTTGCAAAGCATATTGTCCCTTTATTTACAGAGTCATCTTTCTCAAAAGATGAGGTTTTAGAATTATTAGATGATACATGGCACGATTTTTCAGAACAGACTTTTGCTCCTATAAAAAAATTAGATGACTCTAAATTAGTCTTGGAGCTTTTTCATGGACCAACAGCTGCATTTAAAGATTTTGGCCTTCAGTTAGCTGCAGCCTTTTTTAATAAATCTTTAGTAAGACAAAATAAGACCGCTATTGTCCTTGGGGCAACTTCTGGTGATACAGGTTCTGCAGCCATTGATGCCTGCAAAAGATTCGATTCTATTAAAAGTTTTATTCTTCTTCCTGATGGAAATATGTCTGAGGTTCAAAGACGTCAAATGACAACGGTTGATAGCTCAAATGTATTTACATTAAGAGTTAATGGTAATTTCGATGATTGTCAAAACATTGTAAAAGAAGCCTTTAATGAAAGGTCATTTCTAAAAAAAGATCAATTTTTACTTGCAGTAAATTCAATAAATTGGGTAAGGATTATTGGTCAAATTTGTTACTATTTTTATGCATCGCTAAAAATATCTAAATTTGCGGAGCCTGTAAATTTTTCAGTACCTACAGGCAATTTTGGTAATGTATTTGCATGTTATTCTGCTCATAAGATGGGTATGCCGCTTGGAAAGATTCTTGTTGCAGTGAATAATAATAATATTCTCCACAGATTCTTTTCAAATAATGATTATTCAAGATCAGAAGTTTCTGAAACGATATCGCCAAGCATGGATATCAGCATAGCAAGTAATTTTGAAAGATTGATATATGACTTTTATGCAGAGAGAGATGCAGAAGTATGTGACAAATATTATTCAAGTTTTCCTAATAATGCTATTTCATTATCAGAGGATATGTGGATAAAATCGAAGGAACTATTTCTCAGTTACTGTGTTGATGATATATCTACAATTGATGCTATGAAAACAATATATGAATCTCATCAATATTTAATAGACCCTCATACTGCTGTAGCATCAGAAGCAGTAAATAAGCTTAAAGAGGAGCTCAAAGGCTCCACCGCTATCCTTGCAACTGCTCATCCTGGTAAATTTCCTCAAGTAATAAAGGATGCAAACTTAACTTTGCATGACATACCTGAAAATTTATCTATTATTTTCGACAGAGAAGAGAGGTCATATAACTTTCCCGCATCAAAAGAATTGATTTTTAACTTTATAGTAAAGAATAATTTATAAAATGGATTCAGTTGAGCTTAAATCTGGACTAACTGATTTAAAAAATCGTTTAGTAGAAATTAGAGAAGGAATTTTCGATGTTACAGGTAAGGAAAAGAGACTAAAAGATATAGAAGCTGATTTATCAAAAGAAGAAGTATGGTCAGATCTCGATCTTTCTCAAAAAATTAGTAAAGAGAAAACTGTTTTAGAAAAGTCCTTAAAATCCTTTATGTTAGTTGAAGAAAAAGTGTCTGATGGTTTGGTTCTTCTGGAAATAGCTGAAGATGAATCTGATGATAATTCAATCAATGAAATCATAAAGGAGTTTTCTGAACTTGAAGAGGCAGTATCAGAATTAGAATTCAGCAAAATGTTTACTAACAAGATGGATCCAGCATCTGCTTATGTTGAAATTCAATCAGGTTCTGGAGGAACAGAGGCACAAGATTGGGCAGAAATGTTATTACGAATGTACTCTAAATGGGCAGAGAGCAGAGATTTTAATATTGATATTACAGAAATATCTCATGGAGAAATTGCTGGCATTAAATCTGCAACTCTTCACGTTAGTGGTGATTATTCATATGGTTGGCTTCGAACAGAAACGGGAGTTCACAGATTAGTTAGAAAATCTCCCTTTGATTCAGGAAGTAGAAGACATACTTCTTTTGCATCTGTTTTTATATCACCAGAAATAGATGATTCAATTGAAATTAATATCAATAATGCTGATATTCGTGTTGATACTTACAGAGCATCCGGTGCAGGTGGCCAGCATGTAAACAAAACTGATTCTGCTGTTAGATTAACCCATACACCAACTGGAGTGGTTGCACAGTGTCAAAGTGGGAGATCTCAACATAAAAATAAAGAAAATGCTCTAAAACAATTAAAATCTAAGTTATACGAGTTAGAATTACAAAAGCAAAATCAGGAAAAACAGGAGCTAGAAGAGAGTAAATCAGATATAGGGTGGGGTAGCCAAATAAGATCTTATGTATTAGATCAATCTAGAATAAAAGATTTAAGAACAGGGCATGAAACTGGTAATACTGCAGCCGTCTTAAATGGCGATCTTGATGAATTTATGAAAACTAGTTTAAAAGCAGGAGTTTAAATGTCAGAAGAGAATATAGGTGGAGAAGAGGGCATCATTGAAGAGAGAAGAAAGAAACTAGAAATTCTTAGAAATAAAAAAAAGGCCTACATAAACGATTTTCATAAAGACCATTATGCTGCTGATATTCATGCAGAGCACAATTCTTTTTCTAAAGAAGAGCTAGAGAAAAAAAATATTAGTGGTATCAGTGTTGCTGGGAGAGTTGTTCTTAGAAGAGTAATGGGCAATGCAAGTTTCGCAACTATAAGAGACTCAAGTGGAGATATTCAAATATATGTTAGTAAGAATACAGTAGATGTTGATTTATATGAAGATTTTAAGACATGGGACCTCGGAGATATTATTGGTGTCAAAGGCAAACTATTTAGAACAAAAACTGATGAACTGACTATTGAGGCTGATGATGTTGTCTTAATAACAAAATCTATAAGACCAATGCCTGATAAATTTAAAGGATTATCTGATATAGAAACAAGATATAGGCAAAGATATCTTGATTTAATGAGCAATGAAGATTCAAAAAAAGTATTCATAGATAGAACTAAAATAATAGAATCTTTAAGAGAAAGTCTTAAAAGTAGAAATTTTATTGAAGTTGAAACTCCAATGATGCATCCAATACCTGGAGGAGCAGTAGCACGACCTTTTGTGACTAAACATAATGCTTTAGATAGAGAGCTTTTTCTTAGGATTGCTCCAGAGCTTTATTTAAAGAGACTATTAGTTGGAGGTTTTGAGAGGGTTTTTGAAATTAATAGAAGTTTTAGGAATGAAGGTCTATCAACAAGACATAATCCTGAATTCACTATGCTCGAATACTATGAGGCTTTTACAAGTTTAGACAAGACGATTGAGCTCACGCAAAACATGATTCAAAAATCATCTGAAGAAGTTAATGGAACATTGGAGCTTGAATGGGGTGAAGATAAAATTAACTTGTCATCTTTTAGAAAAGCTAACCTAGCTGACCTTGTTCTAGAAGAAAATAAGAAATTAACCAAAAATGATATTGAAAAAATGAGTGGAAAGGATCTTTTAGAACTTTTTGAGAATACTGTCGAGGAAAACCTTATTCAACCTACATTTGTTATAGGTTATCCCATAGAAGTTTCTCCTTTATCTAGAAGAAATAATGAAAATCCAAACATTGCAGATCGATTTGAGCTATTTATCGGCGGTAAAGAATTTGCTAACGGTTTTTGTGAATTAAACGACCCAGATGATCAGGCTGAAAGATTTAAAGAGCAAGTTAAAGCTAAAGATACTGGTGATAAAGAAGCTATGTCATTTGATGAGGATTATGTAATAGCTCTTGAGCATGGCATGCCACCTGCTGTCGGAGTTGGGATTGGAGTTGACAGATTGGTGATGTTATTAACAAACCAAACTTCTATAAGAGACGTTCTTCTATTTCCTCAGCTTAAATCTTAAGAGTTACCAGATGGTATATCTTTAAAAGCTATGTTTTTATCTGCTCTTGGATCTTGAGGAAGGCCTAATACTCTTTCAGCAATGACATTTTTAAGAATCTCATCTGTTCCACCTGCAATTCTGAGGCCTGGAGCTCCAAGCCACGCATTATGAAAGCTTTGAACTTCTGAATCGTCTGGTTTTAGCATTCCTGCCATATCAAGAGAATCTATACCAAAATTACCAATATCTTGAAGCTTATTTGCACTAACAATCTTGGTTATAGATGCTTCGGGACCAGGAGTTTCGCCTTTTGACAAAGCTGACATTGTTCTTAGCTTTGTATTTTTTAGACCATTAGCCTCACAATACCATTCTGCTATAGAAGCACGTGCAGATTTATTATTAATTAAAGGTTCCCCGGAATCATCTTGATTTTTAGCCCACTTAAAGGCTTCTTCAGCATCAGCTCCATTAGCATCACCAACAGCTAATCTTTCGTTCATTAAAGTTGTGATTGCTACTTTCCAGCCGTCACCAATTTCTCCGAGTCTTTGCGAATCTGGTATTACAACATCTGTAAAATAAACTTCATTAAAACTAGATCCACCAGTTATTTGTTTTATTGGTTTTACTTCAATACCTGGTGATTTCATATCTACAAAAAAGAAAGTCATTCCTTTGTGTTTATCCAGATTTGGATCATGACGAACAACTAATATTCCGTAGTCAGAAAAATGAGCGCCAGATGTCCATACCTTTTGACCATTGATAATCCATTTGTCTCCATCTTGAACAGCCTTACTTCTTAGTCCAGCAACATCTGATCCAGCAGAAGGTTCTGAGAAAAGTTGACACCATATTTCACTTCCTTCAGCCATAGGCGGCAGATATCTAGATTTTTGCTCTTCTGAAGCATACTCCATCATTACGGGCCCACACATTCCTAAACCTATTTCAAAAATACCTCTTGGAACACTAAATTTAGATTCTTCTTCTGACCAAATTATTCTTTCAATTGCTGATGCAGCAATACCACCGTATTCTTTTGGCCAGTGCAGCATAGCCCAGCCTGCATCATATTTTTTCTTTTGCCAATCTTTACCCGCCTTAAGAAAATCAATATTTGCAAAGTCCTCAACTTGATTTCCTGATTTAAGCTTTGCATTATCTTCGAGCCACTTTCGGCATGTTTTTCTAAATTCTGCTTGTTCTGGTGTGTCATTAAAATCCATAATATTTCCTAATTTATATTAGATTGTTCTAAGCTACTAACTAATTTTTCTTTCCAATTACTCAATGATCCAATATTAACTGATAGTAGTTTAGATCTTTTGTAAAAGAGATGACAGTCGTATTCCCATGTATAACCATTTCCACCATGAGTTTGAATATTTTCTTTTGAGCATAATTGAAAAGCTTTGGTTGCACTTACTCTTGCTGTTGCAGATGCTGTCGGCAAGTCTGAAGATTCAGTTGAGAGAGCCCAGGCAGCATAGTATGAATTAGATTTAGCGAGTGTTAACGCTACATACATATCTGCAAGTTTGTGTTTAATTGCTTGAAAAGACCCAATAGGTCTTCCAAAGGCATATCTTTCTTTAGCATAATTTATAGACATATCTAAAGATGCTTGTGATCCACCTATCTGTTCAAAACTAAATAAAACGGCAGCTTGGTTAATGATTGACTCATATAATTCCCATCCATTAGTTTCTCCTCCAATGAGTTTGCTAGGAGTATCATTGCATTCAATTGAGAAATGGCCACGACTTTCATCGATATTTTGCTGATGCTCAATAATTACACTTTGGTGTGCATGATCAATTAATCTTAAATTGATTCCATTTGCTGATTTTGTCACAAGTATTGAATGGGTAGATACTTCAGCGTCAGGAACACCAATTTTTTTACCATTAACGAGCTCACTTGAAACCTCTGTAATTATATTTTCCTTTGATGGAGCATGAAAATCTTCTGTCACCGCTAGAGTGCCAACAATTTCACCACTGATCAACTTTGGAAGTATTTCTTTTTTTATTTCTTCATCAGCATATTTGATAATTGCTTCTGTAAAAAGATATACAGAAGAAGAGAAGGGAACAGGCGCTAAATATCTACCTAATTCTTCAGCAATTACACACAACTCTAAATGACCTAAGCCAAGACCACCATATTCTTCAGGTATCCTAATACCCGTCCAACCAAGCTCAACAATCTTTGACCACAGCTCTTCATCTACGTTCTGATCAGTATCTAAAACATTTCTACTTCGATTAACTGAATTTTCTTTTTCAAGAAATTTTTTTGCCTCTGCTTGCAAAAATTTTTGATCATCAGAGAAATCTAAATTCATAAATTTATTTTTTAGTTAATGTAAAATGTATTATAAGCCAATTTTTTTTATAATTAATATAAAACAAACTATGAAAGCAGAAAAGAAAACCCCTTCATATCTAAAAAAATCAAGCTCTGGTGGATTGTTTGTTGGCTTTTTGTACATTATGGTTTTTATGAGCATTCTTACTTTAGCAATATGGCAGAATTATGAATCATCAGCTACAAAATCCTCGTTTAATTTAGCAAATGAAAGATTATTAATCATTGAAGAGCAAATAAATATTGCTGATGAGGTAAATAACGATTCCTTGACTGATATATCATCATCTATTCAATTCTTGGATAAAGAAGTAAGAAAACTTTGGGATCTCAGTAATAAAAGAAATAAGGTCAATATTACAAAATTAACAACAGCTTCAGAAGAATTAAAAAAATCAATTAATGAAATAAGTAAATTATTAGACGCCAATAGAAATATAACAAAAACTAATGAAACTAAGATATTAGAAAACCAACAGGCTTTAAATGCTTTGAATATGTCAAATGATGAGATCGAAACATTTAAAGTATCAATAAAGAGCATTGAGACTCAGTTAATGCTTATTGATGACTCTGTCCAAGCATTAAATAATTATAAAAAACAACTCAATCAGTCTATTTCTGAAATTCAAACGGAGATATCCTTAATCAATCAAGAGACTATTGAATTATCCGATCAATAAATTGACAATATAATTAAATAGTTGAATCATATATACATGAATAAAACTGTCTTACAGATTTTTCTTCTATTAGCATTTATACCTTTAGCAATATTAGTGGGGTATGGAGTTCTGGTTGTTGCACCTATTTTTTGTTGTTTTCTTGCAATCAATTCATATAAATTTAAAAATTACAAAGAAATGTATATATGGATGGGTATTGGTGGAATATCGTTTTTAGTTGCTCTATATATGCTGGGGGTTTTATGATTATTCGTGGAATTATTCTAGGTGCTTCAATTTTGTTGCTTTTAGTTGGTCTAGTTACCACACTTACTCCTGGTGTTAACAATATCCTTTTGCCTATAGAAGTTACCACTAAAGAAACTACAATAATGGTTAGAACCTTAGCTGGCTTATTTATTGGTCTAGGATATTTGTCCATTCGATTTGTATTTTCAGCATCACGAGTGCAGATTGGAAATGTTTTACTTTCTATAGCTAGTTGTGCGATATTCTCAAAGATTTGTAGTTTCATATTTGATGGAATTACGAACTACTCATTAACTGTTTTCTTACTTTTGGTTTTGTATGCGATTGGGCTTTACTACCTTCAAAAGAAAAGAAAAAATGAGTTGGACTATAATTTATAATTAGATATTTAATCTTTCCATTCAACAATAATAATCTATATAATGCATCAGTGTTTGGGGATGTGGTGGAACTGGTAGACACGCCAGGTTTAGAACCTGGTGCCGCAAGGCGTGTGGGTTCGACTCCCTCCATCCCTACCATTTAATGTAAAAAATGATTAAATTTATAATTTTATTTTTTTTATTTGCACTTAATCTTCAATCTAATGAAGATGACATAGTAGTTCGCCACACAGTAGACTCAAAAGACTATTTATTTGATAAAAAATCTTATTGCAGGGATAGAACTTCTAATGAAAATCTATCATGGGACGAAGATTTTAATGAAGAGACATTATCAAAAAAAACTTGGAAATATGCAGTATCAAATGGTTTCAAAGATAGAGGCAGATATATATCTGGATGGGGCAATGGCGAGCTTCAGTACTATACAAAACCTTCAAAAAAAAATAAAAATACTAATACATCTAATAATTTATTTATTGAAGATGGGTTATTAAAAATTCAGCCAACTCGGGAAGGATTCAGCGGTTTTGATTATACATCTGCAAGAATCGATACTAAGTCATTAAAAGACTTTACCTACCCTTCGAGAATTACAGTTTGTTTTAAAGTTCCATCTGGCACTGGTTTTTGGCCAGCTTTTTGGTTGATGCCTAATGAAAATATTTTATGGCCTCAAGGAGGAGAAATAGATATTATGGAAAACAGAGGACGAATATCTAACGTTTCAAGTTCAGCACTCCATTTTGGAAAAAAATTTGATAAAAAATCAACTTTAGTTGGCGAAGTTCTTATTCCAAAATCTGTAAAATTTCAAGATAAGTTTCATTCCATTTCTCTTATTTGGAAAAAAGACTCAATAGAGTTTTTTCTTGATAAAGAAGAAGAACCATACTTCAAGATAGATAAATCTCATCCAGAATTTGTTAAATATAACTACCCGTTTAATAGAAATTATTACATGATTATTAACGTGGCTGTTGGAGGGAAGTATGATGATTATTTGGTCGATAAAAATGCTTTTTGCATTAATAAAGAGTGCTCAAATATGAAGAATCCAGATAATCAGAGGTTTTTAATAGACTGGATAGAGTATGAGAAGCTTGAGTAAAAGTTTACAATTTTAATATTATAGATATACTATTGCGATAATGATTAAGTTAAAAACACAATTAAGACGGGTTTCAGCTATTTAGCTGGATCTTTCTATTGTGAATTAGACCCAGCTTTAGCTGGGTTTTTTTTACTTTAAAAAAAGGGGATTATGAAAAATTTTATTTCTACACAAGATTGGTCAAAAGCAGAACTTCAAGAAATCTTAGATTATGCAAAAGACCTAAAAAAAAATAAATTTCAGCAAACGCTGAAAAATAAATCTGTTGCGCTGTTATTTTTTAATCCATCCATGAGGACAAGAACTAGTTTTGAGCTTGGAATTCAAGAACTGGGGGGATATGCAATTGTACTTCATCCAGCTAAAGATGCCTGGCCTATAGAATTTAAACCAAATACATTAATGGACGGTGAATCAGAAGAACATATCATTGAAGTTGCAAAAGTGCTTTCAGAGTATTGCGATCTAATTGCTGTAAGAGCTTTTCCTAAATTTATAAATCTAGAGGAAGACTTATCAGATAAAGTTATAAATAGTTTTGCTAAATACTCAACTGTTCCAGTTATTAATATGGAAACTATTACTCATCCATGCCAAGAACTTGCCCATATTATGACAATGCAGGAGCATTTTGGTGATCTTTCAGGAAAAGATTATTTGTTAACATGGACATATCATCCTAAGCCACTAAATACTGCAGTTGCCAACTCATCGCTTATGATTGCTAGTAAGTTTGGTATGAATGTGAAACTTTTATGTCCAAATAAAGAATATCTCTTACATCAAAATTACTTAGAACAAGCTCAAAAAAACTGTGATGTAAATGGAACCTCTTTTCAAATTACTCATAACATTGAAGAAGGCTATAGAAATGCTCATATTGTTTATGCAAAAAGTTGGGGTTCTCTAAATTATTATGGAAATCCAGAAGAGGAGAAATTAATAAGAGATGACTTCAAGCACTTTATTGTTGATGAGCAAAAAATGTCTTTAACTAAAGATGCAAAATTTAGTCACTGCCTGCCCTTAAGAAGAAATATAAAAGCCACAGATGCTGTAATGGACTCTGATTCTTGTGTGGCTATTCAAGAGGCTGGTAATAGACTTCATGTTCAAAAATCATTACTAACAAAACTATTAAAGGATTAATAAAATGAAAAAAATTGTTCTCGCATTTTCTGGAGGCTTAGATACAAGCTTTTGTGTACCTTATTTAATTGAAAAAAATTATGAGGTTCATACTATTTTCGTAAATACAGGCGGTACTTCAAAAAAAGAAGAAGAAAAAATTACTAAAAGAGCAAAAGAATTAGGTGCTAAGAAACACGAAAATGTTAATGTTGACGCTTCTCTATGGAAGCAAATAATAAAGCCATTAATTTGGTCAGGCTCTTTGTATCAAGATAAGTATCCAGCTTTATGTTCAGATAGATATCTAATAGTGTCAGAGGCAATAAAGCTTTGTAAAAAAATTAATACTAAGTATATATCTCATGGATGCACTGGTATGGGCAATGATCAGGTTAGATTTGATCTATCAATTCAGGCATTTGGACATTACAAAACAATTACCCCAATAAGAGAAATTCAAAACAAGGTCGATGATGTTAGAGGCTATGAACAACAATATCTTATAGATAGAGGATTTAAAGTTTCAACTTTACATTCGACATATAGCATTAATGAAAACTTAATGGGTGCTACAGTTTCTGGCTCTGAGATAGATGAATGGAAAGAGCCTTCTAAAGAAAGCTATATATTATGTAGCACGCCCGATAAGTACCCAAAAAAATCAAAGAAAATGACTATTGAGTTTTCTAAAGGAGAGGCCAAGAAAATCAATGGCAAATCTGTTAAAGGACCAGAACTTTTAAGAATGCTTAATAAAATTGGAGGTAAATATGGTATTGGAAGAGAAATATTTGCTAGCGACACAATTATAGGCATTAAAGGAAGATTTTTATTTGAATCCCCAGGCATATCTATACTTCAATCAGCTCATAGAGCTCTTGAAGAATCTATCTTTACAGACAAGCAAAACTTTTTTAAGCCAATCGTTGGTAAAAAGTGGGTAGAGCTAGTTTATGGAGGTTTTTATTTTGATCCTTTAACTAAAAATCTTGAAAATTTTTTAGAAGATATTCAACTTCCTGTGAATGGCAAAGTCACTATTCTTTTAAGTCCAGGAAAAGCAGAACCAGTTGCTGTAGAGGCTAAAAAGATATTAATAAGCAAAGAAGCCATTTATGCACAATCTGCCTCTTGGGGTGTAGAAGAATCTGCAGGATTTATAAAATTATTAGGGCAAAGCACTGCAACTTGGACAGATATTAATAAAAAGTAATATGAATAACAGCATTCAAAAGGATACCATTATTAAACTACTCAGCGGCATGAGCAGCGAGAAGGAAATAAGAAAATATCTAAACAGATTCTCATCTGATGACTTTAGATTTGCTGTTATTAAAGTTGGTGGAGCGGTAATACAAAATGATTTAGAAAACTTAGTCTCATCGTTAGCTTTTTTACATGAGGTTGGATTGAGACCGGTTATTGTTCATGGAGGCGGACCAAAACTTTCTGAAGAACTTACTAATAGAAAAATAAACTTCTCATTTGTAGATGGTCAAAGAGTAACCTCCAAGGAAGTTCTAGATGTAGCAATATCTATTTTTAAAGAAGAGAACAGTAAAATTACTTCTGCGCTAAAAAGTATGGGAATTGCGGCTGTCCCATTAGTAAAAGATATATTCGAATGTAATATTAAAAATAAAGAATTAGGTTTTGTTGGAGAAGTAATTAAGACACAGTCAAAAAATATAAAGGATATTATTTTAAATGGAGGCATCCCCGTAATTGCCCCAATTGGATCAACAAATGATGGGCAAAAGGTTAATATTAATGGAGATAAAGCCACCTTGGCATTAGCTAAAGAAATCCTTCCTGATAAGGTAATTTTTTTAAGTGAAATAGGAGGTATTTTAGACAGTTCAGATAATTTAATTTCAACAATTAATATTAAAGATGATTATGAAAACTTAATGAACAAAGAATGGCTTCATTCAGGCATGAAACTCAAACTTCAGCAAATAAAGATTTTGTTAGATTCAATTCCAAGCAATAGCTCAGTTTCAATTACAAAACCGTTAAATCTCAATAAAGAACTCTTTACAGATGCAGGATTTGGGACATTGGTTAAGGCTGGCCATCAGATTGATAAATATAAAAATATAGATAATCAATCTATAACAACCGTTACATCAATACTTGAGTCTGCATTTAAAGGGAAACTTATAGATAATTATTTTAATAAAAAAGAGAAGGATTTTTATATTAGTTCTTGTAACAGAGCATCAATAGTAATTTCATATGAGCAAGATATTGCCTATATGGATAAATTTGCTGTGATTAATACTGCACGAGGGGAAGGCTTAGGAAATGCTATGTGGAGCAGAATGATCAAAGATCATAAGAAAGTTTTTTGGAGATCAAGATCTACTAATGCTATCAATAATTTTTATAAGGATGTATGTGATGGTTTTCAAAAATACGATGAATGGAACATATTTTGGATAGGAATTAAAGACTTAAATGAATTAACTGATTGCATTCAGTATGCAATTAAACAACCAGCAACCATTATCTATGAAGACTAAATTTAACATAGCATTAATTGGTGGTAGGGGTTATGTTGGCCAAGAAATTATTCACATTCTTAATCAACACCCTAATTTTGAACTTTGCAAAGCTTTTTCAAGAACAGCGGCAGATACTGAGGTTGATGGTTACAATCAACATCCGACATTAAAGTACTCTTTACTAGAAGATTCTAATTTAGATCTAGATAATATAGATATAGCCATTCTTGCTTTATCAAATGGAGATTCTAATAAATATGTTACAGAGATAGATTTAAAATATCCTGAAATGATTCTTATAGATATAAGCTCAGATCATAGATTTAATCCAGAGTGGCAGTATAGATTACCAGACATAAGTAGGGTAAAAGCAACTAAAAAGATAAGTAATCCTGGGTGTTATGCATCAGCAATTCAATTCTCTATTGAGCCTATTAAAAACTTAATTAGTGGAAGAGTGAGTTGTTTTGGAGTTTCAGGATATAGCGGAGCAGGAGCATCACCCAATGAAAAAAATAACAAATTTAATTTACAAGACAATGTTATACCTTATTCACTTCAAGGGCACATTCATGAACAGGAAGTAAAAAATACTGCTATGAAAATCTATCTTTTAGCCCACATGTAGGTAATTTCTTTAGAGGAATTCTTATTACTTCACACATACAATTAAACAATAAGAACTCCATTGAGGAAATACTTTCAATTTATAGAGATTTCTATAAAAATTCTTCTTTAATAAACATAGATACTGAAATTCCAATGTCGCCAAGTTGCTTGGTTAAATAAAATT
>CABXTT010000013.1 GCA_902515155.1 uncultured SAR86 cluster bacterium | reverse complement strand
TCCAAGACTGGCTAACTCTATATCAGATACAGTTTCTTTTGCGTTCATAAAGCCAAAAGCTGCAGATGGAAAATTTATAGAAATAGGCTTGGTAAAACCAAAACTATAATAATTATTTTTTAAGTCCTCATATCCAAGCTTTAAAGCAATCTTTGATGCTCCCACCTGACTTGAGTATGCAACAATTTCTTTTGGAGTTAATTTTTCATAAATTTTAGGATCAGTAATAATTGTATTTCCTAATTCAAGTCTTCTTGGAATTTCAATATGCGCATCAGGACTAAAAATTTTCTTATCTATTGCCTTTGAAAAAACAATGGGTTTCAAAACTGATCCCAGCTCATATGCCTCAATCAGCGCTCTATTCTTTTGTATTTCTCTCTTAGGATTATTTGGATTGTAGGAGGGGTAACTTGCTATAGCTAGAATTTCTCCATTCTTGTTATCAAAAACTAAAACTGTTCCAGCTTTGGCTTTGTTATTAGTTATGGCTTCTGCAAGATATTTATATGCATAAAATTGAATCGTGGAATCGATTGTTAATTGAATATCTTGTCCCTGAATGGTCTTAATAACTTCAATTGGCTTAGAAATAATTTTTTGTTTAGCATTTGTATAGTATTTTTGCTTACCATTCTTGCCAGACAGGACAGAGTCATAACTCTTCTCAATACCTTCTTGAGCTCGATCTTTTCCATAAAAGCCAATAAGTGGTGCTATTTGATCTCCCAAAGGATAATGCCTACTATGCCTGATCTCAATTTCAATATTATTAAAATGTAGTTCATTTATAGTTTTTTGTTCATCAAGTGTTAGTCCCTTTTTAAGTAAAGTTTTTTGTGAAAATGAACCATCTATTAAAATATCATCTTGAATACTGATAGCGTCTTTAAGTTTTAAATATCTATTAGTATTCAACCCGCTCAGAGCATATAAATCGTAATTTATAATGGACACAGCTAGTGGAGTATTATTTCTATCATAAATAGTCCCTCTTACTGGGTTGATAGTCCTATACTTTATGTACCTTTTTTTTCCTTCATTCTTCAGAAATAAGCTATCTTCAATTTGAACAGAAATAACTTTGTAAGAGACTGCAATAATAGAAAAAACTAAACATGTGCATATTAATATTAGCCTCCAATTTAAAAAATTAATTTTTTTCATCTTTATGATTTTCGATAATAATTTTTTTTGCTTTTTGCTTAACCATACCTAAATCTTCTTTTGCCTGTCTCTCAATCATGGCCGGAGAATTTTCTGTATGAAATTGAGTGATTAATTTAAGATTTGAATCTTTAAAATTTTGGTATTCAACATGTAAATTTTCTTGATTTGTATGCAATCTATTAATCTCAAAAGATAGTTTTATTTGTTCCAATGCAAGAAAACAAACTAAAAATAGCATTATGCTTAACAATGAGTATTGAAGCTTATTCATCATATTTTTTTAAAAACTCTCATAATTGCACTTCTTGACCTCGCATTTTTTTCAATTTCATTTTTTGATGGTCTTATTTTTTTTGCTATACATTTAAAATCTTTGTTTTCAATTGAATTAAGTGGAATATCTTTTGGGAAATTTTTAATACTTGGTCTGAAAAAATTCTTCACTATATTGTCTTCAAGTGAGTGAAATGAAATTACTACAATAATTCCGTCTTTTTTAATAATTTGGCTTGCTTGCTCAAGCGACTCTCTCAATTGATTTAGTTCATCATTTACTAAAATTCTAAAGGCTTGAAAAGATTTTGTAGCTGGATGTATCTTTTTTCTTTTTTCAGGATAAATTTCCTCGATGATACTTGAGAGTTGCTTTGTAGTTTTAAGTTTTTTAATTTCTCGCTTTTTAATAATTGATTTTGAGATTAATTTTGCATGTTTTTCATCACCATATTTATATAATATTTCCATAATCTCATCTTGTGTAGCTTTATTAATCCATACGCTAAGGGGATTGCCTGACGTTGTATTAAATCTCATATCTAGTGGGCCATTGTTTCTAAAACTAAAGCCTCGAGAATCGTCATCAAAATGGGTAGAGCAAGTTCCTAGATCATAAAAAATTCCATCTACAGTTCTGTTTTTGAAGTATTTTTGAAGTCTATTAAATGAATCATGTATTGGCGTAAATTTACTATCATTTATTGTTAAGGCATCCTCAAACGCTTCAAGATCTTTATCAAATGAAGTCAGATGAGATTCGTTTGAAATTTTTTTTAGTATGGATTTGGAATGCCCACCCCGTCCATAAGTGCAATCAATGAAGTTACCATTATTTTTATGGATGAGGAAATTTAAAGACTCTTCCAGTAGTACTGGAAAGTGAAGCATATTAGTCTACTTGTTTTCTCATAAAAGTTGGCACATCAAGGAAATCAATTTCCGCTGCAGACGATGTGCCAGCTTTCTGAATAGGTTCATCCTTTTTTAATCCTACTGGATTTAATTGAATGGATGGTTGATTGTCTATTACTAATGTAGGAGCTCTTTGATCAACACCTGTGGCTACAATAGTAACTAACAAATCATCATCAACGCTTTCGTCATAAACAAGACCATAAATAATATTTGCATCTTCATGAACAATTTCTTCAACAATATCTGCAACTTCTGTTTGATCTCCAAGTGTAGGCTTTGCAGCGGTTATATTTATAAGAACGCCTCTAGCATTTTTTAAGTTGATGTCTTCTAATAATTCACTTCTTACGGCTTGGGTGGCTGCAGCTTCCGCTCTATTTTTTCCGCTAGCTCTTCCTGTTCCCATCATTGCTATTCCTTTTTCAGACATAACAGTTTTAACATCAGCAAAGTCAACATTGATATGTCCTTTCTTCATAATGATGTCAGAAATACCCTGAACTGCGCCCTTAAGTACGTCATCTGCTTTTGCAAATGCATCTTGCATGGCCGTATCTTCGCCGAGTATCTCATACAATTTTTGATTAGGTATTGTCACTAAGCTGTCTACCTCTTCAACTAATGAAGCCAAGCCTTTCTCAGCTGCTGTCATCCTCTTTTTGCCTTCAAATTTAAATGGTTTTGTAACAACTGCAACAGTCAATGCTCCCATTTCTTTTGCAATTGATGCAATTACTGGAGCCGCACCAGTTCCTGTTCCGCCACCCATACCAGCTGTTATAAAAATCATGTCAGCACCAGTTAAAAGCTCTTCTATTGCTCCTCGATCGCTTTCAGCTGCTTTTCTTCCAACATCTGGATTTGCTCCCGCACCTAAACCTTTGGTAAGACCGTTGCCTAGTTTTAAAGTAATTGCTCCATCTGCAGCAGATAAAGCTTGAGTATCTGTATTAGCACAAATAAAATCTACTCCCTCAATATTGTGATTAATCATATGAATAACTGCATTACCGCCAGCACCACCAACGCCTACAACTTTAATCTTTGCATTTTCGATTGCTTGACCTATAACTTCAAAGTTCATTATTTATCCCCTTTTAAAATGACATTGATTTAATGCTTTCTGGAAGTACAACATCTAAAATCTCTGTTGACAATGATCCACCTGTTTGCCTCATTTCCCAATTGTTTACATTCCATATTTCAAACTTATTACCCATGCCTATTAATGAAATCTGTTTTTCGTCTTTGATATCAGCATACTTTCTTAGTTCAGAGGGAATAAGAACCAACATCCTTCCTGTTGCGTCAAAATCAATGACGCTTGCATTCCCTAATATGGTCCATTGAAGATTTCTTACTATAGGATCAAGTCCTTGAAGAGATTCAAGTTTTGAGGCAATTATCTGCCATTGTGAGCCAGGATATATTTTTAATGATGGATATTGAGGATCTTTAGTTATAACAATTTTAGACTCTTTATTCTCAATTAACTGAGCTCGATACTTCGCAGGAATAGCTAATCTCCCCTTTTTGTCTAGCGAAACTGTATTAAATCCAAACATGCTTTAAAATATAAAGGCTTTTTACACACTTTGCAACACATTTACACACTTTTTCGCACTTTAAAAATAGTCAAAAAAAGAAATGAGTTGGTCTGTAAGCCGGATTCTGTAAAAGATGATCATCTATCTCGATATTATGTTGCCATAATACTCTAGCAACCTACCCAAACCCTAAGCGAGCAACTTTAAAGGATTTCTATTTGGTCTTGCTTCAGGCTGGGGTTTACAATGCCCTGAATGTCTCCATTCAAGCGGTAGGCTCTTACCCCACCTTTTCACCCTTACCAATAAAAATTGGCGGTATATTTTCTGTTGCACTTTCCGTAGACTTGCGTCTCCCAGGTGTTACCTGGCGCCCTGCTCTATGAAGTCCGGACTTTCCTCTAGCAATGCCAGCGATCATCCAACCAACTCATATGTATTATAAATGTTTTAATATCTTTTTAATCTATTAATTGTTTATAAATATCCCTTTTGTTGTCATTTGTTAAAAGAGATATCAATTTTGCAGCATCTTTTGCAGGCATTTGTTCTAAAAATGCTTTTTTAATTTTTTTATTAATAGAGAAGTTAAATTTTGTGTATGAAAATGGCTCAATAACTAATACGAATTCACCTTTTAATGTGATTTTTTTATTGTTAACTTTAGACAGAATTTCAGATATTGTTCCTCTGTCAATATTCTCATAAATTTTAGTCATCTCTCTACAAACTGCTATATTCTTATTTGCTGAATATTCACTCTTAAGAAGCTCTAATGTGTTTTTAACTCTTTTTGCAGATTCAAAAACAACAATAGTATGTTTTTCATATTTTAATTCGCTAAAAAATACCTTCTTTTGATTTAACTTTTTTGGGATAAATCCAAGAAAGCTAAAACTTGAAGTAGGCAAACCAGATAAGACTAAAGCATTTAAAACCGATGAAGGCCCAGGAATTAATGAAAATTTAATATTGTTTTTAATACATTCTTGAACTAAAAAATATCCTGGATCAGATATTGTTGGCGTCCCAGCATCAGAAACAAGTACAATATTGATATCCTCTTTTTTTAATAAACTTATTACGTAACTGGTTGCTTTGTCTTCGTTATGCTCATGAAAAGCTTTGGATTTATTTTTTACATCTATAAACTGAAGAAGTTTATTTGTTCTTCTAGTGTCTTCTGCAAAAATATAATCTGCATTTTTTAGAACATCAATTGCTCTTAGTGAGATATCATTTATATTACCAATTGGTGTTGATATTAAATTTAACATAATTTAACAAATTATAGATGAAAGATAGCTTAACATTTATTTCATTAATCCTGATTCTTATTATATCTGGATGCACCTCTACTTCATCATATAAAAATATAGATGTAAATAATGATGAAAATCAATCGACATTATCAAAGATGTTAAATAAAAAAGAGTTAGCCGCAAAGGTCGATAGAGATAAAGTTGTGAATGATCTAGAGAAATTATTTACTTATAAAAATGTAAAAAAAAGTGATATAGACCTGGTTTTGTCTCATATTGATAACAATTATATAAAAAAAGAATTTATTGGAAATATTTCAAAAACTATTCAAACTAACAAAAAAATTAATGCTCTTGAGTCGATTAATATAAGTTATATAACTAGTAAAAAAAATAAAGAATACATCATAGAATCTAGTTTTGAGCATAGTCCGAGTTTTAATATTTCATTTGAAGAAAACAATGGAAAAAAAGTTAAGAACAATCTCTTACAGTCTAATCTTATAAGTTTTTGTAAAACATTTCTCAATGATCAAAAAGATTTGATCGAAACTTCTCTGTTTTCTGACAAACTTTATGAAAAAGACGTAATTGTTATATATATGGCTCAGTTTAAAGATACTGTAGACAGTCTGAAAGAAAGATATCCAGATGCAAATTATTTGCAAATTGATAATAATAATTATGAAGGGTTTGCTGAACAAACTTTAAATATTGATTCAAGCACCAAAAGATTTAATTATATTCAGTCATTGGATAGAAGTATCAAATTAGAGAATAATCCAAGAGTAAAAAAAGACTTTGATAAAATTTATTTTTTACTTGACTATGATTTGGGTAAATTTTTAGTTCCAATATTTAGAAGTTACTTAATAAACACTGATTTTTATTCAACAAGCGAGATTATTTTGAATGTTTCCAACATAAAAGAATTAAATGATTTCGAAGGTATGCTAATACCTTCTCATGATTATTTTTTTAAACAAGTTTCTAATAAAAAAGAAATTCTTAATCTTAATGACGAATACAACAAAGCTTTAATAAATGATTTGTTAACTGCAGAAAAATTAAAACGTTTAAACGTAAATGCTATAGATGTTATTTTTGAAACTAGTCCAGCAGTTTTTAAGAATAGTGAATGTATTAAAAGAGACCTTCCATTATGGAGGGTAACTTTAAATAACTTTACTGATCGTTCTTAAGATCTCTTTCAAGTGAAGAAAGGCTGTCAAGAAAACCAGGCCTTTTAAATATATCTTTTTGATAGTCTATAAGTGGTTTTAGATGCCTGTTAACTGGCAATCTTATTCCTATTGAGGGAAGTCTCCATAAGATTGGAGCAAAGCAACAATCTACAAGGGTAAATTCATCACTCATGAAGTATTTAAATTCCTTGAAAGTTGGGGCTATTGAGGATATTTCATGAAGAAGTTCTTCTCTAAGCTTAATAAGTTCTTTTTCTGGTAGGTCCGCTAATATTAAGGCATCTACCATAGGACACCACTCTCTATCAATTCTTAACATTAGTGTTCTACTATTAGCTCTTGCAACTGGATAAACGGGCAACAGAGGCGGATGAGGAAACCTTTCATCAAGGTATTCCATCATTACCGAAGGATCATGCACTGCTAAATCTCTATCAACTAAAATAGGCAATCTATGATAAGGGCTAATAGATAAAATATCCTCTGGTGCATCTTCAGGTCTAGATTCTTTTATCTCAGCAGTAATATCTTTCTCAGCCAAGACAATCCTAACTCTTTGACTATAGTGATCGTCTCTATCTGAATATAAAATCATAATTTTCCTTAAATTTAATGGTAGTCTTTTTGATATTCTCTATACAACAAAGAGGATAAAGCTGTAAATATTAAAAAATAAAATATTACATACCAGCCTATTCTTTCTCTTTCTGCCTTAGCAGGCTCGCCTACGTAAACTAAAAAATTTGTTAAATCATATATTAATTTATCAAATTCGTCTTTACTTAATTCCCCTGAGCTTTCTTCAACTTCTAAAATTCCACATTTCTCTTTGGTAATCGTATTACCAAAATCATCTCTTTTTTCACCACCGTTTTTTGCAAGCATTGGAACTTCTTTACAAACTAATTTTTGATTACCTTGAAGTGCCATTAAAACATTAGGCATTGCTGTTCCAGGATATACTAAATTATTAACACCATATTGTTTTGAAGCATCTTCATAGTAAGTTCTTAAATAAGAATATATCCAGTCATCGCCCCTTACTCTGCTTACAAGTGTAAGATCAGGTGGCGCAACTCCAAACCATTTAGCTGATTCCTCTTTAGGCATTGAGCCAGTCATTAGATCTCCTGGTTTAATTGACTTGTCAAAAACTAGATTTTCAAAAAAAATATCTTCAGGAATTTGAAGATCTTTTGCCACTCTTCCCCATCTTGAATATTGTAATGAATGACAACCATAACAATAATTAAGAAAAGTAGAGGCCCCTCTCTGCAGTGATTCCATGTCGTTTAAAGAATATTTAAATTTATCGCAATCACCGTAATCTTTACAAGGACCGCCTTCTGCTGCAAATAGATTATTTACACAAAAAACTAATATTCCAAGCATTATCAACTTCATTAATATGAAATCTGCTATAGATATATTGATTTTACTCATAATCTTTTGGGCACTTCTTTTGTTTTCTCATATTTTGTATATATAGGCATGAGTAGGAAAAAACTAAAATATATGAATGTACATATCACACTCATTGTTTTCCTCACTTCAGTTACGCCAACGGTTCCTAGATATCCAAGAGTTAAGAAGCTAATTGCAAACAACGTTATTGCTAATTTACTATAGGTACCTTTATATCTTATTGATGCTGCTTTACTTTTATCAAGCCACGGGACAACGAACAAAATTGCAACAGCTGAACCCATTACTATTAATCCACCTAATTTATCTGGAACTGCTCTTAACATTGCATAATATGGCGAGTAATACCAAACAGGTGCAATATGTTCAGGTGTTACTAAAGGGTTAGCTTCTTCAAAATTAGCCATTTCAATAAAGTACCCTCCTCCTTCAGGGAAGAAAAACATAATAATTGCAAAAACAGTCATAAATACTCCAATTCCAACTAATGCATTCAAAACTTTATATGGAAAAAAGGGAACACTGTCTAAAGGCACGCCGTCATCATCTAAAAATTCTTCAATATCCACTCCTTCTGGGTTTCCAGCACCAACCTCATGCAAAGCAACCAGATGAAGAAAGACCAAAGCAATTAAAACTAAGGGTAATGCAACGACATGAAGAGCAAAAAATCTTGAAACTGTAATGCCTGAAATATAGTAATCACCTCTTACCCAGAGTTCGAGAGATTCCCCAATGTACGGTATAGCACCAAAAAGAGAAATAATTACCTGAGCACCCCAATAAGACATTTGACCATAGGGCAATACGTATCCAAGAAAACCTTCGGCCATCATTGCTAAATATATAGCACAACCAAAAATCCAGACTAATTCCTTTGGTTTTTGATATGAGCCATAAAGCAAACCACGAAACATATGAAGATAAACAACTGCAAAGAACATGGATGCACCAGTCGTATGCATATACCTAACAACCCAACCATAGTCGACATCTCTCATAATGTATTCAATTGATGAGAAAGCTTCTTCTTCAGTATTAGAGTAAGGCATTATTAACCAAATTCCTGAAACAATTTGAATAATTAAAACTACTGAAGCTAGAGCTCCAAACAAATACCAAAAATTAACCTTTGAGGGAACAGGATGTTTAGACAAATGTCTTTCAAAAGTATTTACAATTGGCAGCCTACTATTAAACCAGCCAAACATCTTTCCTATTACTTCACTCATTTATGCGTTTCCTCCGTCTTCACCGATAGTTAAAATACTTCCCTTAAAAAAATGTGGCGGCACAGGTAAGTTTGTAGGAGCTGGAACTCCTTTAAAAACTCTACCAACCATATCAAACATAGATCCATGGCATGGACAAAAAAAGCCACCAGCCCACGTTGCATCCCAAGGCTTCGGCTCTACTTCAGGATGATATTTAGGCGAGCACCCTAAATGAGTGCAAACACCAGCAATTACAGTATATTCTTCACTTTTAGATCTCGTAGCGTTCATGCCTCTATAAAGCTCCTCAATTTGTTCTGAATTCGGGTCAGCCAGTTTTGGAACTGTTGTCTCTAAACTTTTAAGACTTTCCTCTGTATGCCTAATAATAAATACGGGTTGTTTTCTCCAAGCAACCTGGATTTGTTGTCCATACATCATTTTTGAAACATCAAGTTTTACAGATGCTCCTGCAGCTTTTGCTCTTGCGCTAGGGTTCCATGCCGCTATGAATGGAGTAGCTGCAAAAGGAATTCCAGACAAAGTAACTGCACTAGTTAAACCGATTAAAACCTTTCTTCTTGTATTGTCTTTTTCTTGCATTAGCCCTTTGTGTGCTTGAATATGTACTAATAAAAAACTAGCAGATTATACCACTAATTTTTAGGAAAAAATTTGGAAAAAATTAACGTTTAGAGAATTGTTTACTTTTTCTAGCTTTAACTAAGCCAGGTTTTTTTCTCTCTACTTTTCTAGGGTCTCTCGTGAGAAGCCCGGCTTTTTTAAGTTGAGGTCTTAATTCTTCATCATAAGAAATAAGAGCTCTAGAAATGCCGTGTCTTATGGCCCCGGCTTGTCCAAAACTACCACCGCCTTTTACCTTGATTTTAATGTCAAGCTTTCCAGAAAGTTCTGTCATTTCTATTGGCTGCATTACTAACATTTGAGCTACTTTTCGCCCGAAATAAACATCTAATTTTTTATCATTAACAACTATTTCACCTTTACCAGATGAGAGATATATTCTTGCAGATGAAGTTTTTCTTCTGCCTGTAGCGTAGTGAATTTCTGATGTCATATTTTTGGATTCCATTCTATTGGTTGCTGTGATTCGTGCTGATGATTAGGGCCACTAAACACTTTTAGTTTTTTTATCATCGATTTACCTAACTTGTTTTTAGGAAGCATTCCCTTAACAGCCTCTTCTATTACTCTCTCTGGAAATTTTTCATTCATTTCCTTGAAAGTTTTAGTTTTTAAACCGCCTGGATATAAAGAATGTGAATAGTATTTTTTATCTGTAAATTTTGCGCCGGTAACTTTTATTTTTTCAGCATTAATAACTACAACATAATCCCCGCCATCAGTGTGTGGTGTGAAGGTTGGTTTATCTTTGCCCCTAATTCGGTCAGCAATTTTTGTTGCAACCCTTCCAAGAACTTTGTCTGATGCATCTATGACATACCACTGTCTATCTACATTTTCTTTTTTAAGTGAGAACGTTTTCATAATCATATTTTAGTAAGATGCGAATATTAATGTTTAGAGGGGAAATTAGCAATATTTTAGCTAATAATATTTAAAAAAATTACCTTTCTAAATACTCTATTGTTTGCATTTCGTGCAGTCTGCTAAGACATCTATTCCATAAAATTTGTAAATTAGTTCCTGAATAAATGTGATCTAATTCATAATTATTGATGAAGAATTTCACTTTGATGTTTTCTCTGTAACAAATATCGATGAAGGAAATAAACCTTCTAATTATATCTTCATGATTTTCATTACATTTTTTAAAATCATTTACAAAAATCCAGTCTATATATTTGCATATTTCTTTAAAATCTTTTGATCCAGTTGGTTGACTAAAAAAATTACTAAATGAAACCCATAAAATATCTTTGCTACATAAATTGCATTTAAACTCTCTAGAATTCACCTTTAAAGTATTTTTGAATGGAGTATTAATTTGAAAATTATTTTTTATAAGATCTAAAATATCATTATCACTAAAACTTTTTGCTGCTTCATTATTAACTTTATATATACTTCTAGTTCTATAATCTTTTTCTCCTTTTAATTCATAAATACTCATTGAATTTTTAATATTTGCCATTGAATTCATAAATTTTTGCCGTTGCAACCCATTTTTATATAAATTGTTAGGGTGGGCATTTGAAGTGAGAAATATTAACATCCCATATTGAATAAGTTGATTTAATAAGTTTCCTATTATCATAGCATCAGCAACATCTTCTACTTGAAACTCATCTATAAAAATAATCCTATATTTTTTATTTAAAGATTTTGCAATCTCGTCTATTGGATTTTTTTTTCCAGCAAGCTTTGAGAGAGATTCATGAATATCCTGCATAAAATCGATATAGTGAAAAACTCTTTTTTCTAATTCAATTTTTTTAATAAACTCATTCGTAATTAAAGTCTTGCCTCTGCCTACGTCACCCCATATATAAAAACTCTTATTTATATTTTTTTTTGTAAAATTAGCTAAAAAATTTGAATTTTTTTTAAAAGAATCATTTAAATACTTTAATAGCTCTAATTGAACTGCATCTAGTTCAATTCCTTGGTTTTTGAGTTCATCGATGATATTTTGAATCATTATTATTATGAAAATTTTTCAAGCAATCAAAATAAGCTATTTTTTAGTTATTTCAATAACTATGTTTTTTACTTGGCTTTATCTTTCTTATGATAACAATAAATTTGTATCAGCATCTGAAAAATCTATTTCTTCAGTTGTAACGATTTATTCATATACAAACAATCGGTCCTTTTCTAATAAATCTAATGGTGTTGGATCCGGAGTTATTTTTTCATCTGATGGATATATAGTAACTAATTTTCATATCATATCCGGTAGACAAAAAATTATAGCTAGATTGAGTAATGGTGAGGAATACGAAGCTAAGACAATAGGCACTGATAGTAATGCTGATATTGCAGTTCTTAAGATTAAAAGTGATTCATTACTTACTCAAATTAATATAGCTGATAGTTCTTCATTAAAGACAGGGGATAAGGTTTTAGCCATTGGAAACCCATATGGTATTGGTATATCAGTATCTAGTGGAATCATAAGTGCTACTGGAAGAGATTATGGAAATCCCTACTTAAGACTAATTCAAACAGATGCTGCAATTAATCCAGGAAATTCTGGAGGAGCCTTAGTAAATGAAAGTGGTAATTTAATTGGAATAAATACAAAAATATATTCAAAAACAGGAGCATATCAAGGCCTTGGTTTTGCTATACCATCTAACATAGTTGTTCAAATAGCATCAGAGCTTATCAAGTATGGAAAAATTAGAACGATGTGGATTGGTAATTTTAGAGTTAAAGCAATAAGAATTAATCTTAATAATAAGTTAATTAACGGTCTTCAGATAATAGAAATAGATGAAATTGGTCCTCTTTATGAAAAAGGTATAAGAGCTGGCGATATTATCATCGAAATAAACGAAGGTGAAAGTTCATGGGGCAATCTTACTAAATCATTAAAATTTGCTGCTATAGGTGATGACATTAAAATGAAATTGTTTACAACAAGTAAAGAATTTAAATTTGTCGAAATTATATCTAGCGAAATAAAAAAAGTTAACTAGGCAACCTGATAATATCTGCGCCTAAATAATTTAGCTTTTCTTCAATCCTCTCATAACCTCTATCAATGTGATATATCCTATCTACAATTGTTTGGCCTTCGGCACATAAACCAGCAAGAATTAAACTTGCAGAAGCTCTTAAATCAGTAGCCATTACTTCTGCTCCATATAAGTTTTTTACGCCTTTTACTATCGCTTGATTTCCATTGACCTCAATATCACATCCCATTCTATTTAATTCTTGAATATGCATAAATCTATTTTCAAATACTGTTTCATAAATATTTGATGTTCCATCAGCTATAGCATTTATTACTGAAAATTGAGCTTGCATATCTGTTGGAAATTCAGGAAAGGGAGCCGTTGTTATATCTACAGGTTTAGGTTTTTGTTTGCTCATAGATAATGATATTGAATTTTCATCACATGATATTTCTGCACCTGATTCTTCCAACTTATCTAACACTTTTTTTAATCTTTTAGGATTAATGCCTTTGATGCAAATATTACCTTGAGTTACTGTAGCTGCAGCCAGATATGTCGCAGCTTCAATCCTATCAGCTGGAATGCTAAAAGTAGTTCCTTTAAGCTCAGAAACACCCTCAATAATAATTTTATCAGTTCCTGCACCTTTAATTTTTGCCCCCATTTCATTCAAAAATTCAGCCAGGTCTTCTATTTCAGGCTCTTTAGCAACATTTGTTAAAGAGGTAGTTCCCTTGGCTAGGCATGCAGCCATCATTATATTTTCAGTTCCTGTAACTGTAATTCCATCAAATTTAATACTAGTTCCAATTAATTCTTTTGCACTTGCTTCAATATAGCCATTTTTGAGCTCTATCTTTGCGCCTAATTGTTCCAAAGCATCAAGATGAAAATTTACTGGCCTAGAGCCAATCGCACAACCTCCAGGCAAAGCAATTCTTGCTTTTCCATATTTTGCAACCAATGGTCCTAAAACTAATATAGATGCTCTCATTGTTTTAACTAACTCATATCTTGCTTCAGTATCTAATAGCTCATTTGAGGATATTGTAAAGTTCATGTTTTCATCTAAAAGAATATTTGCACCCATTGATCCTAACAATTCAAACATAGTAGTAATATCTTGCAAATAAGGTAAATTTTTTAGAGTTATTTTTTCATTGCAAAGAATAGTAGCTGCAATCATAGGCAGTGCAGCATTTTTAGCACCTGAACAATTTATTGTTCCATGTAATGAGTTTCCACCTTTAATTAATAGTTTTTCCATTTTTTAAATGGCTATGGTTTCCAGACTTAGAGCATGCAAGTCGCCTGACTCAAATTTATCTTTAAGAGTTCTCAATACTTTTCTATGTTGATCAATTAAATTCATATCTCTGAAAATAGTTGATGAAACAATTAACTTAAAGTTGCACGAATCTCCATCAAAAGAGCAATGAGCATCAGGTATCTCTTCTTTGATAATTTTTTTTATTAGTTCCTTATCCACTTATTCCCGCATCTCCTGCATCTGAAACCCACCCATCAAGAGTAAGATTGATATCACCGTTATTATTACTTGCGAGCGCCTGGAATTGATTTCTAAATGTTAGACCTAAATTAACACCATTTACAATAATGTTAACAATCATCCAATTTTGATCATTTTTTCTAAGTTTGTAAGATATCGGATACTTGCTACTACCCGTATTCAAAATCTGCTTAACTTCTATGTTTTTAATGTTATTTGATATAACTTCCTCAGGAAAAATAGTTTCTATGGCTTGATTTTCCCATTGAGCCAAGGTTTCAGCATATGTATCTAATAAAGAGTCTTTGAAAATTTCTACAAAATTATTTCTTTGATTTGAGGTCGAGGCTAAATAGTACTTCTTTCCCATAACACTTGCTGCAACTCTCTTAAAATCTATCATTGGTTCAAAAATTTCTTTTATTTTATTTTCATACTCATTTCTATTTTCTTTAAAAAGATCTTTATTTTCTATCAGAACTTGAACCATCATTTGTGCATTTTGATCAATAAAAATATGTGGATCATCTTCTGATAAAACATCGAAAGATGCTAGAAGAAAAATAATAGTTAAAAAATAATTTTTATGAGAGGCTATCATTGTTCTATTATATCATTTAGAAGATAATAAAAATTCAGAAAATTTATGAAAAAATATAACTATATAGCATCTGCAAGAAGAACTTTTAAAATAGAATCAGATGCAATAAAAAGTCTATCTAAACAACTAGATACAAATTTTACGTCTTTGTGTGATCAAGTTCGTTTTAATGATGGTAAATTTATTATCATGGGAGTTGGAAAATCTGGCCACATTGGTCAGAAAATATCTGCTACGCTTTCAAGTACAGGCACTGGATCGATTTTTATTCATCCAACTGAAGCTGCTCATGGAGATATGGGCTTAATAGATAAAAATGATATCGTTTTGCTTATTTCTAACTCGGGAGAAACAGATGAAATTATTAACATAATTCCATCGCTCAAAAGACTTTCATTCAAAATAGCTTCGCTAACAAGTAATAAAAAGTCTACTATTGCAAGGTCTTCAGATATACCTATTATAATTAATTCAGAGAAGGAAGCATGTCCTCTTAATCTTGCGCCAACTTCATCTACAACATCTGCATTGGCATTTGGGGATGCTCTGGCAATAGCATTACTTGAATCAAAAGGTTTTACAAAAACTGATTTTGCTAGCTCTCATCCTGCTGGCAAGCTTGGTAAAAAACTCATAACCCAAGTTCAGCACATAATGCATAAAGGCAAAGATATTCCAAGCGTTGGTCAAAATACATTATTGTCAAAAGCATTAATAGAAATAACAGAAAAAAATCTAGGAATAACTTTAATAAAAAATAAATCAAAAGTTATTGGAATTTTTACTGATGGTGACTTAAGAAGATGTCTTAATGAAAAAATTGATATTAATAAGACAAAGATAAGAGATGTGATGACAAAAAAATTTAAAAAAATAGATTTTAATACCTTGGCAATTGACGCAGCTGAATTAATGGAAAAAAATAAAATTTTCACTTTAGTTGTAATGAAAGGTGATAAAAATGTTGGAATTATTTCAATGCATGATTTAATTCAAGCAAGGATTATTTAATTGTTTAGGTTGAATTTTCTATCATTAATTTTTATCTTTTCTATTTGTGTTCAAAGTTCTGAACATAGAATAGATAATATTCAAATTAATTCAGATTCTATTGAAATAAAAAGAAATATTAACCAGGTTATTTTTACAAAGAATGTAAATATAAATACAGGGACTTTGATTATCGATGCTGATAATGCCATATATGACAATTTAAAAAAAACTATATCCGTGAATGGCAATCCCTCTATTATAGATTCAACTCATAAAAATATAAAATTTAATGGCCAGGCAAAGAAAATAATTTTTTTTGATGATACAAAAATACATTTAATTGGAAGTGCAAATTTGAGTTACGATAATATGAATATTTCCTCAAATATGATAATTTTTAATCCACAAAACGGAAATATGTCTTCCAATGAATAAAATATAAAATGCTCTCATTAAGAAATATAAAGAAATCCATTAATGGTAAATTAATAGTTAATAATGTAAGTTTTGATGTCTCTAATGGAACCATTAATGGTTTATTAGGTCCAAATGGTGCTGGCAAGACAACTACTTTTTATTTAATTGCGGGCCTTATAAAAAGTGATGAAGGTAGCATTTTTTATTTTGATGATAATATTTCTTCGTTACCAATGCATAGAAGGTCTCAGTTAGGAATAAAATATCTCCCTCAGGAACCATCTATTTTTCAGAATTTGACCGTATTAGAAAATCTTCAAGGATTGGCAGAAATTGCATTAAAAAATAAAAAGGAGATTGATGATTTTATTGACAAATCTATTGAAGAATTTAACTTAAGTGAGTTACTTAAATTGAAAGGAAGGCAATTGTCTGGTGGTCAGAGACGAAAGGTTGAAATTGCAAGAACATTGGCTTCTGAACCAAAAATAATATTATTAGATGAACCTTTTGCTGGCATAGACCCAATCGCAATAGACGAAATAAAAGAAGTTTTAATATCACTTAAAGAAAAAAATATTGGTATTTTAATTACAGATCATAATGTAAGAGAGGCCTTAGAAATTTGTGATAAAGCTATAGTTATCAACAATGGAGAAATTATAGCTGACGGACCAAAAGAAAAATTAATTAATGATGAGATTGTAAAAAAAGTATATTTAGGAAATATGTACAGTTAGTTATTATGGCTATATCACTAGTAAAAGAATTTAGACAAAAGCAAAAGATTACTCTTACACCCCTTCTTAAAAAATCGATTGACCTATTGCAACTATCAAGATATGAATTAATACAAAAAATTGATAATGAAATAGATACAAATCCATTTATTGAAAAAGAAGTATCCGATGAAATTGACTATGACAATAATTTGGCAAATGATTTTGACTTTGACTTCAATATTGCTGCATCTGAAAGTTTAAAAGAGTCTTTATCAAATCAAATAAATGATCTGAAGCTTGACTTAAAAACTAATAAGATAGCATCAACTATTATCGCTAGTTTAGATGAAGCTGGGCAATTATGTGAATCATTAGAAGACATTATAGAAATTCTTAATTATCAAGTAGATCAAAAAGAGATAGAAAATGTCTTAGTTGAAATAATTCAAGATTTAGAACCTCCGGGTATTGGATATAGAGATTTTAAGGAATGTATAAAGATCCAAATAAATAAAAAAAAATTAGATTCCGAAACAAAGATGTTGTGTTTTGAAATCTTATTTCAAAATCAATCAGATAATCTTCAAAATATTAAAAATGATTTTATTAAATTAGGTTACTCTGAATCAAAAATTGATAATGCGATAACTTTAATTAAATCTTGTGATTTAAGTCCAGGTCTTAATTATGAGCAAACAAATTTTATTATTCCAGATTTAAAAATTCGTCTTGATAAAAATTCATTATCAGTAGATTTTTTAGATCAAAACTTTCCTAAAATAACCATAGATAGTCAGCTTGTTGAACAGAGCATTCATGAATTAAAGAAAAATCCTAACAAAGAAATATCTGAAAAAATTCAAGATGCTAAATGGTTACTATCTTCAGTTAAAAAAAGAAATGATACTGTAAGGGATGTTGGTGAACTCATTTGTAAAAAACAAATATCATTTCTTGAAGAAAATCCATTAAAAATTAATCCTCTTACTAATAAAGAATTATCTGAAGAGTTAGGAATACATCCATCAACCGTTTCTCGAATATTGAGGTCTAAATATATTGATACACCAAAAGGTATTATTCCTTTGAAATCGTTGTTGGTATCTTCAGTTTCAAAAACAAGAAGTGTTACTCCTCTTCAGCTTATGCAATTAATAGATAATATTATTAAAGAAGAAAAAAATCCAAAAAGTGATAATAAAATCCTGTTAGAACTAAATAAAAAGGGTTTTAATTTAGCAAGAAGAACAATAACTAAGTATAGAAAGAAACTAAATATCCCCTCCTCAAGAAATAGATAATTTTATTATCTATGGGTTAGAATATTTTTAATGGATAACATTAGTAAAAATAATCTTAAGCTAATCTTAGATGATTCGTCTAATCTCTCACTTAATCAAATAAGAAGATTATTAAATAAAATGTCATCCTCAGAAATTGCGCATGCACTTGAATCATCTCCACCAAAACAAAGAAATTTATTATTTTCTTTATTGGAAACTAATGAGGAAGGAGATGTCTTAGCTGATCTTGGAGAAGAAATACAACAAGATTTAGTATCTAATATTTCTAATGAAGAATTGTCGGAGGCTGTAAAAGAACTAGAGCTAGATGAGATTGTAGATATTCTTCAAAACTTACCTGAAGAAAGAATGAATTTAATTCTCTCTAAAATGTCGCTTAGAGATAGAAAAAGAATTGAGCAAGGATTAACTTATCCTGACAACACAGCTGGAGGACTATTAAACACTGATGTTATTAGCGTTCGTCCAAATCATACTATGGAAGTTGTAATAAATTATCTCAGAGGTCAAGAAGAGCTTCCCGAAAACACAGACAAAATTTTTGTTGTCACCAAAGATGATCACTATGTTGGTGAATTGTCCATAAGTAAAATAATAACTAGTCAACTGTCCTTAACGGTAAGAGAAGTAATGGAAACTGAAATTGTTCCATTGTCTGTTGATCAAGATGATAAAGAAGTAGCAATAATTTTTGAAAGAAATGATCTAATTTCATCTGCAGTTATTGATGAATCAGGAAAACTACTTGGAAGAGTAACCATTGATGACGTTGTGGATGTTATAAGAGAAGACGCTGATCAAAATTTTTTAGGTATGGCTGGTGTCGCAGAAGATACTTTTGCACCACCAGGCCGAGCAGCAAAAAGTAGAGTTTTTTGGTTAAGTATGAATTTATTCACAGCTTTTATTGCCTCTGTAACTATAAATATTTTTCAAGATGTTTTAGAGCAAATTGTATATTTAGCTATCCTCATGCCAATTGTTGCAAGTATGGGGGGTGTTGCAGCAACTCAGACTCTAACAATCGTTCTGCGAGGTTTAACCTTGGAGCAAATAAATTCTTCTAACCTTCGATGGCTTTTTAAAAGAGAATTAGCAGTTTCAATTCTTAATGGAATTGTTCTTTCAGTTCTTGTGGGTCTAATAACTTTTATGTGGTTTGGAGAAATTATTTTAGCTATTTTAATCTCATGCGCATTGATAATTAATCTTGTAAGCTCAGTTATTGCCGGTATATTCGTGCCTTTGATTTTAAGACGCCTTAGACAAGACCCAGCAATTGCAGGAAGTGTTGTAGTTACAACTGTTACTGATGTAGTAGGTTTTCTATCATTTCTTGGGCTGGCGACTATTTTTTTAATCTAGTCTAATTAAGTTAGGATCGTCAACTGTACCCTCTACTTTAAAGTTTATGGTGGAGACGTCATCAAGGGTATCTTCAAATATATTTTCAAAAACTATCCCGCCTGCAAGCGCAGGCATGCCTCCTATTATTGCAGCATACCAGGGAATGTTTTCAGATATCTTTAATCTCATTCCCAAGTTGAGTCTTAATTCGTTCATCTCACCTTGTTTATTTTTTAATACATCTCCCGACCATTTCATACTTGCTTCATTTGTCTCTAGAATTATTGATTCAGGGATAAATCCTCTGCTTTCGCTGAGGACTATTTTCCCAGAGGCTCTATTAATTTTTAAAACGTCATTTTTTTTCGAGTTACTTTGATCATTCACTGCATCTATTACAGCATTTAAATTCAATACTTTTAGTGCTTTTAAAAATGTTGAATCTGGAATATCTCTGTCTAAGTAAATATCCTTTACAAGAAAATCTATGTCGCCTTCTAAATTTATAAGATTGCTCAAACTAGTCCATTGAACATTTAGTTCTGTATTTAAAAAACTAAAGTCATAATTTGATATATTCTTTAAAATTCCTAGTCCATTATTAATCTCATATAAACCTCTAACTTTATAGAGATCCTTATCTCTGTTGAAACTAATATATGCTTTTTTATTGGCTTTATATGGGCTCACCTTTAAGCGATTGCTTTTTATATTAATATCGTCAATCGTGGTAATTGTCTTGTTACTTAGTAAATAAAAATCTATGTTTTTAAAATAATCATCTTCTGTTCTAATATCCTTACCTATAAATCTAATATTAATAGTATCTGAAGTTATATCATCGGCTTGTAGTCCAGAAAAATTTAAATTCAGTAAATTTAACCTTGAATCTTCGATATAAATTTTTGTGAACCCAGAAGGATCTATATCAATTTTTCCATTTAGATCCTTCCCTGTAATTTCTGCATTAATAGTTTTTTTACTCAAATCTATTTTTATTTGCTGATTAGCAAATTTATTATTTAGAATATTTAGCTCTTTTGAATTAATTTTTACTATTTTTATATTTGAGTTTCCTTTACCTGCAGATGAATAATCTAAATCATCTAATGAAATTTTGTTGAAACTAAGATAAACATAAAATCCATCGTCGTGATTTTTATTTAGAATCTCTGTATCAAAATAATTTCCATAAGAAAAATATCCAAAATTATTTTTGTCGATATTTGCTGAGAAAATTTTATTTTTTATATCATAGGAAGGTTCTGTTAAGTCATTTATGAAAATCGATGTTTTAAGTGGTGTCATAGATGGTTTATTTAACATAGGCAAGGAGGAACTAATGTTTGTTCTTTTTAGCTCTGATGACAATGTCATTGATATCTTTTTATTTACTATTTGGATTAGTGATGAAAATGATTCATTGCCAGTTAAATTTATGTATGTATTAGGTTCCAAGATATTTTTCATATCAATTAGCAAATTAGACCTTATCAATAATTTTTGGTCTGTTGTGTATGATAAACTTCCCTTTATTTTTTGATCTGGAATAGATGAAGTAAAAAGACCAACAAGAGATTGGTCTATATTTGAATAAAGTTCGGACTTTATGCTCTCGACCTTGAATCCAGCATTACTTGTAAAACTTGTGTCATTAAAGATAATTTTGCTAAATCGTTGAGAATCATTTGTATCAAGTCTAAATAATCCTTTTGTAAAAAGTTTTAAATTAATATCAGAAATAGCAAATGCGCTTAGATCAAACAGTTCTAAATTATTAATAATATTATTATCAATATAATGCTCGCTTGAATAAAAGATCTTATTATTAGGAGTATCGATAAAAAGATTTAATTTATCATATGGAAAAGAGTTCATTTCTCCATTATCAAAAACTATTATGAGACCTGTATCAGAAGAAAGAATTTCAAAAAAGTCAGATCTAATCTGGATGTCTGAACTAGTAAAATTTAGATTTGCACCAGAAATATGAATATTATTGAAACTGCCTCCAGAGGCATTATTACTAAATTCATATGAATCAATTTCAAGCGAAGATAGCACCAAATGATCTTGTACTAATGATTTAATAATATTTATGCCAATAGTAATTTTGGGCAATGCTACCAAAGTATTATTCTTATTTTTTATATTTATATCTTCAATAGTGAAGCTGGGATTTAAGAAATTTTTATTTGACGATACAGATTTTATTTCTATCGAACTGTTAAGGAGGAAAAACTGATCATAGGACTTTATAGCTAGATCCGGTCTATTAATAAAGAAAATGTAAAAGAGCAATAATATAGCTATAAATGAAATAGCTGATATCAAAAGATATTTAAATACTCTTTTAATCATACTATTAACGGTTATATCCTCTTATTAATTGATAAGTTTGGGATATAAAATTTACTCATACTTAAAATCAGACATAAAAATGTATTAAAAATAAAGCTCACAAATAAAACAGGGTAAGAAAAATTTTGAACATTAATAAATAAATTCAAAAAGCCTATATAAAAAGTTGAAGTAATCCCAAAGAAGATACATATTTGAAGGTAAGAAAACAATTTAAAAGTGTTTGAATAACTATTTATTACAAAGCTTGATAGACTGAAGAGGATAGCATTTAAACCAAAAAAAGAATCTGAAATAAGATCAACATAGATTCCCAAAACAAAAGAAGTTATTGCATTAAAATTAGTTCTTGAGTTGTAAGCTATAAAACTAAAAAATAAAAACGTAACTGGTACGATAATGTTTAAAATTATAAAAAAAGGAGCAAGCAATGACTCAAAAAAATTTGAGATAAATAAAAGTATAAAAATCTTAAATAAACTTAAATTCTTCATTGGTTCTCTAATATTGCTAAGTTATTCTCTTTTAACGGATCCGTTGCTAGGACTATATCAAACTTAATATTTACATCATCAATTTTCTTTATATTTTTTGCAGCTCCTACATAAACATTTCTAGGATATATACCTCCCATACCAGATGAAAAAAATTTTTGCCCTTCAAAGATTGGTTTGGGCCATATTAATGAGCTATAACTACAAGATATAAGTCCTGGAGATCCTGTGCCAGAAGCATTACAAAAATAATCATCTGAAAATACTGGAAAAGAATGAGTGCTATCAGATAATAGCATCACTTCCTTTATACCATTATCATATATTACTTGACCTACTATTCCTGAACTATTAAAAACTGGGCTTCCTGTAAAATTTTTTTTAGATGGTGTTACTGATTGGATAAATAGCCTATGCTGATCGCAACAAAAATATTTCTCTGTATCAAAATATTTAATTTCTGACAGATGGAAGACCTTGTCCAAGTTATAAAAATCTAAAAGTTTTTCAATAGAGCTGCTATCTGAAAAAAATTTAGTTTCTCTCGATATTATAAAGTTAGAAAGATAACTCTCATCCAATTCCCTTTTTAATTTTTTATTCTCATCGATTAGTGTACTTTTCAACTTAGATAGCTCATATATATAAACAAAAGGATCGATTGTTAGACTTTTTGCAAGATAAGATGAGGTTATAAGAGCTGATTTATAGTTATTTTTAACTCCTTCAAAGATCTTGTAGTTTATATCTATGTATAAAAGAAGTGATCCAATAATCAAACACAATAAATATAAGATTTTTGAACCAGTAGTGGGTGCCACCCTAGCCATTTTTTTTACTCAGAAGAAAGAAGATCAATATTATACTTGTCCATAATTTCGAGAGCTTGACCCCCTCCTCTTGCTACGCAAGTTAATGGATCTTCGGCAACAATTACTGGTATTCCTGTTGAGCTTGATATTAATTTATCTAAGTCTCTCATCAAAGCCCCTCCACCTGTAAGAACTATTCCTCTTTCAGCAATATCAGCAGCTAACTCTGGAGGTGAAAGCTCTAAAGCATTCCTAATTGCTCTGACTATTCCATATAAGGGATCTTTCATTGCATCAAAAATTTGTTCACTATTAATGGTAAACGTTTCGGGAATTCCTTCTGCAAGGTTTCTACCTGTTATAGACATCTCAAGTTTTTCTGATTCTTGTGTTGCACATCCAATTGTATATTTAATTTTTTCAGCAGTTGATTCTCCAATAACGCACCCATAATTTCTTCTTATCCAGGAAGTTATAGATTCATCCATTTTATCTCCACCAATTTTTACCGATTCTGAATAGACAACTCCATTTAGAGAAAGAATAGCGATTTCAGATGTGCCACCACCAATATCTACAACCATATTCCCACTAGCTTCCTCAACAGGTAAGCCAGCACCAATTGCTGCGGCCATAGGCTCTTCTATTAATTTTACGTCACGTGCTCCAGCACCCAAAACGGATTCTCTAATTGCTCTCCTTTCAACTTGAGTTGATCTACAGGGAACACACACAAGCACCCTTGGACTTGGTTTGATAAATCTTTGTTCATGAACTTTGGCTATAAAATGCTGAAGCATTTTTTCAGTAACCTGGAAGTCAGCGATAACTCCTTCAGATAATGGTCTGATAGCTTTTATGTTTCCAGGGGTTCTACCAAGCATTTTTTTTGCTTCTGTTCCAACTGCAACAACTGTTTTCTGGCCCCTGGATTCTCTAATAGCAACCACAGAAGGCTCATCAAGAACAATTCCAACATCTTTAGTATAAATAAGGGTGTTTGCAGTACCTAGATCTATAGAAAGATCATTCGAAAAATAACCCCTTACTGTCTTAAAAATGTTGAATTCCACGGTATTCCCTTTAAATATATGTAAATAACTATTAAGTTGAGTTAACATCGCTCAACTAATTTATAATAATATCCTATATATGGACAAGAAAACAGTTACAACCATTGCTTATCTATCAAGACTAGCGATTGATCCAAAAAATGAAGACAAAATTACTAAAGATCTTGAAAACATTATAAAGTTTGTAGATCAACTCGACTCTGTTGATACTAATGGAATTAGTGTTTTGACTAACCCTTTAGAGAAAACTGCTAAAACAAGAGATGATAAAGTCACAGCAAAAAATAGAAAAGATACCTTTCTTGAGAGAGCGCCTGAATCTAATGAGGATTATTTTTTAGTCCCAAGGGTGGTTGAATGAGCATTCAATTTAAAACCATTAAAGATCTTTTAACAATGCTTAAAAATAAAGATATTTCTAATAAAGAATTAGTTAAAGATACATATTCATTAATTAAATCAAATGTTCATTTGAATGCTTTTGTTACATTAAATGAAGAAATGAGTTTAAAAAAAGCTGAAGAATTAGATAAAAATAAATCTTCAGGTAATTTAGCTGGTATCCCAATAGCTCAGAAAGATCTTTTTTGTACAAAAGATTTAAGAACCACTTGCGGTTCAAAAATGCTTTCAAACTTTATACCACCCTATTCTGCTACTGTTATTGAGAATTTAGAAAATGCTGGATGTATATCAATAGGAAAAACAAATATGGACGAATTTGCCATGGGTTCATCTAATGAAACGAGTTTCTATGGAAATGTAGCAAACCCATGGGGAAGTAATTTAGTTCCAGGCGGAAGTTCAGGAGGCTCTGCAGCAGCAGTTGCAGCAGGAATAGTCTCTGCAGCAACTGGAACAGATACAGGCGGATCGATCCGACAACCTGCATCTCTGTGTGGAATAACTGGATTAAAACCAACATATGGAAGAATATCAAGATGGGGAATGATTGCTTTTGCCTCAAGTCTTGATCAAGCCGGACCAATGGCAAGAACTGCAGAGGATTGTGCGATTATGCTCAATGAAATGTGTTCACATGACCTTAGGGATACAACTTCACTCGATGAAGAAATTCCTGACTTTACCTCTGATCTTTCAACTTCAATTAAAGGCTTAAAAATAGGAATCGTAAAAGAGTTTGATTTATCAATGCTTGATAATAGCGTTGCACAAGTATTTGAAGAATCAAAAAAGCATTATGAATCTCTTGGAGCTGAATTTGTAGAGATATCTTTACCAAATATTTCGTTATCTGTGCCTACATATTATGTAGTTGCTCCTGCTGAATGCTCATCAAATCTATCAAGATTTGATGGAGTTAAATTTGGTAAAAGATGTGAAAATCCTCAAAATCTAGAAGATCTTTATATCAGAACAAGATCTGAAGGTTTTGGAGATGAAGTTAAAAGAAGAATTCTGATAGGTTCTTATGTTCTGTCTGCAGGATTTTATGATGCATATTATAAAAAGGCTCAACAAGTAAGAAGATTAATTAAAAATGATTTTGATAATGCTTTTAAAAAAGTAGACACCATTATGACACCAACAACACGAGGCGCAGCATTTAGCTCAGGATCTAAGGGTGATGATCCAATACAGATGTATCTTGAAGACTTGTTTACAATCCCTGCTAATTTAGCTGGCTTACCTGCACTATCTATTCCTAATGGAATGGTTGATGGTAAACCAATAGGACTTCAATTAATTGGTAATTTTTTACAAGAAAGTAAGCTTCTTCAAATTGCTCATAATTTCCAAATTTCTTCAGACTGGCACTTAAAAACACCAAGTGGGGATATAAATTGATGAGTTGGGAGACTGTAATAGGATTGGAAATTCATGTTCAACTTTCTACTGAGTCAAAGCTATTCTCTGGAGGCTCGACAGGATTTGGTGCCGAGCCAAATACTCATGTCGATTTGATTGATATGGGACTACCAGGAGTTCTTCCAGTAGCCAACAAGGATGCATTTTATAAAGCAATACGTTTTGGTTTAGCTACAAATGCAGAAATTAATCAAACATCATCTTTTGATAGAAAAAATTATTTTTATCCTGATTTACCAAAAGGTTATCAAATTACTCAAATGGGAATGCCAATTGTTGGCAAAGGTTCAATTAAAATAATGGTTGGAGATCAGGAAAAGATTATTAATATCACAAGGGCGCATTTAGAAGAAGATGCTGGAAAATCTATTCATGATCTTTTTGAAGGAGAAACTGGAGTTGATTTAAATAGGGCTGGTACGCCACTATTAGAGATAGTTTCTGAGCCAGAAATATCTAATGCCAAAGAAGCAGTTGCTTATTTTAAAGCTGTAAAACAACTTGTAACTTTTTTAGATATATGTGATGGGATAATGGCTCAAGGGTCTATGAGATGTGATGTAAATGTTTCAATTAAGAAAACTGAAGATAAAGAATTAGGAACAAGAGCAGAAATTAAAAATTTGAATTCATTTAAGTTTATCGAGAAAGCAATTAACTTTGAGATAGAAAGACAAATTAGAGTCATTGAATCTGGAGAATCTGTAGTTCAAGAAACTCGTCTATATGACAACGTAAAAAATGAGACTAGATCAATGAGATCAAAAGAAGAAGCTAATGACTATAGATATTTCCCCTGCCCTGATTTACTTCCCGTTGTTATAACTGATGAGGAATTAAATGAAATTAAAGAAAATCTTCCAGAACTTCCTGGTCAGAAAGAAAAAAGATATATTTCTGAGGCTAATTTAGAAGAATCCGAAGCAAAAATAATTTCGTCATCCAAGACAATGGCAAATATGTTTGAAGATGCTTGCTCAAAAACAGACGATTCAAAATTAGTAGCTAATTGGCTGGTTGGAGATGTTAGCGCTCTTCTAAATAAAGATAATATTGATATAGAGGATTCTAAATTAACTTCAATTAATTTTGCTACGTTAATTGAAAGGATCTCGGATAAGACTATATCTGGAAAGATTGCTAAGTCAGTCCTCGAAGATATTTGGGAATCTGGGAATGATGTAGACAATATAATTAAAGAAAAAGGTTTAGTGCAGATTCAAGATGAGTCTATTTTAGAGAGCATAGCTAATAAAATTATTAATGACAATCCTGGGCAAGTTGAAGCCTATAGATGTGGAAAAGATAAGTTATTTGGTTTCTTTGTTGGTCAAGTGATGAAAGAAACTCAAGGTAAAGCAAATCCTCAAAGTGTAAATGAGATACTTAGAAAGCTACTTAATTAAAAAACTATTAAAGCACAAACATGCTTAATGTTACTGCCACATAAGCAGGCTTTTCAACACCCTTTATCTCCATCGTAACTTCGGTTTTCATCAAGTATTGATTAACATTCTTCTCAGTGATATCAAGACACTTCATAATTATTCTTACTTCAGAATTAACCGGTACTGGACTTAAAAATCTGACCTTATCAAGCCCATAATTAAGGCCCATTTTTGTTCCCTCTATAACTAATCCCATCTCTTGATTAAATGGTATTCCAGCTACCAAGGAAAGAGAAAGAAAGCCATGAGCAATAGTAGATCCAAAAATTGGTGCTGCTTGTTCAGGATCTACATGAATAAATTGGTTATCCATTGTTGCTTCTGCAAATTTATCAATCATATCCTGATTGATTGTTACCCACTCTGAAGTTCCAATTTCAGTACCTATGGCTGATTCTATTTCTGACGGTTTAATAATTTTAAGCATCTATTTGTCCATATAATGATTATTATATTCATCTCTCAATTCAAACTTTTGAAGTTTTCCAGTTGCTCCATGTGGCAATTCTTTCATAAAAACTATTTCATCAGGCAACCACCATTTAGCTACTTTTGAAGCGAGAAATTCTAGAATACTATCTTTTTCAATGGGCTCTCCATCATTTGTAACAACAAATAGCATTGGTCTTTCATCCCATTTAGGGTGAGGTATGCCAACAACACATGCTTCTGCTATTTCAGGATGTCCAAAAGCAGCATTTTCAAGGTCAATGGAGCTGATCCACTCTCCGCCAGACTTTATAACATCCTTTGCTCTATCTTTAATTGTCATGTAACCATCTTGATCTAAGACAGAAATATCCCCCGTATCAAACCAACCATTTTCATCAACAGCATCTTGTTCTGCTTTAAAATATCTTTGCAAAATCCATGGCCCTCTTACCATTAAGTGGCCTTGCGATTTTCCATCTTTTGGAAGCTCAACCCCGGCATCATCTACAACTTTTAGTTCAACTCCATATATTGGCTTACCCTGCTTTAATTGAACAGCATATTTTTCTTCTTTAGTCATTTTATCCATTTGTGGAGTAGGAACATTTGTAGTTCCTAAAGGACTCATCTCTGTCATACCCCAAGCATGAATAACATTTACATCATGCACTTCATCAAATTCTTGAAGAGTTGATAAAGATAATGCAGCTCCGCCAATAATTGTATTGGTTACTGAACTTAAAATTTTATTGTTATCTCTGCAGTAAGCGAGTAGTCCCATCCAAATAGTTGGAACACCAAATGCTAGAGTAACTTCCTCTTTTTCAATAAGATCATATAAGGGCTCCCCTTCCATCTGCATTCCAGGCATGACGAGTTTGGATCCATACATGGGACCATAGTATGGAATTCCCCATGCTAAGACATGAAATAATGGAACGACCATCAATATAGTTTCATTAGGACTTATGCTCATTGCTGTAAGTGAGGCTTGTGCATGAAGAATATTTGATTTATGTGAATACAGTACTCCTTTTGGATTACCGGTAGTACCAGACGTATAACAAAGTCCACAAGCAGCATCGTCATCCATTGCTGGCCATTCATAATTTTCATCTCCATCTTTGATATATTCTTCGTAAGAAATAGCATTCTTTAGACCTGTTTCAGGCATATCTGATTCATCACAAAGAATAATATATTTTTCAACACAAGGAAGCTGATCTTTTAGTCCTTCCATAATTGGTATAAAAGGAGCTTCACAAAAAATTATTTTGTCTTCAGCATGATTAATAATGTAAACAGCCTGTTCGGGGTGAAGTCTGAAATTTAAAGTATGACAAATTGCACCCATACCAGAAATACCATAGTACATTTCTAAATGTCTATAAGTATTTAAGGCTATTGTTGCAAGTACATCACCTTTTTTATATCCATCCTTTTCTAATGCAGAAGCAAGTTTTCTTGATCTAATGCAAACTTCTTCGTAGTTAGTTCTATGGACCTCACCTGATACCATCCTGCTTATTACTTCCTTTGTAGGATGGAATTCCTTAGCATGTTCAATAATGCTAGCTATATTTGGTGTCCACTTTTGCATATCTCCGTTCATATGATTATCCCTAAAATTGATTGATATAAATTATATAAGAAGCAACAATGAATTGTTAATAAAATAATAGAAAAAATATGAATATAAAACAATTAATAGAATCTAGATATTCAGTAAGAAGTTTTTTAGATAAAGATGTTGGTTTTGAAAAAGTAAAGTCTATCTTAGATACTGCCAATTCTGCGCCATCTGGAGGAAACATACAGCCTTGGAAGGTTTATGTGCTTGGAAATAATTCTAAAAATGAACTAATAACTCAAGCCTTGAATAATTACGATACCGGAGTTCAAGAGGATATCGAATTCGAGATTTATCCAAAACCTTTAGCAGAAGAGTATAAAAAAAGAAGGTCTCAATGCGCAGCAGATATGTATGACGCTTTATCAATTGCAAGAGATGATATCGATACTAGATTGAAACAGGTAAGAGAAAATTTTAAATTTTTTGGAGCACCAATTGGAATGATTGTAACCATAGATAAATCATTTGCTCAAAATGGATGGGGTCATGTTGGCATGTTCCTGCAAAATTTATGGCTTACTGCTATTGATGAAGGTTTAGGAGTATGTCTTCAAGAGTCTTGGTCTATTTATCCAAAAACGGTTAAAAAAGTTATTGATTGTCCTAATAATGAAATGATTTGGTGTGGAATTGCTATGGGTTATCCAAATAATGAGCATCCAATTAATAATTATAGGACTTCAAGAGATAGTATAGATGCGTTTACTTCTTTTATTGACTAAGAATGTTAGAAGATAAATTAAATTTTAGTTTCGAACATTCTTTTGTTGATAGTTTAGGTAGTTTATATGAAAAATGTAGGCCTGAATCTGTTTCATCACCTTCGATGCTATTCTTTAACTATCAGTTAGCAGAAGAACTAAATCTTAATCCTTTGCACCTTAACTCTGATGAAGGATTGCAATTTTTTTCAGGTAATAAAGCTCCAATAGGATCAATTCAGATTTCTCAAGCTTATGCAGGTCATCAATTTGGTCATTACAATCCTAAGATGGGAGATGGAAGAGCTATCCTTCTTGGCGAGGTAATTGATGCAAATAAACTCAGAAGAGATATTCAATTAAAAGGCTGTGGGCAAACCCCATTTTCAAGAAGAGGAGATGGTAAGTCAGCTTTGGGACCAGTGTTAAGAGAATATCTTATTAGTGAAAGTATGCATGCTCTAGGTATACCAACTTCGAGATCACTTGCTGCGGTTAAAACTGGAGAAAATGTTTTGAGAGAAGATATTTTGCCAGGAGGCATACTAACAAGAGTGGCAGCAAGTCATATCAGAATTGGGACCTTTGAATATGCAAGCAAATTAGAAGACAAGAATGTAATTAAGAAATTAGCAGATTACTCTATCAATAGACATTTTCCAGAAACTGCAGATGTAGAAAATCCTTACTTAGCCTTTTTTGCTGCTGTTTGTAACGAACAAGCATCTTTAGTAGCTAAATGGATGAGTATTGGCTTCGTTCATGGTGTGATGAATACAGATAACATGACTATATCTGGTGAAACAATCGACTATGGACCATGCGCTTTTATGGATATTTACAATCCATCGACAGTATTTAGTTCGATTGATGCTAATGGAAGGTATGCATATGGAAATCAACCAGGAATATTAACCTGGAATTTAACGAGATTAGCAGAAGCTTTACTACCTTTAATTAGTAAAAATAAAGATGAGTCTATTAAGTTGCTTACTGAGGTCCTTCAATTAATAAAACCTGTATATACAAACTATTGGTTAAGCATAATGAGATCAAAAATAGGTCTATCAAAAGAAGAACAAAATGATGTTGAACTAATTATAGGCTTTCTTGAAATAATGGAGGAGGAAAAAGTTGATTTCACTATTACCTTTAGATTACTAGCAAAGTCATTAATTGGAGACAGTAAATCAATTAAAAAATTATTTAATAATTCTAGAAGGTTTGATGGCTGGATGATGACTTGGCAAGAAAGATTATCTCAAGAAGGAATTGATTATGAGAAAATTGCATTTTCAATGAACAAAGTAAATCCCATTTATATTCCGAGAAATCACAAAGTTGAAGAAGCTCTCAAAGCAGCAGTATCTGATGATAATATAGAGCCATTTACCAATTTATATTCAATATTGCAAAATCCTTATGATGAGGTTTTTGGACTTGAATCATTTTCAGGACCACCTCCTGAATCTGACATTCCTTACAGAACATTCTGTGGTACTTAAACATTTAAACAAATGGTCTAGGCTCTCTTGAAAAAATTTCTTTTATCATTGGCTTGAAATATTCTAAAGGCTTTGTTTCAAAGTCTGGATCAAACGATTTCTGATCCCATTTAGAACAAAAATCTACACAATCTTGATAATAAGGATGGTCTTTATACTTATCTCTAAGGTTTCTATTCTCATCATAATGATGCATCCAGTAATACCCCTGAAATAATCCATGATTTAAAACTATCCAGTAATTTTTTTTGCTAACATATGGCCTAAGCAATGCTGCAGAAACTTGAGAATGATTTGATGGAGATATGACATCTCCAATATCATGCATTAGAGCACAAACTATTGTTTCTGTGTCTGCGCCATCATTTTCTGCTCTTGTGGCAGTTTGCAAGCAATGCTGTAATCTACTGATTTTATATGGGGATTCTCCGTCCATCATTTTAAGCCAATTAATAATTCTATCTAATAACTGTCTTTCATTTTGAGAATCATGGATTGCTATGAGATCATAATCATTTTTTGTACCATCATTCATTGATGTAAATTCAACTTTTTTTATCAATTTGATTTCCTATTTGATTTTTATATAGAACTAAATTATTTTCAACGTTATCCATTTCGTAATAAGCATCTTGAAGATGACGTCTTCCATTAGGCGTAAATTCACATCTACCATGTAAAACTCTATGACCATAAACTAAAAGTATATGACCTGATTTAAGTCGAAATTTTGATTTATACTTTTCACTATTTAATCTGTTGCAAAGCTCATGATAAGCCAAATAAAATGAGTCTAAATCATGCATTTGTGGGTTAATCATTTGCATCAACTGGTTTGAAAATCTAAATCCAATAATTTTATTTTGAGAGTTTAACCTTACAATGGGTTCATTCGCGAAAGTTTCATTTTTTTCATCAAACTCTCTAAATGGAACTGGGAAGGTGCATAAAATTTTAAACATATCAGGATAGTCATTTTGTAAATCTTTTAGGACAGA